>JAFULU010000212.1 GCA_017483125.1 Clostridia bacterium
TGAAGATCAGGAGCACCATCCACAGGATGGCCAGAACCAGGAACACCATGCCCATGCCCTGGATGATCATGAGGCCTGCCTTACTGAGGCGGGCGGGGGAGAAGGCACCGCCGAGGTCTTCTTCGGCCTCAACTGACTCCACGGGAGCCATGTACTTCTCGGAGAGGGCGATGAAGCCCAGCTCATGGACGTTCATGTCCATTTTTTCGGTGGTGTAGGTATCCAGCACCTTGAGGGCGGAGTTGAGCATGGAGGTTACCGCCTCGCGGTAGGATTGCTCCTTCTCGGGGTGGATGTTGGTCACCGAGGTGAACTCCACAAGGTCGTTGCCTGTGTAGTGGGTGAGCAGGACGGTGGCTTCCGCGCCGAGCAGGAGCTTTTGTTCGGCGGTGTTGATGACCTGATAGGTCAGTTGGGCCTTCTCGGTGGAGTCGGTCAGCTTGAGTGAAAGACGGAACAGCGCGTTCTGGCTGCCTCCGTCTGCGACCAGATACACCTCGTTGACCTTGGTTTCACTCTTTTTTATGGGCGCAACCAGCCGAACGGCGGAAAAGCCCATGGCGGAGCCATCCAAGGCCAGCTCGTTATTCTGGCCGACGGTGTCGATGACGTGATCCCTCAGCCGCGTGTAGCCCGTCGTGCCCTCCATGGACACCTCGCAGGAGGTGACCGTTAGGAGAAGGGTGACCAGCATCAGCGCCGCGAGGGTCAGACTGATGATTTTTTTCATGAATATCCTCCGTAGGAATGAAAGATTTCTTCAAGTAATATGGACTATGACAGACGCATCTGTCGTATTTATTGGAATGAAACGGTTTGATTGGTTTCGGGTTCTTCGGGGGTGTAGGTGAATCCGAGGGCGGACAAATCCAAATCGGCACGTCCAAGAAGCACGGAGGCGGCGGTCAGCAGGTGGTTCATTTCCTCGGTGGCCATCTGACGGTAGTGCTCTTCTCCGCCTCCGTCCTGTCTCATGGTATTGGTGTAGTCGGTGAAGGCGGGGAGACTGCCGTTATATTCGGCGGCGTTGAGAGTACCCGTACCTGTCACCAGCTTGGTGCGGCTCCCGTCCTTGTTTACCTCCGAGAAGTCAAAGCCGA
Source organism: Clostridia bacterium (assembly GCA_017483125.1). GTDB lineage: Bacteria > Bacillota > Clostridia > Oscillospirales > CAG-272 > CAMEON01. The sequence continues at coordinate 1,101 of JAFULU010000212.1, forward strand.
AGTGAATCTCTTGACCTCCCTCGGGAATGATGAGAACCATGGTCAGGGTGAAGTCCTTGTCCACGTTCTCGCCCTTGGCGTTCGTAACACCCGCGAGATTGAGACATTGCTCGTCCTGTACGGTCACAGGATAGGCCATTGCCAGATACCCGTAGCCGTCGTAGATGTCCTCGTGATCCTCCAACCCGTTCAGATATTCGATATAGCGGTCGAAATCGGTGGGCTTGTCTGTGAGGGTGCTCAAGGCATCCTTGACGACGGAAAGTGCACCGCAGGACGGAAGGGTGAAGCACAGTAGCACCCCGATGAGCAACGCGGTCAGCCGTTTCCAGATCCGTTGGATCATACCCGTTCCCCCACTTGCTTACAGCGTGGGAACGCCGTGCTTGCGGTCGGGGGTGGTGTCGGCCTTCTCTGCCAGCATATAGAGAGCAGAGGACAGACGGGCACGAAGCTCGGCGGCGGGGACGATATCGTCAATGTCACCCGACTCGGCGGCGGCCACGGGAGAGGCCACGGTCTCCATCCACTCGGCCTCCACAGCCTCACGGGGCTTGTCCTCGGTGATCTGATCGTTAATGAGAAAGGCCACGGCCACCTCGGGAGCCAGCACCGAGATCACGGTCTCGGGGAGGGCCAGAGCCAGATCGGCACCCAGGGCGCGGGAGCCCAGCAAGGTGAAGGCGGCACCGTAGGCGTTGCCCACCACTACGCTGATCTTGGCGGTAGTTGCGGTGGCGTAGGCCTTGGCCAGCTTGCCGAAGACGGGAGCGGGCTCGCGGGGGGAGCCGCTGTCCACGCCCACGGAATCCACCAGAGTCACCACGGGAATGGAGAATGCGTCGCAGAAGGACACCATGCGGGCGGCCTTACGGGCACCCTTGGGGGTGAGCTTTCCGTCGTCTACGGACACGTCGGTGGCGATAACACCGCAGGTACGGCCGCCAATGGCGCAGAGGGCGGTGGTCAGCTCGGGAGCGAAGGCCTCGTAGAGGTCGATGACCTTACCGTTATCGGCCAGAGCCTTGACCAGAGCCAGACCCGTCAGCTCGTCAGCGGGGATGGGACGGGCGGGATCGTCGGTAGGCTCCACGTCGGCCACGTCGCGGTTATTGCGGGGTAGAAGCATGATGAGATCACGAACGGCCAGCACGGCGGTGGCATCATTCTCGGCGTTGATGGAGGTCAGGCCGCAGCCCTCGGCGTAGGAGGTCTTGTCCTCGCCCTTGGCGGAGCCGCTGTGGAAGGCGATCTCGGAGACCGACTTCACGGTGACCGTTACATCAAACATGGTGGCGATGACCGAAGCCATGCCCGTGCATATACCCTGGATCAGGGCGATCTGGGGGATGATACCCGAGGCGGAGGAGACGCACTTCATGACTCTGCCGTAGGCGGTCAGAGCGGGAGCACCGTCGTACACCACGGCACCCGCGGAGTCAAACACGCCGATGACGGGAGCGCCCACGCAAATGGCCTGCTCGTACAGCTTTTCGATCTTGTCGGCGCCCACCTCGTCCAGAGCGCCTGCCTTTCGGTCGCTGTCCTGCACGAAAGCGAAGGCCAGCTTGCCGTTCACCGAGCCGTAGCCCGTCAAAACGGCGTCATAGGGCTGATCCTCACCCTTTCGGCGCACGAACGCGCCCGTTTCCACGAAGGTTCCGGCATCAAACAGAGCGAGCATCTCAGCACGCCCCTTGGTTTCCTGCTTTTCAAAACTCAACATTGAACCTCTACCAAATTCCTTTCAGTAAACCTGCATTTTTGAGAAAAACATTCTTTCCCAAATTACCATAATTATACAACAAAACGGGCAAAGAGTCAACCAAAAGCGATATATATAAATGTAAATAAAATATGAAGTAAAGATTGCGCGTTATTTTTTTCAAAAAAAGAACGCCATATTGAAACAGCGTTCTTGTGGATGGAGCATATCAGCGGCAGGAGTCGATCAGCCTTTGGGCGTTGCCTCCCAGGATACCGTCGGTGATTTCCTCGGACAGTCCCAGACTGCGGACGAAGGCGATCTCGGCGGCGGGATCCGACCAGGGGGTGTCGGTGGCGAAGAGCACGCGGGCGGGATCGTGCCTGCGAAGAATATCGGCGCAAAGAGCCCCCCAATCGGCGGAGCGGGCACGGCGGATGGCGCAGAGAGAGGTATCCAGCCAGACGGGGGCACAGCAGAGCTTGTCCAGTACTTCCCTCTCGCGGTCAAAGCCTCCCGCGTGGGCGACTACCAGCTTCAGGTCGGGGTGGCGGTCCATGACACGGAGCACCATATCGGGGGTGCAATGGACGTGGTTGGGTTCTACGGGATCAAAGCCCGCGTGGGTAATGACGAAGAGATTCCGCTCCTCGCAGGCCGTAAAAATGGGAGTAAAGGCTGTGGAGTCTATCTCCACCTTCATGTAATCGGGGTGGATCTTGATGCCGGGGATGCCCGCGGCCTTCAAGCGGTCCAGCTCCGCTGTGATCTCCTCTGCCGTAGCCTCGGGGTTGACCGACCCCAGAGGAATGAGGCGGGGATCCTCCCGCAGGGAGATGGCGAAGTCGTTGACCTTCTTCATCTGGCGGGGATTGGTGGCAATGTTACAAATAACCGAGCGGCTGATGCCCGCATTGGCCATGGATTCCAGAAGTCCCGCCACGGTGCCGTCGGTGAGGGGGGTGTATCCGCTGGCGGCGGCGTTGATGGTGAGCTGGGCAATGGCGCGGGGGGCAAGGGCGTCGGGGAAGACGTGGGTGTGGAAGTCAATGATGTTCTGCGTGGGTGCTTGCATGGGAGAGCTCCTTCGGTTTTGCTTTACCGCATTAGTATAGCACCAAAAATGGTGGATTATTTTGTGATTTTATGAATGTTTTTCAAATTTTGGGAGCGGGTTGCTTTACATTCGGCGGTTTCTGTGGTATAATGCATTGTGGAAGATTTTCAAATTCGGGTTTAGTGAACTGTTTGTTTTTGACTCGCCCGCTTTATTTGCCCTCTCACCGCTGCGCGGAGCTCCCCCAGAGGGGGAGCCTTCGAACGACGGAAAACTCTTGTCGGGAAACAAAATTCTTTGGGATTGGCGCCAAAGGCTCCCCCTCTGGGGGAGCTCCCGCCGCAGGCGGGTGAGAGGGCAACACCCGGAGGTCAGCACTAACCAACAGCCCGATAAACCCCAATTTATATATGAAAAGGAGACAACCATGTCCTTCGAAAATATGCAACCCGACCCCGACGGCATCCTTCTGGTGGACAAGCCCGCGGGCATGACCTCCCACGACGTGGTCTGGCGGGTGCGCAAGCTCTTCGGCACCAAAAAGGTAGGTCACACGGGCACTCTTGACCCCTTGGCCACGGGAGTTCTCGTTGTCCTTCTGGGCCGTGCCGCCAAGGCCTGCGAGTACGTGTCCCACGACGAAAAGGTCTACGAGGCCACCCTCCGCCTGGGGCTGACCACCGACACCGAGGACGTGACGGGCACCGTTCTGTCCACGTCGGACACCCTCCCTACCCCTGCTGAGGTGGAAGCCGTCCTTCCCTCCTTCCGCGGGGAGATTCTACAGGTCCCCCCCATGTACTCCGCTCTGAAGGTAGGCGGCCGCAAGCTCTGCGATATCGCCCGCGCGGGAGAGACTGTGGAGAGAGAGCCACGCCCCGTTACGGTGAAGTCTCTGGTCTGCGAGCCCACCGACTCACCCCGCGACTACCGCATGACGGTTCGGGTGTCGGGCGGCACCTACATCCGCACCCTGTGCGCCGATATTGGCTCCGCTTTGGGCTGCGGCGGTGTCATGGCTACCTTGCGCCGCACCGAAGCGGGAGGATTCCCCATTGCCGATTGCGTCACCTTGGAGGCACTTGAAGCCATGGAGCTAACCGATAGGCTCGCGCTTCTCCGTCCCGTGGAGGAGCTGTTCTCGGATCTGGAGGCAGTGAATCTCCCCGATTTCTACCGCACCCTCTGCCGTAACGGCTGTGAGATCTATCTCAAAAAGATCGGGGTTTTCTTCCCCGTCGGGACCCGACTGCGGTTGTGTGACAGTCACGGAACCTTCTTCGCCCTGGGCGAGGTGAGTGAATACGAGGATGGTATCGCCGTAAAGGCCATCAAGATATTTGTTTTTTAAGAGAAAAACGCTGAATCCCTTGACAAATCAACGAATATGTGGTATACTACAGTGTAATGCAATTCAATGTCCCGAAGGAGGAAACGATAGTGAGCGCTGATGCTTTGAACCTGAACGGTGCGCCCCTGGTTGAGGGCAAGTACCTGATGTATAAGGACCGTCCTCTCGTCCGCGAGGGTGATACCATTTGCTACGGAGATATGACCGAGAAGTACATTCTCATCATGGAGATCTTCAGCTACAAGACCGAGGAGGGCAACAAGGTTCCCGACAAGATCCTGGTTCAGGTCGTGGAGACCGAGGATCAGAACAAGATTATCCGCCAGGGCGAGAAGAGCGGCCTGTATGAGGCCTTCGGCTACGGTCTCATCTGGCTGGAGCAGGCTCTCGGCAAGGATGAGGCTTGATCCCATACCCGAAAAGTAAGCGGACTCTGTGAGGGTCCGCTTTTTCCTACCCGAAGGGAGACAAATATGAATCAGAATCCAATCATTCGCCATCTGTTGACCGATGCCATTGATCGGGGTGTGGTTCCCTGCGCGGCCTATGCCGTGGGACAGGGTAATGAGATATTTGAGACGGAGTCTCTGGGCTACCGTTCCGTCTATCCGAGCAAGGAGGATATCACCCCCGACACCCGCTTTGATATGGCCTCTCTGACAAAGCTCATGTCCACCACCATGGTGGCTCTGCGGTTTATCGAGGAGGGAAAGCTCCTTCTGTCGGATCCCCTCTCCCGCTTCTTTTCGGAGGATGAGCTTGCGGACGCCCCCGAGGGCCGCGCCTCGGCCACCGTTTTCCATCTCATGACCCACACCTCGGGTATCTCCCCCCACGTGGCTCTGTGGCGCGAGATCCCCGCCGACAAGGTAGGTACACCGTCGTTTTCGTCCCTTGTGGCCGGCACCATTCTGCGCTCGGCTCCCTTCTGCGGAGTCGGGGAGCAGGTCCACTACTCCTGCATGGGCTACATCCTCCTGCAACAGATCCTGGAGCGGATCAGCGGAAAGAGACTGAACCTTCTTGCACGAGAATACGTCTATGACCCCCTTGTCATGAGCTCAACGGGATACCTACCCTTTGGCAGCAATGAGAACAAGCCTGACTGTGATGCCGCCGCCACCGAGCTTTCTCCCCTTCACGGCTACTACATCCGCGGTCACGTCCACGACGAGAACGCCCACTTCATGGGGGGCGTATCGGGCAATGCGGGGCTGTTCTCCACCTTAACGGATACGGTACGGTTCGCCCAGATGCTTTCCCTGAAGGGTGAGCTTCCCTCTTCTATTCAAAGACAACGGCGGCTGTTCACCCCCGCAGGTCAGCCCTGTGAGACCCGCTTCCTCTCCCGCCGCACCTTTGATTTGGCGGTCACCGACTATACGAAGGGTAAGAATGAATCCCGCGGGCTGGGCTTCCAGCTCCGTCCTCCTCTTCCCGCTCTCTCGGCGGCGGGGGATCTCTTTGCCTACGGCTCCTACGGCCACACGGGCTTTACGGGTACTTCCCTCTACGTGGATGCCGAGACGGGCATCTGGGCGGTGCTTCTCACCAACGCGGTGCATTTCGGTCGGGAAAAGACCGAATTCTTCCGCGTGCGCCGTCTGTTCCACAATGCGGTCATCTCGTCCTATCACGATGTACCATAACAGAATGATCCCCGCCTCGGTATGAGACGGGGATCTCTGTTTTACTTGCACAAGAGCGCCTTAATGATCCTGCCGCTGTCCTGCTCGATGACGACAAAGCCTCCCGCGTGGGGGAAATAGCCTTTGTGCACCAGCCACAGACGGGCCTCGGGATCGTAGGAGACCGCAACCGCGCTGAACAGATGCTTTCCTGTCAGTTGGTCTATGACGGCTCCGCCAACGGTTGCGGCAGTCTTCGCGTCGGGGATATACCCGAGCTCGGGGTAGTCGTTGTTATCCTCGGAAAAATCATCCAGATATGCCCGGATGTCCATCTCCCCCTCATAAGTGACCGAGGGGGTGGTGAACAGAAGGATGCAACCGCCGATCAGAATGATCACGGTTTCGATCATGCAAAGCCAGAATCATATCTTCTTTTTCATAACATTGCTCTCTGCCAATGGGCCTTTTCAGTAGCGTTACAGGGCTTACTTGTTGTAGATCTCCACCTCGCACAGGGAGAACAAATGGCCGTCGTTGAAGCCGGGCTGATCGCGGAGGGAGTAGCCCACGATGCGGACGTAGCGGGCCTTGACGTTCTCCAGGACGCATTCAAAGGGCTGTTGACCCTGGCGCTTCTCGGGGCACTCACCCTCATAGACATTTTGGTAGGTCTTGCCGTCCTCGGAGACCTCGATACGGAACTTGTAGGGGAAATAATCGTCGCCGGAGCGGCCGAAGAGGACCACCTTGTCGATGTCGTAGGCGTAGCCCAGGTCGATCAGCACCCACTCCTCACCATGATCGGCGGTGGGATGGCGGCCTATGGCAGAGGTCCAAGCACCCGTTTCGCGGCTTCCGTTGGTAAGACCCGTGGGCTCCCAGCCCATGACGTAGCTGGAGGCGGTGACGCCGCGATCCAGGGCCACGTTGGTGCCCGCAGGCTCACTGCCGGGGATGTGGTAGAGGCTCTTATTATCGGGGGCGGGGATGGTGCCGTCGTCGTTGTAGACCTCGATCTCGGCGATCTCAAAGCCGCCCGCGGCACAGCCCTTGGTCACGTTCATGCGGATATAGCGGGCCTCCACGGCCTCAAAGGTGAAGCTGGGGATAGCGGTGAGGCAGTCGGTGTAGTCCTTCTTCTCCACCACCTTGACCCAGGTCTCGCCGTCAGTGGAGACCTCTACGGTAAACTCGGTGGGGAAGGTCTGACCGCGGGTGAACTTGGTGCCCGTGGGGTAGAAGTCCACACGGTTGATGGTAACGGGACGGCCCAGATCCACCTCTACGAAGCCCGTGTTCTTGGTACAGCGGTAGCCGAGGGCGGTGGGGACGCTGTTGTCGCGGATGCCGTCGGTGAGGGTGTAGGCATAGTAGCCGCCGCCGTGAACGGACGACTCCACAGCGGGAGCCTTGCCCTCGGCGAGGTTGGCGGACTTATCCCAGACCTTGTCCACGATGTTATCGTTCTGACCAACGGCCAACAGGTAGAATCCGCCGGGCTCAAAGGTTAGCGTGACCTTGCCCGAGGCAATGTCCATCTCCTCGTAGGTACCGCCGTTGAGGTTGTAGAGGTGGGTGATCTGATCTGTCAGCTCGAACTCGTAGGTGGCTTCCTTACTGTAGTTCTTGTTGACCAGCATGATGTAGTCACGGCCCGTCTCTCTGTCCTCCATGAGGGAGATGATGACACCGTAGCGGGCCTTGGGCTTGGCGTACAGCGGCACGTCCTCGGGATCGCAACGGGTGATACCGGTCTCGGTTCCGCCCGTGTGATGGACCTCCAGGGCATCCAGACGAGCCAGCACAGGGCCGACCTTGAGGATCTGGCTGTTGATGGAGGCCACGTCGTCGTAGATATCGGTCTTCTCTCCGTAGGGGGAGATGATGGCGTAATCCTTGGGATCGCAGAAGCCCGTGGTCCACCAGGTGAAGTAGGTCATGGACTTGAGACCGTAGGCCAGACCCGCCGAGGTGTGGTAGCGGATCTCACCGCCGTCGGTGCGGCGGAAGTTGCCGCCCTCGCCGATGGACTGGATGTAGAAGGCGGTGGGCACGTCGTACTTCAAGCCGATTTCACGGAACAGATTGAGATTGTAGAACATATCGGGATCGCCGCCGTTGTAGGGGAAGGGGTACTGATCGTAGCAGAGGGTACCGTAGTTTTCCTTCCCTGCCTCAATGACGGTGTCCTCCACGTGGCCCTGGTAGTTCTCAAAGACCCAGGTAGCCCAGTAGGGGAGGAAGTTCAGACGGGGGTTGATACCCGCCTTCATGATGGCGCGGCAGGCGGCGGAATAGACCCAAGGCTCGGCGGGCTCGTCACGGACGTGGATATCCGTGATGATGGGGTTCTTCTTCAGCTCGGTCATGTAGTCGATGATCTCCTGCTCGGTCATACGAAGAAGATCCTTCCCGTCCACGCCCACCGAATAGGCCACGTTGAGGCCCCGCTCGGCGGCCAGCTTGAGCTGGAGATCGTTGGCTTCCTTATGGATAGCCCCCTCACGGTTGGTGATCTCGATGAAGGTAATATTGGCATCGCGGATCCAATCGTACTGCTCGGGGGTGGTGTACTGGTAGGGAGGCTCCCAGAAGATGCCGATCTCAATGCTGTCTCCCCCCTCGGGGAAGACGTTGAGGGCGGGATCCTCGGGGGGCAGGGTATCGGCCTCGGTGGGGGCTTCGGTGGGGGCTTCGGTGGTTACTTCCTCGGTCATATCCTCGGTCTCCTTTTCTGTGGGATCTTCGGGGGCGGGGGTGACCGCCTCGGTGGTGTCGGGGGTGGTTTCGTCAGGCACCTCCGTGGGGTTGCAGGCGGCAAAGGTCAAGGCCGTCAGCAGACAGAGGGTGATTGTCAGCAACAGCAGAGCTGTCAAGCGGGTAGGTTTCATAGAACAGTCTCCTTTCTCGGGGGATATATACATAATACCACACTTTTCCCTGAAATGCAATACTGAATTTATATATTTTTCAAAAAAGAACCCCACCGCCATGAAACGGTGGGGCTTTGGGAGTCAGTCCTCCAGCAGAATATCACGGATGGCGTTCATCTCCTCCTCGGTGACACCGATACGGAGGAGGTAGGCCTCGACCTGCTCCTGTAGAGGCAGGGATGCGGAGGAATATGCCGCGAGACCTCTGATGAGGCTGTTGATGTTGGCGTTGTGGCTCTTGAACTCGTCGGGCTCGTCGATATCGTCGGTACCCGTCTCCGAGAGGAAGGAGACGTAATACTCGTGCATGACGGTCTCCTTGTCCACGCCCAGAAGACCGAGGATCAGGAAGGCGGTGGTACCCGTGCGGTCACGGCCCACGGCGCAATGGAAGTTCATGGGGTAGTTGTTGGGATCGGCGAAGGCCGCTATGGTCTGTCTGGTGGTCTCGTAGTTCTTCTCGTTGTAAATATGAGTGTACCACTGCATACCGATGACGCGGCGCTTCACGGTGCTTCCCAGGCAGGGAGTGCCCGAGCCGCGGAGATCCAGCTCACACTTCAAACCAAGCTCGTTTACAATGAAATCCTTGGCGGCGGTGGAACCGTCGTTGAGGTAGGCCGAGCGGAAGACCATGTTCTGCTTGACGCGCTTGCCGTCGGCGGTCTTATACCCGCCCAGATCGCGGAAGTTGGAGATGCCCTCCAGCCCGAAGAAGCGGGGGTAGTAGGCGGTTGTGAAGGTGAAGAGCTGGGAGGTGGATTCCCCGTCGCTGACCTGCCAGTAGTACTGACGGCCCATTTCCAGATTGCTGACGCTGACACGGCATTCGGAGGCCGAGAGGACGATGGGCTGTGACAGGTCGCGGTTCTTGGAGAGGGTGACGGTGTAGGTCTTATCACCGCCCTTGGTGTCGGTCCAGGTCAGTTCGGCGGGGACGGGGAGACAAAACTCGCCGTGCTTGACCTTGTACTTGCCCGACTCCATGAAGGCGATGGAGGCGTTCCATTGCTCCACCACGTCGGGGGAGGCCAGGATCACGTTGGTATCTCCGTCGTAGGGGGTCTGTAACAGGATGCTTCCCTCGTACTTGTCAAAGGGCACCGTCAGTGCATCCCCCATCAGAGCCTCGCCCGAGAAGGCGAAGACCGAATTCAGGGTCTCGCCGTCCACGGTGTAGATGGGAAGCCTTTGTGCGGTCACGGCGGCCTTGGAGAGGACCGATACCTTCACCGTCACCGAGTTGACACCCTCGCCCAGAAGCTCGGCACGGACCTCCAGAGTGGGATCGTCCAGAAGCTCGGTGAGGAGATGGGCGATATAGGCGTCCTTGTCGGGGGTATCGGCAGGGCAGATGAGGTCGGGAGAGGCGACTGTATTCATGGCCGAAATCAGCTTATCGGTGACCGAAACGTCCA
>JAFULU010000213.1 GCA_017483125.1 Clostridia bacterium
CCTTCACCTGTTTTGTGACGGAGGGGGCGGGGGAACACACCTATAAACTGCAATTTGAAGGACCTCCGAATCGTTTCATTTACTTTTCGAAAACGATCCGGTAAGTACCGCTCACAGCGGGCTTTTCGCCCTCACCGTCGGAGAAGGCATAGCCCTCCCGCAGAGCGATGCGCCCGCCCATCCCCTCGGGGATCTCCACGGTCAGAGTGATCCCGTCCCCCTCCCGCTTCCAGGCGGAGGTAATCTTACCCACAGGGGTCACATGGTACGCCGAGGCATCCTCCAGGGCGGCCACGAAGGCGGGCTTGATCTCACAGACCAACTCACCGCCCGCGGGAGCCACCGAGATACCCGCCACAGCCTTGATGAACCAGGCGCTGATGTCTCCCCAGAAATGGTGATTGAGGGAGGGAGGACCCCAATGGGCCCCCGCGGGGTAGAAGCTCTCCCACAGAGTCGTCGCGCCGCGACGGACCGGATCGCCGTAGGAGGGATGCCCCTGCTCCACAGCCATCTTCCAGGCCAGATCGGCGTAGCCGTACTCGGCCAGCACGTGGAAGATCACCCGACCGCCCAGAACACCCAGATCCATGCGGTCGTCGCACTCGGCGATCAGGGCAAGGAGCTGACCAAAAGCGGCCTGCTTCTCGTCCTCATCGAAAACGCCGTAGTAGAGAGCCATAGCCTGGGAGGTCTGGCACTCACCCGCCACCAGCATGGTGGAAAAGTCCACCAGATGAGCGCGGATGGCCTCGCGGTAGAGCGCCGACTGGCTGCGGGCGTACTCCGCCTCGGCCGTCTTGCCCACGGCCTCCAGCAGGACCGCCATCTTATTCGCGATATCCATGGATACGATGGTATCCGTCACCGCGAGGGGAGCCTGGGGCCTCTTGACCTCGGTATGGCACCAATCGCCCAGACCGATGTGGAGTAACCCCTTTTCATCCACGCGGGTGCGGAGATACTTGAGGTACGCCATGAAGGCCTCGGCAGACTCGGTGGCCATGGCGGTATCCCCCCGCCACAGGTAGGTGAAGTAGGGCAGATAGACCAGCACGCTGTCCCAGGCGGGGCCGTTGCCCCAGGCAAATCCCCAGCCTCCCGTGGGCACGATACCGGGCAGGCTCCCCACATCGCTCTGGGCCTTGCGAATGTTGCGCATCCACTCGCGGTAGTTGCGCTCGGGATTGAAATTGACCAGCGCGGCCTCACAGGACAGAGCCGCGTCCGCCGTCCAGCCGTTCTTCTCGCGGTGGGGGCAGTCGGTGGGGAAATGGTGGAAGTTGGACAGAATACTCCGTCTGGTGATCTCCTGGATCCTGTTGGCCACGGGATCCGAGCAGGTAAAGCCGCCGAGGTCCTGCATCTCGGTGTGCATGACCAGATAGGTCAAGAGGTCGGGCGTGGCCTGCTCGGCCGTGATGCCGTCCACACGGATGTAGCGGAAGCCGTGGTAGACGAAGGCGGGAGTATAGGTCTCTACCCCCTCACCCTTGCAGATATAGGTGTCCAGATGGACGATCTCCTTGTCCCGCTCCCAGAACTCACGGACGAACCAGACGTTATCCAGACGGATGTCCCCGTCCTTCAGAGCCTCGGCGAAGCGCAGTTCAATCTTCTGCCCCGCCTGACCCTTGACCGTCAAGCGGCACACCCCCGCGTTGTTCTCGCCGAAATCGTAGATAAAGCCGACCCCGCAAGGGAAAACAGCCACGGGCTCGATCTCCCGCTCCACCGTGATGGGGGCGACATCCGCCACCCGCAGTTCTCCCGCGGGAGTCTCGGCGGGCATGGCAAACGCCCACTCACCATCGTCAAAGCCGGGAAGCGTCCACCCCTTGATCTCAGCCTCGCGGCGGCCATCATAGCACTCGCCAAAGCGGTAATCATCCCACAAGAAGGGCGAGGGCGCCACCTTGAAGGAGGTATCCCCTTCCATAAGAACGGTGCCGTCCGCGCCGACCACCTCCAAAGCCATCTTGGGAGAGGAACGGAAGGAAGCCTTGTCGAAATCCCAGATATAACCGCCGGGGTTATTCACAAAGCCGTTGCCCAGGATCAGGCCCACGGCGTTGGCACCCGCCTGCAGAGTGATCTCGTACTCGTCGTAGTACACCAGATCCTCGGGGTTGGAGAGGTAGGGGGACAGAAGCCCCCTGGTCAGCCGACGGCCGTTGAGATACAGCTCGTAGATGCCGCAGACCGCCACCTTTAAGGTCGCTGTAGTTTCGTCAGAAACGGTCACCTCGCGGCGGAAGCAGTAGGCGGGGACGTGTTTTTCAAAGGTATTGTACGCGGTCGTCGCGCGGATGTAGGTCTGTCCGAAAGACATGATCGTAACCTCCGTATGAATGCAAAATTCAAAATGCAAAATGCAAAATGGGTGAAGTCTTTTGCTCATGCAAAAGACGATTGAACGGTATTCCCTTGTGAGCATAGACCCGATCAGCAGTTGCTCCCCAAAATGCTTTTGGGAATATGACCCTGCACGGATCTCGTTCTATCGTTCTTTGATTTTGCACTTTGCATTTTGCATTTTGTATTTATAATTTGGGGGACATCTCACGGGAAGATGCCCCCTTGTTTCATAGGTGTATGGAATGACGCGCTCAAAGGCTTACGCGCCAAAGACCACCTTGTGGCAACGGCCGCACAGACAGCCCTTGTCCTCGCCCTCTCCGTCGTAGATAGGAGCGGTGGTATACATCCAGCAACGGTCGCACTTCTCGCCGTCGGCGTTCTCCACCAGCACGGCGATGCCCGACACGGTCTCGGCGAAGGCACCCTCGGGAGCCTCACCCTTGACCACGGTAGCCTGGGAGGTGATGAACACCAGAGCCAGCTTGTCGGCAAAGCTGTTCAAAACGGCGTACTGGGCGTCGTCGGTGGTGTAGACCGTGACCTTGGCGTCCAGAGACTTACCGATCATCTTGGCGGCGCGGGCCAGCTCCAGAGCCTTCATGACGTCGTCACGCAGAACGAAGAGCTCGTCCAGCTTGGCGGCTTCGGGGAAGACCAGAGCCTCGTCGTACTCGGGCATGGCGTTGAGGAACACACTGCGGCTGTCCTCGGCGGCGGCGTGGGGCATAGCCTTCCAGATCTCCTCGGCGGTGAAGCAGAGGATGGGAGCCACCAGACGGGTCAGAGCCGACAGGACGGTGTACATGGCGGTCTGACCGGCGCGGCGGGAGGCCGAGGTCTTGCCGTCGGTGTACAGACGGTCCTTGGTGATGTCCACGTAGAGCTTGGACAGGTCATTGGTGCAGAAGGTGTTGATGGCGTTGTAGGCCATGTGGAACTCGTAGCCGTTGTAGGCGTCGCGGCAGGTCTTGGTCAACTCGTTTACGCGGGCAATGATCCACTTGTCGATCTCGTGGAGCTCGGCGGCGGCCACCATGTCGGTATCGGGGTTGAAGTCACCGATGTTGGCCAGCAGGATGCGGGCGGTGTTGCGGATCTTGCGGTAGACCTCGGAGAGCTGACGGAAGATGGCATCCGAGCAGCGGACGTCCACGTGGTAGTCGCAGGAGGCGGCCCACAGGCGGAGGATATCCGAGCCGTACTTCTTCACGATCTCGTCGGGATCCACGCCGTTGCCCAGAGACTTGTGCATGGCGCGGCCCTCGCCGTCCACCACCCAGCCGTGGGTCAGCACCTGCTTGAAGGGTGCGCCGCGATCCAGCGCGCCCACGGAGGTGAGCAGAGAGGACTGGAACCAACCGCGGTACTGATCCGCGCCCTCCAGATACACGTCGGCGGGCCAGAGATCGGGGGTGCG
>JAFULU010000214.1 GCA_017483125.1 Clostridia bacterium
GGTCGTACTGGGTACGGCGGCGGATGACCGACTCCTGATGGGCGATGTAATGGTCCAGGATCTGGGGCAGGGAGAGCACCTTGGGCTCATTGTTGACCAGCGCCAGCATATTGATGGCACAGGTATCCTGCAGCTGGGTGTTCTTGTAAAGCTGATTGAGAATGACCTGTCCGTTCACGTCGCGGCGGTAATGGATGATGATATTGATACCGTTACGGCCGTTGGAAACGTCCTTGATATCGGTGATGCCGTCGATCTTCTTCTCCCGCACCAGTGCGGCAATCGACTGCACCAGCATGGATTTGTTGACCTGATAGGGCAGCTCGGTGACGATGATGCAGTTTTTCTCCTCGTCCACCTCGCACTTAGAGCGCACCATCACCCGGCCGCGGCCGGTCTTATAGGCCTCGATGATACCGTTCACACCGTAGCAGGTGGCAGCGGTGGGGAAGTCGGGACCCTTGATGTATTCCATCAGCTCCTCAACGGTACAGTCGGCGTGATCCATACGGTAGATGGTGGCGTCGATGACCTCGCCCAGGTTGTGGGGCGGGATGTTGGTGGCCATGCCCACGGCAATACCCACCGAGCCGTTTACCAGCAGATTGGGGAAGCGGGAAGGGAGCACCAGGGGCTCACGCAGACGGTTGTCAAAGTTGGGGCCGAAGGGCACGACCTCCTTTTCCAGATCTGCCATCAGTTCATCCGAAATTTTTGCAAGTCTTGCCTCGGTATAACGGTAAGCGGCGGCACCGTCGCCGTCCACCGAGCCGAAGTTACCGTGACCCTCTACCAAAGGGTAACGGAGAGAAAAGTCCTGGGCCATACGCACCATGGTGCCGTAAACCGCCGCGTCACCGTGGGGGTGATAGCGGCCCAGCACGTTACCGACGGTGGTGGCCGACTTGCGGAAGGGCTTGTCGGAGGTCAGGTGATCCTCGTACATGGCGTACATAATGCGGCGCTGACCGGGCTTCATACCGTCCCGCACATCGGGGAGAGCACGGGACATGATCACGGACATGGAGTACTCGATGAAGGCCTGCTTCACCCGCTTCTCCATATCCACGTCTTCTATTCTCTGATTGGGAAATTCTATGTTCCCGTTTTTATTGTGTTCCACAGCTTTTTCCTTTCATAGTGTAGGTACTTCGCTTTATTCTGTCTTCTCGTCGCGCTCTTGCGCGACATATCGCAACGCACCACAGGTGCGTTATATCGCATCCGTAAAAGCGGATATATCGCATTGCCGATAGGCGATATATCGCGCGGCATAGCCGACAGGCTTGCCGCTTGATGCGATATACCTCGCAGTCGCTCGGTACGATATCATACGTCCGCGACGTATGGCGATATGTTTCGCCTTACGGCGAAACGCTAAAATTTTCTGCGAAAATTTTAAACATCCAAATTCTCGGCAAACTTGGCGTTCTGCTCGATAAATTCGCGGCGGGGATCCACCTCGTCGCCCATCAGGGTCGAGAAGATCTGATCGCAGAGAATGGCATCCTCCATGGTCACCCGCAAAAGGATGCGGCGCTCGGGATCCATGGTGGTCTCCCACAGCTGATCGGGGTCCATCTCACCAAGACCCTTATAGCGGTCGGCCTCGATATTCTTGCCGCCGCCCATTTCGGCAATGATGGCGTCACGCTCATCATCGGAGTAGGCATAGCGCTCACCGCCGATCTTGGCCGAGCGCTTGTAGACCTTGTAAAGGGGCGGCTTTGCCAGATAAACATGACCTGTCTCGATCAGCTCCTTCATGTGACGGAAGAAGAAGGTCAGCAAAAGGATCTGGATATGGGAGCCGTCCACGTCGGCATCCGCCATGATGATAATCTTACCGTAGCGGAGCTTGGTGATGTCGAATTCCTCGCCGATGCCACAGCCCAGCGCCTGGATGATCGGAATGATGGAGGTGTTGACATAAACCTTGTCAAGGCGGCTCTTTTCTACGTTGAGGATCTTACCGCGCAGGGGCAGAATGGCCTGAAAGCGGGGATCGCGCCCCAGCTTTGCCGAGCCGCCTGCCGAATCTCCCTCCA
>JAFULU010000215.1 GCA_017483125.1 Clostridia bacterium
AGATCATTTCCCTTCGGGAAATGTCCATTTATCGGCTACTCATCCACCGCTTCGCGGTCCCCCTTCCCTCACAAGGGAAGGCTCACGAGGAAACTCAACAGCCCGATAAACTGCAATTTAAAATCCCACGGAGGCCTCCATGTTCATCTTCCCCCCCATCCTCAAGCTCCTCCACCTCCTCCTCGGTCTGGACACCCCTCACAATTTCCCCCCGCCCCTCCCCGCAAAGGAGGAGGAGGAAGCCTTCCGCAAGGCCCGCGCGGGGGATGGAGACGCCCGCCAGACCCTCATCCTCCATAACCTCCGCCTGGTCTCCCACATCGTCCGCAAATACTATTCCACGGCGGGGAACCAGGAGGATCTGGTCTCCATCGGCACCATCGGTCTGGTCAAAGCGGTGGACACCTTCAAGATCGACAACGGAGCGCGGTTCGCCACTTACGCCGCCAAGTGCATCCAGAACGAGATCCTCATGCACTTCCGCTCCCAGAAGAAGCTCAGTGCCGAGGTCTCCATGAACGAGACCATTGACGTGGACCGCGACGGCAACCCCCTGACCTACACCGACGTCATCTCCAGCGAGGAGAACCTCCCCGAGGAGGTCATGCGGAGCGTGGAGGGGGAGCGGGCTTTGACCCTGGTCCGCACCCGTCTGGATCCCCGCGAAAGGCAGGTCATCACTCTGCGCTTCGGGCTGAACGGTGCTCCCGCCCTGACACAGAGAGAGGTGGCGGATCGGCTGGGCATCTCCCGCTCCTATGTCAGCCGCATCGAGAAGGCGGCTCTTGATAAGCTGAAGGAGGGCTTCGGTATCAAGCCCTGATCAGTCCTTGGCCTTGCCCTTGGCAATCAGCGCCACCAGATACCCGAACACCAGAGCCGCCGCCGTCCCTCCTGCCGCCGCGGTGAGAGGCCCCGTGAGGGCACCCAACAGTCCCTTTTCCGCCACCGCCTCCTTTACCCCCTTGGAGATGAGGTATCCGAACCCCGTCAGCGGCGTGGAAGCCCCCGCCCCCGCGAGCTTCACCAGAGGCTCGTAGACCCCTACCGCCCCCAGAAAGACCCCCGACACCACGTAGAGCACCAGGATCCGCGCGGGGGTCAGCTTGGTCTTGTCGATGAGGATCTGGGCGATAATACAGAGTATACCGCCCACGAAAAAGGCGCGGAGGTAGGGAAGAATGGCTTCGGCGATTGATTTCCAATCCATGGGTTTCTCCTTTTTCAAATTTGGGTTTGTCGAACTGCTTGTTTGTGCCTTGCGTGCATTATTTGCCCGGGCCATTTGCCCTCTCACCGCTCCGCGGATCTCCCCCAGAGGGGGAACCTTAGAACGGCGGGAAAATGCTTGTCGGGAAAAGGGCTTTTGCTGGGCTTAGTACGAAAGGCTCTCCCTTTGGGAGAGCTCCCGCAAAGCGGGTGAGAGGGCTTTTCGGCGGGAGCAAGCCCCCGCCTTACGACGAGAAACCCACCGCTAAACCCCAATTTACCCCCTTCCCTCCAAACACACCAAATGCGCCACCCCCGGTATGGACTGCCCCTGCTTGACGCTGTCGGGGCTCATCATGGCCCCCGTGGCCATGAACAGAATGCGCTTCAACTCCCCACTCCGCAGCTTGGGAAGCAGATACCCCCCCAGCACCGTAGCCGCGCAACCGCACCCCGAGCCGCCGCTGTGGGTGTCCTGGGTGTTGCGGGAGAAGATCATCTTCCCGCAGTCGTTGTGCCGACTTGAAATATCCAGCCCCTCCGCCATCATGAGATCGCAGAGGATGCGACTCCCCTCCCAGCCCAGGTCTCCTGTGACAATGAGATCGTAGTCAATGGGAAAGCTGCCGCTCTCCTTGAAGTACCGCGTTAGAGTGGACACCGCCGCGGGAGCCATGGCCGCTCCCATATTGTTGGCGTCGGTGATGCCCATGTCCACCACAATACCGGGCAGAGCGTGGGTCACCCGCGCCAGCTCCCGTCCCCTTGCCTGCTCTGGACTTGTGATCACAAAGGCCCCCGCTCCCGTCACCGTCCATTGCCCCGTAGGCGGCCGTTGACCGCCGTACTCCAGGGGGGTGCGGAACTGCCGCTCCGCCGCCGCGTTGTGGGAGGAGGTCACCGCCGCCGCCACGGTCGCCAGTCCCCCGCTGACCATAGCCGCCGCCAGCATCAGCCCCTCGATGGAGGTGGAGCAAGCCCCGTACAGCCCGAAGTAGGGAATGTCGTAGGACAAAAGCCCGTAGGACGAGCCCACGCACTGGTTGAGCAGATCCCCCGCGAAGAGCATATCCACCTGCTTCTGGGGGATGTCCACCTTTCCTAAGGCCGCCGCCAGAGCCATCCTCTGCATCTCGGATTCGGCCTTCTCCCAGGTGTCCTGCCCGAAGCGGTCGTTGTCACCGTAGTAGTCAAAATGCTGACCCAGAGGCCCCGCGTGCTCCTTGGAGCCGACTACCGTGGCGGCGGAGAGAACCGAGGCGTTGAGGTTGAGGATGTTTTGCGGCATGGCGGTCTCCTTTCAAATGGTAAATTGCAGTTTATCGGTGTATTCACGCCCGAAGGGCATATCGCGCCCAACGGGCATATCGCGCCCAGCGGGCATATCTCGCGCAAAGCGCATATCGCTCGCCGTCAGGCGAAATCAGCCTTTTTGTGAGTTTGCGAGATGCCCTTCGGGCACGATATGCC
>JAFULU010000216.1 GCA_017483125.1 Clostridia bacterium
CTGGTCCTTGAACTTCTTGGCGTCCTCGTAGGCCACGCCGTAGTAATCCTCCATGGGAGCCTGGATCATGGTCTCAAAGCGCTCCTTCTCGATCATACGGGGGACCAGACGTCTGGCCTCCTCACGGCCGATGGTATACTCCACGCGGATACCGTTCTTGATGTTCTTGACCTTGATCTGGTCGCGGAGGGCGGCGTACTCGTAGGAGGAGTACTCGCGCTCACGGCCGTTCTCGGTGAACTTAACGATAATCTGAGAGAGGATCTGATTCTTAACGCTGTCGGATGCGGTGGTCGCGCCGACGTCGTAGGGGTTGGTGAAGAGGATCTGACCGGTGGACAGGTCCTTGACGGCCACCTCACCGGACTTCTCATCTGCGTAGATGGAGTAGTTGCCCTTGGTGGTCTTGAGCTTCATGGTAGCCAGCTTTTCCTCGGGGGAGGCGTAGATCGTGGAGATATAATCCTCGATCAGGAGCTCATCCTCATCCCCCGTGGTCTCATCTGTGACCTCTGCTGCCGAAGCGGTAATGACGGAAAAGCTTCCAAACACGCCGCAAAGCATCAGAACAGCCAAGAAGAGTGATATGAGTTTCTTAAAATTCATCATTCGTAATCTCCTATACGCGTTATAGTCTGTACTGAATCTCGTCAACGATATTGGTGATCAGACCGACAATCTTACCGACAAGAGTGGTGAACAGAACGGCCAGGAACATGATGAAGACCATACCGACAATGGTGCCGAGGACGGTGATCACGTTCTTACCCATGGAGTAATCGTGGGTGACCATGGTGCCGAAGAAGACCAGCAGGCCCAGCCAGATGAAGGCGAAGCTGCTGATGAAACCGATGATATCGGTCTCGGTGGTAATGCAGAAGTTGGAGTAGATGGTGGTGGGGATGACCAGCAGGGGAATGGGGAGCAGGGAGTAGCTGCAGGCGATGAAGATATCCTTGAAGCTACCCTCACCCTCAAACAGAGTGGTCAGACACCAGTTGGCCAGGATGAACAGGAACAGGGGAACCAGCACACCGAAGATCTGTGCCCAGATGGAGGCGAGGCTGGAGAAGGGATCCAGCAGGTAGCCCTGACCGATGGCCTGATAGTAGAAGGTTGCGATGGCGAGGACGATGAAGAAGATCGCGCCGCGGACGGAGCCTCTCTTCTCGTGCTTCAGATCCCAGAAGCCATCGAAGGGATGGAGGATGATGTGGAAGCCGTAAGCAATCTCCTGGCCGAAGGTTCTCTTCTTACCGGAGGTAGCCACGCGCTTGTTGATCTTGGCCATCCACTTGAAGAACAGGGAGATACCGACGATCAGAGCCACGATGAGGAGCAGCAGGAGCAGGAAGTAGGTGGACATCCACTCCTTACGGAGCTCCTTGTAGGAGTTGGACCAGTTGTCGGTGTCGTAAGCCGACTCGAAGTAGGTCAGGGAGTTGGCGTAGTCCTTGTTACGGTACATAGCCTGACCGATACCGACGTAAGCGGAGTCGAAGTTGGAGTTACGCTTCAGGACGTCGGTCCACAGGCTGATGGCCAGGTCGAAGTCCTGGGTGGCCTCGGCGGCGATGGCGTCCAGCAGGATGTCGCCGTACTCGGTTCTCTGGAAGACCGTGATGTTATCGTTGGTCTTATCCAGGATCAGCATGGTCTCGCCCTGGTAAGCGATGGCCTCAATGGAGCCCAGGTTACCCAGCATGGTACCGTTGTCACCGAAGGCGAACAGCAGGTTACCGTCGAAGTCGTAGGTGTAGATACGGTTACGCTCCTCGTCGATGATGGACCAGGTGTCCTCGGGACCGACGGCGGCGTCGATGATGGTGGAGACACCGGTGATCTCGTCGGTGGAGCGGCTGGAGAAGTCGATCTCACCGGCGGGCATCCAGAAGCCGTTACGTCTCATGATCTCGGTACCGTTGGCGTTCAGGAGCTTGACAGGGGAGTTGGTACCCTTCTTGTCCTTACCGGTGATAGCACCCGAGACGGCGGACTCCTCGATGGTGGAGGTGGTCACGTAGACCAGACCCTTATTCTTGTTGATGCTGATGTTGTTGAACTCAGTGGAAACCTTCTGCTCGGAAGCCTCACGCTGCTCCTTGGTCTGGAAGCGGCGCCAGATGATCTCCCACGCGGACATCTGCACGGCCTGCGCGCCGATGAAACCGGTGAACTCGCCCTCGTCGGTCATGACGATGATACCCTGGTAGGTGGTGGAGGACACCACGTACAGACGGTTGTAGGAGTCCACGGCGATAGCCACGGGCTTGTAGACAGAATCCTGATCGAACAGGGAGGACTCGGGCTCCTCGACGATGCGCTGGAAGTTACCGAACTCATCGAAGACCACGATACGGTTGGAGCCGGTATCGCAGACCCAGATCAGCTTGCCGTACTTCTCGTTGGGCTCGGAGACGAACACGCCCTGAGGAGCGGTCAGTCTGTCGGGAACGCCCTGATCATTGGAGAACTCGTCGATGGTGAAGTTGACCTTGTAGTAACGGTCCAGCACCACGATACGGTTGTTACCGGTATCGGCGATGTAGACGTTGTGGGCCTCGTCGGTCACCATGTCGCCGGGGTTCTCGATGGGAAGCTCCAGACCCATGTAGTCAGAGCCGACCGAGTTGATGGCGGTGTAGGCATCGGGGGAGTAGAGTGCGTCGCCGTAGACGTCGTACACGTAGGTCTGGTAGGCCGAGCTGGCGCCCGCGGTGACGCAGGCGGCCGTCAGGACCATGAGGAGAGCGAAGAAGGTACACAGAATTTTATTGAATTTCTTCATTATTATATATACCTCCTGATTAGTCTTTCATACCCGAGGAACCCATCGTCTCGATGATGTTCGACTGGGAGATGATGAAGATGATGATGGGGACCAGCATCATGATCACCTGGGATGCAGCACCCGCGCCCGCACGCTTGATACCACCGGCCAGGATCTGACCGATCGCGTAGTTGAAGGACTTGTACTGCTCGGAATAGATGTACATGGACGCGCCTGCGTTCCACAGACCCTGGAAGGAGTAGATGATCAGAGTCAGCCATGCGGGCTTAACCATGGGCATGGCGATGACCCAGAAGATCTTCAGCTCCTTCGCGCCATCCAGACGGGCGGACTCCAGGACCGAGTCGTTGACGTTGGTGTCCATGAACTGCTTCATGAGGTACAGACCCAGGGAAGAACACCAAGCGGGAACGATCAGAGCCCAGTAGCTATCCAGCCAGTGGAGAGCGGACATCAGGATGAAGGAGGTGATGGCGGTAACCGTCGCGTTGAACATCAGGGACAGCTGGACGGTCTGGAACATGATGTCACGGCCGGGGAACTTGATCTTCGCCAGGGCGTATGCGGCCAGGGAGGCGAGGAACAGGTGGCCTGCGGTACCGGCTACGGACACCAGAACGGTGTTGAAGATGTAGCGGGAGAAGGGAACCCAGGAGATGTTCATCAGGGTGAACAGATCCTTGAAGTTCTTCAGGGTGGGGGACCAAACGTAGAAACGAGGGGGGTACATCCACAGCTCATCCAGAGGCTTCAGAGACTGCATGACAACGTAGACCATGGGCAGGAACATGAACGCGCCCAGAATGACAAGGATGACCGAAATACCGGCGTCGCCGCCCGCGGAGCGGGCGAGGACGACCTTATGCTTTCTTGTTCTTAATTTTGCCATATCAAGTACCTATCTTCGAGAGTAGTCTCTTAACGAGCATGTTGGCGCCGATCATCATCAGGAAGAGCAGAACGGCGATTGCGGACGAATAACCGATCTCGTAGCGCATTCCACCATAGTCATTGAGGTGATGCATGATGGTATGTGCGCAGTAGTTGACCGAGGGGAAGCCTGCCAGAGCATCGACGATACCGCCGAAGCCGAAGGCGCCGGTGATGGACATGACCGCACCGAACATCAGCTGAGGCTTCATGGAAGGAAGGGTGATGTAGTAGAGCTCCTGCCAACGGTTCTTGACGCCGTCCACGGCGCCTGCCTCGAAGAGGGCTCTGTCGATACCCTGAAGACCTGCGATGAAGGACAGGAAGGAGGTACCGAGAGAGGTCCACAGGGAGACCACGATACACAGGGGCATGACGTAGGTCTCATCCTTGAACCAGTTGATGGGGGCGTCGATGAGTCCCAGCTTCTCCAGGGTTGCGTTTGCCCAACCGTAGGAGTCGGAGGAGAACAGGGTACCCCAGATCAGGTAGACCTGACCGGAAATGGAGGGTGCGTAGAAGATCAGGGTGACCAGCGCGCGGATCTTGGGAGGCAGCTCATTGATGAACCATGCAACCAGGTAGGACATGATGTAGGACGAGGGGCCGACGATGCACGCGAAGATGAAGGTGTTCTTGATGGCGATGAGGAAGATATCGTCGTCGAAGAACAGGGTAACGTAGTTTTTCAGCCAGACGATGTTGGGGAACTCCAGCATGTTGAAGTCTGTGAAGCTGATCACGATGGAAAGCACGACCGGCACGACGGTGAAGAGGGTGAACAGAATCATATAGGGAGCGACCATGAGGTAGGCGACCCAGTTCTGTCTGATCTCTTTGAGCTTCCATTGGAACATGGTAAGCTCACGCGTGGAGGCCTGCTTTGAAGCCTTTTTTGTAGCCATTTACTCTCTCTCCTTATTTAGATTGAAGTGATGGAAGGGGATCGGAGGATCAAACGCCGGTGAGGCGAGCGGCATCCTCCAGGAAGTCGACCATGCACTTCAGCTGGGTTGCCACCTGCTCGGTGTTCTTGTAAACCTCATAGGAGAAGCACTTGCGGATCTTCTTCTTCTGAGCCTTGGTAAGGCTGGTATCGGTCATGTCGTAGCCCATGACCTCGTTTCTGTCGGCGATGAACTTGGAGCCATCGGGATCCAGCTTCTCGTACAGAGCCTTGGCGGCCTCGGCGGCTGCGGCCAGCTCGGCGGAGTCATCGCTGCGGGTAGCGCGCTCGATCTGATCCATCAGAGCGTCGTACTCGGCCTTGTACTCACCGTTCTCACGGATGTAGCCGACCAGCTCAACGATCTGAGCCAGACGCTTGGTGAGCAGATCCTTGTACTCGTTCACACCGTCGGAGAGGGTCTCCAGGTTGAACTCGTTACGCTTACGCTCGATCTCCTTATTGATGGTGTTGATGTAAGCCAGCAGAGCGTCGGAGGGGTTGGCGTTGTCGTTGTAGGCGCTGAGGAAGGCGAAGTTGGTGTAACGGTCGATGATGTAGGCACCGGGGTAGTTCGGCACGGAACCCAGATTGTTGAACTGAGCCTGGATCTGCTTCAGCTCAGCGGTGGTCCAAGGCAGGGACGCCAGAGCGTTCTTGTTGGAGACGGGCTGCTTTGCGGAGGGACCCATGATGGCGACCATCTCGTTGGAGAAGCCCACCTGGCAGTTCTCACCGGTGTACCACTTCATGAACTCCCAGGAGCTGTCAACCTTGTCGCAGCCCTTGACCATGACGGTAGCGGCGACACCGGAAATGGACACGTTGTTGATGATAGCGTTGCCGTCCTCGTCGTAGCCGTTGATCTCACCGGGCAGGGGCATGAACTCCCACTTACCGTTGATCTCGGTCGCGAAGACCTTCAGCTGGTTGTACAGACCGGTGTAGTCACCCAGCAGAATAGGCATCTCACCGGTACGGAAGCGGTTGGCCGCGTCGTACTGGTAGGGGAAGGAATACATGGTGAAGAGGTTACACATCTTCTCGAAGGATGCCAGACCGATCTTGGAATCCAGATTGATGCGCATACCGTCGTCGGCGAAGAGGTCGCCCTCCTGCTGATACAGGAAGATCTTATAATCGGTAGGAAGACCGATCTGCATGTTGTTGGCCTGCAGGGTAGGGATACAAGCCATGAGGTCGTCCCAGGTCTTGGGAACCTCCAGACCGAGGTCAGCCAGGATGTCGATACGGACGAACATCATGGGGAAGCCCTGGGTCTCGGGCAGACCGTAGTAGTGCATCTGCTCGTCGGCGTCCTCGATACCAAGGACGATCATAGCGGCCTCATTAAAGTTATTGGAAGTAAACTCCTCGAAATCCTCAAAGCCCTCGATGTTCAAGAGAGCGGAACGGATGGCGTAGTTGATAACATCGCCCTGTCCCAGACCCAGATACACGTCGGGACCGGAGTCAGCCAGAATGGAGGGAAGGAGGGTACCGCCGGCGACCAGCTTCAGGTCGATGGCGATGTTGGTGTTGGGGGTGAAGTCGTTGTTGATGAGGTTACGGTAGACCTGAGACTGGTCACGGGCGGTAGCCAGCCAGACCTCAGTAGCGGACTCATCGGTCTCCTCCAGAGCACCCATGCTGTTGTAGTCACGGAAGAAGGACTGCCAGAAGCCCTTGATCTCGTGGATGAAGGTCTGGAAGAAGTTGGGGGTTGCGGCGGGCATCTCCTGGCCTGCGGGCTGGATCTGGATGTAGTCCAGCTGCAGAGGCTGAGTCTGAGCGTCGGAGAGGAAGGTACCCAGCGTACCGATGTAGGACTTGAGGTTGGACAGGTTCTTTGCCACCTCGTCGTCGTCGGTACCCATCTCCTCAAGAAGTCTCGCGACCTTCTCAAGGGTTGCCACGTTGGCGGACTTCTCACCGGCGATGAGGGTCAGCTCCTTGGCCAGATCGTAGAGGTTACGGGACTGGATGACCATGTCGACCATGACGTCGGGCATGTTCTGAGAGAAGCCGTAGTCGCGGTACTGGTCGGGGGAGATACCGGTGAGCTTGATGATGTTCAGGTAGTCGCTGTTGATGGCGTTCAGGATGTCCTCCACGCGGCGGACCACGTCGCCCATCTTACCCAGGGTGACCTCCATGCGGACGGTGTAGACCACGTCAGCCTCGAGGTAGACCTGGAAGGACTTCTGCTCATCCTTCTTATCAATCTTACCGTCGCCGTTGGTGTCCTCCTTACCGGTGGCCAGAGGGGTGACCTGCCACTCGGCGGAGTAGTCGTAAGCCAGCTTCATGGCCTCCTCGAAGGGAGCGCCGTTGTAGAAGCCCTTGGCACCCTCGTTCAGGCCCTCGGAGTAGAGGTAGATGGAACGGCAGGTGGACATACCGTCCAGCACGTCCTGACGGAAGCGGGCGACGATGTCGTACATACCCGAGGAGGAGACCTTGAAGCGGTACTCGACCCACTGACCTGCGGTTGCCCACTTGTCACCGCCGATGGTGTTCAGGACGGAGCAGGTGGTGTCGGTGGGGGAGTTGATGGCGCAGGAGCGGTCCTCAACAGGATAGATGGTCTTGTTGGACATGACGCTTGCCAGCTCGGCCTCGATCTTGATGGTGTCCTTACCCGCGGGCTCGCCTGCATACTTGGCGATGTACTCCTCGTAGGTGGCGATCTGCTCGATAGGGTACAGAGTGATCGACTTGATGGACATGGGCTCGTTCTGACCCTCGAGGGTGATCTTGTTCTCACCGCTCTGGAGAGCGAACTCAAAGTTGGTGGTGTAGTAGCCGCTGGAATCCTTCAAATAATAGGTCATCCACTTGGGCACGTCGGTGGTGGTGGGTCTGATCTCGTTCTTGGTGATGTCGCGCTGGAAGTAGCGAACGCCGTAGGTGTCGGCGAACTCGGACATCTCCTGGGTCACGAAATCGGGGAAACCGAGTCTGACCTTGCCGTCCTCAATGCGGACGTTGGGGTAGCCGACCTCGGTTGCGGCGGCTGCCAGAGACTCGGCAGACTCGCCCTTGCCGGGAACGATGGTGGCGTCAACGTAATTGTTGACCCAACGCTTGGGCAGGGTGAGGAAGCGGGCCTCCGCGAAGGGAACCTTATCGTTGATCTTCAGAACGCGCTCAATGGAGGTAGAACGGTTCTGATCGGGGTAGTACTCGATCTTGATCGCGTACTTGGCGGTCTCGGGGACGTTGACCGTCCAGGAAACCTCGCCGTTAGCGGGGGTAAACAGCGCGGAAACGCCGTCCTTGGTCTCCATCTTGAAGCCGTCGTCCTCGGTGACGTACTCGGCGATGGGCACCTCAACGGTCTGGGTCGCGCCGGGGATGGCGACGTTCTTGTCGGAATACTCCTCGTACGAGATCGCGTTGAGCAGCTCGCGAAGCTCTTCCAGAGAGACGTCGGTGATGGAGTCTCCGGAGCCGTCGGCATCCGAAGCGGAAGCGAAGATGACCGCGTTGCCCAGAAGCATGGTCAGGCAAAGCAGAAATGCCGCTATCCGTGTGAATTTCTTTTCCCTCATTACACTTTTCCTCCTGTGTGGATTTTAGCTCACGGCTCGGGAAAAACCGTTAGCCAAGGCGGGTATGATGCTGCCGTCAACATACCGTGATGCGGAAGTACCGCTCCTTACCTCTCCTGCGCGTCCGCCGGTATCGGCCTTCCCGGCAGTCGGGCACTCGCGGGGTCACGCAGAGGAGGCGTGACACTACCGTGGGCTCTCAGCCGAAAACAGCGAGACACATATGGGGCAGGACAGGCAGAATTCATCGGTTTTTCCTTGTCCCCCAAGGAGGATCACACCGTGGCCGTCACCCTATCGCGGCCGCGGCCCTCTCCCTCTCGGAAGGGCGCGGAAAACCGAGTCAAATCCGTGCGAAGCGGTTGCATAACACCCTAATTTGACCCGTTTATGATACCACAAAATGCCCGAAAAGTCAAGGGCAAAAAGCTCGCGTTCCTTATATATAGAAAGCAAAAATCGGCGAAACCGCCAGTTCACGGTTTGTTCATACATGGATTTTCATAGTCCGGAAACTTTCGCAAGCGGTCATCCTACCGCATGAGCAAAACTCCAATTTGAACGAAAAGTAAAAATTGCCGCGAAACGGGTTTTCCGTTCACGCATATTTCACAATTGTTTTTCGTTTGTTTACAATTTAACGCCTTTTATTTTACAAAATTCACCGTCCCCTCTCCCCCCATTCACCCTCCCGACACCCCAATTTCAAATACGGTCGTATGATTGCAAGTGGCATTTTGCACAAATTTCGACCGACTTTTTCTACGCCTTGGCGAGTTGCACAAATTTGGTTCTTTATTGGTAATTTATCCCTTTTTCGTCGGCTTGATTCCTTTTTCTGCCGTTTTTTGGCATTATTTTCGGAGAGTCTTGCAATCCGCGGCGAAATGTGGTATACTACTCACGGAGGCCGTCCCGAGCTGACTCCCGACGGCCAAGCTCACCCGAAAGGAATCACGCACATGAAAGAACGCGCTTATCCCCGCGCCACCGTCACCCCCAAGGCCGAAAAGAGCCTCCGCGGCGGTCACCCCTGGACCTACGCCGACGAGATCATCTCCCTCTCCGCCGCCCCCGCGGACGGCAGTCTGGTAGACGTCTACTCCACAAAGGACAAGTATCTGGGCACGGGCTTTTACAACAGCCACTCCAAGATCCGCATCCGCATCCTCTCCCGCAATACCAACGATACCTTTGACGGGGCTTACTGGGAGCGGCGTCTCGGTTACGCCGTGGCCTACCGCCGTACCGTCATGGGGGAGACCGACTTTCGGTGCTGCCGCCTCATCTTCGGCGAGGCCGACGGCTTCCCCGGGCTGACGGTGGACCGTTTTGAGAACGTCCTGGTGGCCCAGGTGCTGTCCCTGGGCATCGAGCGGGTTAAGGATACCCTCCTCCCTGCCCTCGTCCGCATTCTCCGCGAGGAGTTCGGGGCAACCGTTGACACCCTCTACCTCCGCAACGACGTAGCCATCCGCGAGCTGGAGGGTATGGAGCCGTACAAGGCCTTCTACACCGCCGAGGGGCTGGGTCTGCGCGCCGAGGAGGACGAGCGAGCCGCCTCCGCCGCCGAGGGACGGGCATTCGGTACCACCGCCATCATCGAAAACGGCATCAAGTATACCGTAGACTACATCAACGGCCAGAAGACGGGCTTCTTCCTGGACCAGAAGTACAACCGCCGCGCCATCCGCCGGATCGCCGAAGGTAAGACCGTGCTGGATTGCTTCACCCATACGGGCTCCTTCGGTCTCAACGCCGCCGCGGGCGGGGCGAAGAAGGTGGTCTCGGTGGACATTTCCGCCGATGCGCTGGCCATGGCGCAGAGGAACGCCGAGACCAATGGGCTGGCGGATACCATTGAGTACGTGGAGGCCGACGTGTTTGACTACCTGAAGACCCTCTCCGAGGCAGGGCGCAAGGGCTGTCCCTACGACTTCATCATTCTGGATCCCCCCGCCTTCACCAAGAGCCGCGACACTCTCCGCAACGCCATCAAGGGCTACCGCGAGATCAACGCCGCCGCCATGCGCCTGCTCCCCCGCGGGGGCTATCTGGCCACCTGCTCCTGCTCCCATTTCATGACCGACACCTACTTCAAGCAGATGCTCCACAACGCCGCCGAGGACGCGGGGGTGTCCCTGCGGCAGATCGAGGCCAGACAGCAGGGGCCGGATCATCCCATTCTCTGGAACGTGCCCGAGACGGATTATTTGGGGTTTTACATCTTCCAGATCGTGTAAAACCGCCCGTTTTTCTATCTCTTGTTTACTTCTCTATTTCCTGTTTAGATTCAAACGGATGATTTTTGAAAGGAACCACCATGTACATTACCGTCCCCGACCATCGCATCGTGGCTGCCAACCGCCCCCGTCCCGGAGCCGAAAACGAGGAACGCTCCATCATCTACCGCGACGAGCAGGGAGAGCTTCACAAGATCGATCTCGCCACCTGTGTGGTAAATTACTGCAAAGAGAGGGACATAGATCCCGCGGGCGTGACCTGCGTGGGGGAGCGGGACTACATCGAGGGCTACTTTGAGTTCTGGACGTCCGGCATGAAGACCCGCATCGTGTTTCCCAAACGGCATTTCTGGGAGAGCAAGCGGCATCGGTACCAACGGTTCCGTTCCGTCCAACGCCTTTTGACCGAGATGGGGTACGGCACCCTCGATCTGATGTGACCTCCTTATATGGGTAGGGGCGCACCTGTGTGTGCGCCCTCTTTTTTGTATCTTCTCTCCAAAATATCCTTCCATATACTTGACATATCCATGAAACTTTGCTATAATAAGACCACCAACTATGAAAGGCTCCCCTCTGCGGGGTGAAGGTACTTACCATGGGAAAGATCACATTCATGGGTGCGGGCAGCACCGTTTTTGCCAAGAACGTCATCGGCGACTCCATGTGCTGTGAGGCACTGCGGGACTTTGAGTTTGCGCTCTACGATATCGACCCCGAGCGCCTGGAGGAGTCCTACATCATGGTCACGGCGCTCAATAAGAACATCAACGATAACCGCGCCAAGATCTCCAAGTATCTGGGTGTTCCCCAGCGCAAGGACGCCCTCCGCGGAGCTGACTTCGTGGTGGACGCCATCCAGGTGGGCCTCTACGATCCCTGCACCATCATCGACTTTGAGGTGCCCAAGAAGTACGGTCTCCGCCAGACCATCGCCGACACCCTGGGCATCGGCGGCATCTTCCGCTCTCTCCGCACCATCCCCGTCCTCCACGATTTCGCCGAGGACATGGCCGAGGTCTGCCCCAATGCCTGGTTCCTGAACTACACCAACCCCATGGCCACTCTGGCGGGCTATATGCAGCGGTACACCCCCATCAAGACCGTGGGCCTCTGCCACAGCGTCCAGGTCTGCGCCGACACCCTGCTCAACGGCGTGGGCATGACCGACGTCAAGCGGCCTCTGAAGCAGAAGATCGCGGGCATCAACCACATGGCCTGGTTGCTTGAATTGCAGGATGCCGACGGCAACGATCTGCTCCCCGAGGCCCACCGCCGCGCCATTGAGATCCTGGAGCAGTACCCCAAGGATCACCACGATCTCGTCCGCTACGAGTACATCCGCCGTCTGGGCTACTACTGCACCGAGTCCTCGGAGCACAACGCCGAGTACAACAATCTCTTCATTAAGTCCAAATACCCCGAGCTCATCGAGCGCTACAACATCCCCCTGGACGAGTACCCCCGCCGCTGTGTGAATCAGATCGCCAACTGGAAGAGTGCCAAGGAGCATTACCTGGCGGGTGACATCTCCCACAAGCGCACTCATGAGTATGCTTCCTATATCATGGAGGCCATGGTCACCAATACCCCCTACCGCATCGGCGGTAACGTCCTCAACAGGGGTCTGATCACCAATCTCCCCGCCGAGGCCTGCGTCGAGGTGCCCTGTCTCGTGGACAACGCGGGCATCCAGCCTACTGTGGTGGGTCGCCTGCCCCTCCAGTGCGCCGCCATGAACATGACCAATATCAACGTCCAGCTCCTCACCATCGAAGCCGCCGTGACCCGCAAGAAGGAGGCCGTCTACCAAGCCGCCATGCTGGATCCCCACACCTCCTCCGAGCTGTCCATCGACGATATCGTGGCCATGTGCGACGATCTGTTCGAGGCTCATAAGGATTGGCTGCCTCAGTACAACTAATTCGCCAAGCAACCGTCAGCGGGGCATCTTTGGGTGCCCCGCTCTTTTGTTCGTTCTGCCCAAATCGAGCCCCTCCGTTTTGTCTCTTCCTCCAAAATCACTTTATCTCGCTAAATTATTAAAGTTTTGTCTTGACAAAAGCATTCCCCTGTGCTATAATGTGGCACATACCGAAAAGCCCTACACCGAAAAGTGCTTTTCAAATCAACCGAAAAGAGGATTTTACCATGAAAAAGATTCTTTCCGTCGCTCTGGCCGTCCTGATGCTCGCCTTCGCTCTGGTCGCCTGCGACAAGCCCACCGACGCGGGCCTCAACTACGGCAAGGAGTGCCTGTCCGTGGCCACCCAGCTGGACGCCCTGAACGGTCTCGTGAAGGGTGACGCCGACATCGCCGTCATTGACTCGGTCATGGCCGGCTACTACATGAAGAGCGTGGACACCTTCAAGGACTATCAGGTTCTGGAGAACGTGGTCCTGGCCGAGGAGAAGTACGGTATCGCCGCCAAGAAGGGCAACGACGCTCTGATGGGTAAGGTCAACGAAGCCCTCATCGCCCTGGTGAACACCGACTACAAGACCGTCGCCGACACCTACGGTCTCACCACCGAGCTGCTGGTCAAGGCTGACACCGTCAACCCCTACGCCTCCGCCACCGACGGCTCCTGGGATAAGGTTGCCGCCGACAAGAAGGTCATCATCGGCTACACCCTCTTCGCTCCCATCGCCTACAACGACGGCGACGGTGCCGACGCCCCCCTGAAGGGCTTTGACATCGACCTGGCCAAGGCTGTGTTCGCTTACCTGAACGGTAAGTACTCCACCGAGGTATCCGTTGAGTTCATCATCATCGACTGGAACCAGAAGGAGTCCATGCTGGAGAACGGCTCCATTGATCTGGTCTGGAACGGCATGACCATCACCCCCGAGCGCGAGGCCGAGATGTGCGTTTCGGTCCCCTACCTGGCCAACAAGCAGGTCGCCGTCATCAAGAAGGCTGACGCCGAGAAGTACGCCGCCGCCGATGCCGCCGCCTTCGCAACCAAGGCCAAGGATGCCGTCATCATCGTGGAGCAGGGCTCCGCGGGCGAAGAGCTGGTCAAGCCCGTTCAGTAAATCCCCATACGCCGAAAGGGGCTTTTCGCAAAGCCCCTTTTCGGCTTTCAATACATCAAGTAAGGAAACGAAATATCTGTATGAATACATGGTCCGTTCTATATGACCTGCTTGTGGGCTTCGGCGTAACGCTGAAGCTTTTTGCGCTTACGCTGGTCATTGCCATCCCCT
Source organism: Clostridia bacterium (assembly GCA_017483125.1). Lineage (GTDB taxonomy): Bacteria > Bacillota > Clostridia > Oscillospirales > CAG-272 > CAMEON01. Next base: position 13,675 of record JAFULU010000216.1, read on the forward strand.
TGGGTCTGCTCTTCGCCATCCTGGCCATGGTGAAGTTCAAGCCCGTCTCCTACCTCATGAAGGTCATCATCTGGATCGTGCGAGGCACTCCCCTGCTCCTCCAGTGCGTGGTGGTCACCTTCATCCCCTCGGTGCTCCTCAAGATCCCCAACAAGGACTTCGCCGCCGCTCTGGGTATCGACACCATGGCCGACCTCCAGTTCGTCTTCGTGCTGGCGGCCTTCGCCCTGAACTACGCCTGCTACTTCGCCGTCATCTACGAGGGCGGCATCAAGGCCGTCCCCCACGGCCAGTACGAGGCGGGGCAGGTGCTGGGCATGACCAAGACCCAGATCTTCTTCCGGGTGGTGCTCATGCAGATGGTGCGCCGCATCGTCTCGCCTATGAGCAACGAGGTCATCACCCTGGTCAAGGATACCGCCCTGGCCCGGGCACTTTCGGTCATTGAGATCATCGCCATCGCCTACGAGAAGGTCAACAAGTACGCGGTGCTGACCCCTCTGCTCTACGCGGGTCTGTTCTATCTGGCCTTCAGCGGCCTGCTCACCATCCTGTTCCACCTGCTGGACAAGAAGCTGAGCTACTACACGGTATAAGGAGGACAAAGCTATGGAACAAAACTTCTTATCCGTAAAAGGGATCCGTAAGAATTTCGGTAGTGTCGAGGTGCTGAAGGGCATCGACCTCTCCCTGAACAAGGGGGACGTGCTGGCCATCATCGGCTCCTCGGGCAGCGGCAAGACCACCCTGCTCCGCTGTCTCAACTTCCTGGAGACCCCCGACGAGGGCACCATCTCGGTGGGCGGTGAGCTTCTGCTGGACGCCGCCGACAAGCACTCCCTGTCCGACGCCCAGATCCGCCGCAACCGCCTGCGCTTCGGTCTGGTCTTCCAGTCCTTCAATCTCTTCCCCCAGTATACCGTCCTGCAAAATCTCATGCTGGCCCCCACACTGGCGCTGAAGGACGAGATCAAGGCCATCC
>JAFULU010000217.1 GCA_017483125.1 Clostridia bacterium
GAGGGTCTCCTCTGAAAGCCTTCCCCTTGGGGGGAAGGTGCCGACCAGCTCCTGCTGCGGGAGGCGGATGAGGGGTAGACAAAAGCATCCAATCAAACATCCCGACAAACCCAAATTTGAAACCCCACCGTTCCACATGAAACAAAACAACCGCCCTTACCGAAAAGAATCGGCAGGGGCGGTATTCGTATTCCATAGCGGATTACTGCTTATGCATGATCTCCCCATAGGTCGGCAGGGGCCAATCCTCGGAGGCCACCATGGTCTCCATCTCGTCCACGGGAGCGCGGAGGGAGGCCATAGCGGGCACTACCTTGTCGCGGAAGGCCACCGCAACGGCGTGGGCGTCCCCCGCGGCCATGGCCTCACGGTCAGCCTGACGGAGGGCCGCGACGGCATCGTAGGTAGCGGTGTTCAGCTCGGACAGGCGGGTCATCAGCTCCCGCTCCATACGGACGCAGGCGGCGTTGTCTCCCAAAATATCCAGCTTGGCGCGGGCGGCCTTGCCCAGCTTGACGATGTAGGTCTCCACGGCGGGAATGATCTGCCTTGTGGCCATGAGGATCATGGTCTGGGCCTCGATGTTGAGAAGCTTGGCGTAGTTCTCCAAAAGGATCTCCTGGCGGGCGTGAAGCTCCACCGAGGACAGCACCCCGAAGCGGGTGAACAGCTCCACCGACTTCTCGCTTGTCAGCACCTCGCAGGACTCTACCGTGGTGCGGAGGTTGGAAAGTCCTCTGCGGGCGGCCTCGGCCAGCCACTCCTGGGAGTAGCCGTTGCCGTTGTAGATGATGCGCTTGTGATTCTTCAGGGTCTCCTTAATGACCGACGCCACCGCCACTGAGAAATCCTGCCCGTCAGCCACGGCGGCCTCCAGGGTGTCGGCCATGTCGCAGAGCACCGAGGCCACGGCGGTGTTGATGACCACGTTGGGCATGGCGATATTCTGGGAGGAGCCCAGGGAGCGGAACTCAAACTTGTTGCCGGTAAAGGCGAAGGGGGAGGTGCGGTTGCGGTCGGTGGTGTCCTTGCGGAAGGTGGGGACAGAGGGGATACCCAGATTCATGGTGGCGGCGGTATGGTCGGTGTAGGCCGTGCCCTCCACGATGGAGTTGACGATATCCTCCATCTCCTCACCGAGGAACATGGAGATGATGGCGGGGGGAGCCTCAAAGCCGCCCAAGCGGTGGTCGTTACCGGGGTAGGCCACCGACATACGGAGCAGATCCTGATACTCGTCCACGGCGCGGACGATGGCGGCCAGGAAGAGGAGGAAGCGGGTGTTCTCGCGGGGGGTCTTGCCGGGATCCACCAGATTCTTGCCCCCGTCGGTGGACAGGGACCAGTTATTATGCTTGCCCGAGCCGTTGACCCCCGCGTAGGGCTTTTCGTGGAGGAGGCAGACCAGCCCGTGCCGCTCGGCGATGAGCCGCATATGCTCCATGATGATGAGGTTCTGATCCACCGCCATGTTGGTGGTGGCGTAGATGGGAGCCAGCTCGTGCTGGGCGGGGGCGGCCTCGTTGTGCTCGGTCTTGGCGTTGATGCCCAGCTTCCAGAGCTCCTCGTCCAGCTCGTCCATGAAGGCGGCCACCTTGGGCTTGATGGGACCGAAGTAGTGGTCCTCCATCTCCTGGCCCTTGGGAGCGGGGGCGCCGAAGAGGGTGCGGCCGCAGTAGATCAGATCCTTTCTCTGCTCGAAATACTCGCGGTTGACCAGAAAATACTCCTGCTCGGCACCCACCGTGGTGGTAACGCGGGTAGTAGTGGTGTCACCGAAGAGGCGGAGGATGCGGAGGGACTGCTCGCTGATGGCGTCCATGGAGCGGAGCAGGGGGGTCTTGGTGTCCAGTGCCTCACCCGTGTAGGAGCAAAAGGCGGTGGGGATGTAGAGGGTGCCGTCCTTGACGAAGGCGTAGGAGGCGGGATCCCAGGCGGTGTAGCCGCGGGCCTCAAAGGTGGCGCGAAGCCCCCCCGAGGGGAAGGAGGAGCCGTCGGTCTCGCCCTTGATGAGCTCCTTGCCCGAGAACTCCATGACCACACGGTCCCCCGCGATGGGAGAGATGAAGGCGTCGTGCTTCTCGGCGGTGACCCCCGTCAGAGGCTGGAACCAATGGGTGTAGTGGGTCGCACCCTTCTCGATGGCCCAGTCCTTCATGGCGTTGGCCACCACGTCGGCGATGGCGGGGTCAATGGTGCGGCCCTTCTCAATGGTCTTGGTCAGAGCCTTGTAGACCTCGCGGGGGAGGCGGGAGCGCATGACGTCGTCGTTGAAGACCATGCTGCCGAAGAGCTCGGGGATCTTTTTGGTGGACATAAGGGTATATCCTTTCTGTGAGAATGGCGATTTGGGAAAGATCAAATTTGGGTTTGTCGGTGCGTTGGATAACCATGCCGATACCAATGGGGAAGGGGCCCCATGGGGGTGCCCTCTATGCTCCCCACTATCAAATCTCTTGGTCTATCAATGCTTTTTTGAAGGTTTTCGGGGTCAAGCCCCTTTTTCAAAAGGGGCTTGCGGGGGTCAGGGGCAGAGCCCCTCGTTCTCTATAAACCCCAATTTACAGCAAATACATCATCACCAACTCCACGACCAACGCCGTCCCCGACGCTCCCACCGCCACGGTCAGAAGCGACCGCTTGAAGAAGGCCAGGATCAGGGCGACCACCGTCCCCGCAATGGCCGAGGGGAGGGAAGACGTGGCGAAGAAGATGGAGGGGAAGGTCATGGCGCCGAGCACCGCGTAGGGGACGTAGGCCAGAAAGCTGCGGAAGAAGGCAGACTTGATCTCCTTGCGGAAGAGAGTGAAGGGGATCATGCGGATGAGGTAGGTCACCAGAGCCATGACCGCGAGGTAGAGGGCGAGATGACCGATAGACATATTCAGCTCTCCGTTCATGCGTTCACCTCCCCACCGTCGGGCACGGGGGTCTCCAGATCCTCATGGGGTGCGGCCACGGGGAAGAGCAGAGCCGCCACCGCCGCCGAGGCTACCGCCGCGAGGATGAGGGCGAGACCGTCCGACAGGAAATCAAAGAAGGGAACGAAGTAGAAAACACAGGACAGGGCCACCGCCAGACAGACCGCGAAGAGCACCCCTCTCTCCCGTCTCGCGGGCGGGATGATGATGGCGATGAACATCCCGTAGAGCATAAGCCCCAGGCAACCCCGCACCATTTCGGGGAGGAGCGTCCCCGCCAGAGCACCCAGGAGCGTACCCGCCGCCCAGCCAATATAGGGGATACAACCC
>JAFULU010000218.1 GCA_017483125.1 Clostridia bacterium
GTGCGGCGAGCGGCGAGAAGATTTTTCGTCAGTCTAAACAAAAAACCGCACGTATAGTTGATCCTATGCGAAGGTTTTTTGTAACGAATGACGGAAAAGATTCCGTCGATTCGCTGTGCGGGGAGTTTTTAGAGATGCCCTCTTGTCAGATCTGCTTATGGACACTCTTGTACTCGTCGTAGTACCGATAGTAGGGGCATCGGCCCGTCTGTCCCGAGACGAAGGAGATCATCTCGTCCTCGTCCAGATTCACCTGACAGACGTAAGCGTCCAGCTCCTCGTCGTAGTCGTAGAACTCACATTCCTCACAGCGGCCGACGGTAGGCTTCTTCGGCTCCTTGGCGGTCTTTTTGGATTGGGTCTTGGGGGTCTGTTCCATATCTTCACTTCCCTTCGGTGGTCTGCTACCAGTATAGCCGATTTTTCAGAAAAAGTCAAGAGGAGAACCGCACAAATCCTCGGTCTTTCGCATAGGATGGATAGAAAACCAGCCCTTGGAGGTACCTATGGAACGAAATACCACTCGGATACAGTCACCTACCCCCGCGCCCGCCCCCGTCCCCGACCGCCCCGCGGGGGAGATGACGGGCAGGGGGATCCTTGTCTTCCAGATCACCACGGCGGGGGGCGCGATCCCCTTGGAGGGTGCCGAGATCACTCTGCGGCAGTCCCGCGGCCCTACCGAGGCAGGGGGAGACGTGCTGGCGGTGCTCTACAGCGGTCGGGACGGAAAGACCGACCCCGTCCCCCTCTCCGCCCCCGCCCGCAGCTACTCCCTGGAGCCCGCCCGCGACGGGGCCCCCATCCCCTACGCCCTCTACAACGCCGACGTGAAGCTGGAAGGCTTCTACAAGCAGTCCTACATCCGCATCCCCGTCTTCGACGGCATCACCTCCATCCAGCGCGCCAGCCTGATCCCTCTGCCCGAAAACGGCTATGAAGGAGGATCGCGCCCCGACGGAGAGACCTTCGTTGAGGGTGAAAGCCCCGATCTGTAAGGAAGGAGGAACCCATGGCCACAGGTCTGCCCATCATCCCCGAGACAATTACGGTCCATCTGGGAGAGCCTGATCAGCCCGCCCAGAACGTGACGGTCCCCTTCCTCGACTACGTCCTCAACGTCGCCTCCAGCGAGATCTATCCTACCTGGCCCGAGGAGGCCATCCGCGCCAATATGTACGCCCAGATCTCCTACGCCCTCAACCGTATCTACACCGAATACTACCGCTCCAGGGGCTACGACTTCGACATCACCAATTCCACCCGCTACGACCAATACTTCGTCAACGGGCGGGATATCTTTGAGAACATCCAGCGCATCGGCGGTGAGGTCTTCAACGACTACATACGCAGGCAGGGCACCATCGAGCCTCTTTTCGCCCAGTACTGCAACGGCACTACCGTCACCTGCGACGGTCTCTCCCAATGGGGCACCGTCTCTCTGGCCGAGGCGGGCTACACCCCCTACCGCATCCTCCAGAACTACTACGGCACCGACATCGACATCATCCGGAACGCCCCCATCGGCGGCTCCACCCCCTCGGCCCCCGCCACGCCCCTGCGGTATGACAGCGCGGGCGGGGAAGTCCGTCAGCTCCAGATCCGCCTCAACCGTATATCCGACAATTACCCCAGCATCCCGAAAATCCCTTACCCCAACGGCATTTTCGGCTTTGAGACCGAGGAGGCGGTGAGGGCCTTCCAGCGCACCTTCAATCTCACCGACGACGGGGTGGTGGGCAACGCCACCTGGTACGCCATCCAGCGCATCTACGCCGCCGTCAAGCGTCTCAACAGTCTGAACTCCGAGGGTCTGCAGTTCAGCGAGATCGACCGCCAGTTTCCCGAGACCCTATCCCTGGGGGACCGGAACACGGGGGTCGCCCTTCTCCAGTACTATCTGGACTACCTGTCGGCCTACTACGACGCCATTCCTCCCCTGACGGTGGACGGTGTCTTCGGGGAATCCACCCGCAACGCCGTCTACGCCGCCCAAGCCGTCTTCGGTCTCCCTGTGGACGGGGTGGTGGGGGAGGCCACGTGGCGGGCTATCGTGGATGCCTACTACGGCATCGTCCGCCGCATTCCCGTGAGCTTCACCGAGGGCAACACCATTCCATTCGGGGGAGAGATCCTGCGGCAGGGCTCGGAATCCGAGTCGGTGCGGGTGCTTCAGTCCTACCTGGACTTCATCGCGGGCTACTTCCCCGAGATCCCCGCCGTCACCCCCACGGGCTACTTCGGCCCCCGCACCGAGGCCTCGGTCCGCGCCCTGCAGGAGGTGGTGGGACTGCCCGCCAGCGGCATCGTCAACGCCGTGACCTGGGGGACTGTCACCGACCTGTACAGCGATCTGTATATCGGAAGCCGACTGAACGAGGGGCAGTACCCGGGGAGCGCGGTGGGAGGATAAATTGCAGTTTATCGGTCTGACGCCCGATAAACTGCAAGTGAAGCACTCCCGTTGGTCGTGTGAAGCGCGCTATAGCGCGTGAAGTGCTCCTGTTGGTCGCGTGAAGTTCGCCCTACGGGCGAGTTAAGGTGGAAATCCTACGGATTTCTCCATTAAAATTAAATGAGAAACCCGTAGGGTTTCTTTCCGATACGTGCCCCAAAGGGGCACACTTCACGCGACCATCGGGAGCGCTTCACGCGGCTCTGCCGCACTTCACGCGCCGCTTGCGGCGTACTTCACTTGGGTTTATCGCCCCGATAAACCCAAATTTGAATCCATCACACGAAAGGAGCCATCATGGCCGCAACACCATACGAGACCCAAGCCATCTACAATCTCCAGCGTTACCTGCGCCAGCTCTCCCGCTTTGACCCCGCCATCCCCGCCGTGGACGAGGACGGCATCTTCGGGGAGGAGACCCGCGCTTCCCTGTCGGCCTTCCAGAAAAAGTACGGACTGCCCATCACGGGCACCGCCGACCCCGAGACCTGGGCGCGGCTGTTCAATGAGTACCTCGCCTCGGTGGAGGCCTACACCCGCCCCGCTCCCGTGTACCTGTTCCCCCGCTTCCCTACCGACTATTCGGTGGGTCGGGGAGACGAGAACCTCCTGGTGGGGGTGATCCAGTACCTTCTGCGGGAGATCACCGCCCTCTACGGCCGCGACGCCTCCCTGATCCCCCTGGACGGGGTCTTCGGGGCAGTCACCGAGGAGGCGGTGAGGGATTTCCAGACGGTCAACCGCCTGCCACCCGACGGTCGGGTGGACCGCATTACCTGGAACCGACTGGCGGAGAGTCGGATACGGGAGGTCAACGAGTACGGGGGGGAGTAGGCAAGAAAGCCCCTCCGTCTCCCGAAAAAAGCCCAAACCCTCTTGCATTTTTCTCCCGTTTATGCTATACTGTGGGAAACGAATTCTCCCCCAATAATCAAACGAAAAGGACGTATCCAACATGAATCAATTCTCCCACATCCTCCGTGACCGGATCGACGCCGTCTGCAAGAAGCTCTACGAGATGGGCCGCGACGACCTGGCTCTGCTCTTCACCAAGTGCTACCCCAACACCCTGGAGACCACCACCAAGCTCCTGGACGACGGCTCGGCCTTCGTCATTACGGGTGACATCCACGCCATGTGGCTCCGCGACTCCGCCGCCCAGGTGCGCCACTACCTCCCCGTGGCCGCCGAGAACGACGAGCTGGCCGACATCATTGAGAAGATGATCAAGCGTTACGCCATCTACGTCCCCAAGGACCCCTACGCCAATGCCTTCAACGAGCGCGATAACGACCGCGGCCACGTGGAGGACCTGACCTTCCGCTCCCCCTGGGTCTGGGAGCGCAAGTACGAGGTGGACTCCCTCTGCTCGGTGATCTTCATCGCCTACAAGTTCTGGAAGAAGACGGGCCGCACGGGGCATCTGAATGAGGACTACAAAAAAATGCTCACCATCATCCTGGATCTCTGGGAGACCGAGCAGTACCACGCCGAGAAGTCTACCTACGTTTTCGAGCGCCCCGATCCTCCCAAGCCCACCGACACCCTGACCCACGGCGGTCACGGCTCCCCCGTGGGCTACACGGGCATGACCTGGTCGGGCTTCCGTCCCTCGGACGACGCTTGTACCTACCACTACCTCATCCCCGCACAGATGTACGCCGTGGTGGTGCTCCGCTACCTGGCCGAGATCGCTCGTGAGATCTACGCCGACGAGGCTCTGGCCCTCCGCGCCGAGAAGCTGGGGGGTGAGATCGACGCGGGTATCCAACAGTACGGCCTGGTGGATCACCCCAAGTACGGCCGCATCTACGCCTACGAGACCGACGGTCTGGGCCACTACAACCTCATGGACGACGCCAACGTCCCCTCCCTGCTTTCGGCCCCCTACCTGGGCTACTGCTCCGCCGACGATCCCGTCTACCGGAACACCCGCCGCTTCATCCTCTCGGAGGATAACCCCTTCTATTTCAAGGGCGAGAAGCTCCACGGCATCGGCTCCCCCCACACCGAGCAGGGCTTCGTCTGGCCCATCTCCCTGGCGCTCCAAGGCTTGACCTCGGGTGACCCCGCCGAGGTGGAGGAAATGCTTTCCATGATGGCCACCTCCCACGCGGGGACCTACTTCATGCACGAGAGCATCAACGCCAATAACGAGTATGAATTCAGCCGCGAGTGGTTCGCTTGGGCGAATTCCATCTTCTCGGAGCTGGTGCTGAAGTATGCGGGGTTTGAGGTCTGATGGCAGGCAAATTGCAGTTTGTCGGTATAACAAGATGAGAACCGCCCCCTTCCCCTCATCCGCCTCCCGCCGCAGGAGCTGGTCGGCACCTTCCCTCAAAGGGGAAGGCTTTCAGAGGGAACCCTCCTATCACCTACACCCGAACATTTGTTTTTCTATGTAGTATAAAACAAAGGACGGTTTCCTCAGGTAGCCTTCCCCCTCGGGGGAAGGTGTCGCCCAGCAAGTGCGGCGGGCGACGGATGAGGGGTAGACAGGGGTATGCTATCAAACAGCCCGATAAACCCAAATTTGA
>JAFULU010000219.1 GCA_017483125.1 Clostridia bacterium
ACGAAATGCAAAATGCAAAATGCAAAATCAGGAACGGAAGACGGGACAGAAATCTTATATAAAACAATTTACCTATAGGGGGCAACGATTTTTCTGGGTGTCTAATCACAAAGACCCTACCATGAAAATAGGCTTTTGCTTCAGCAAAAGGCTTCATTCGTGCTTGATTTTGCATTTTGCATTTTGCATTCTCAAACACACCGCAAAACCCCAATTTACACGTTCTTCTTTTTCCGATGTCCGATCCCGAAGACGATCATGGCCACCCACACCGTGAGAAACACCCCGATGACCAGCATTTGCTCGGGATTATTCAGCGGCTCGGTGAGGATGCTGTCCAGATGGAGGACAAAGCGGAACTTGTGGGCGGGGGTGTTGACCACGGTGAGAAGCGCGGTGGGGATCAGGAAGAAGACCAGATTGCTCACCGCCGCCGAGAGGGCGTAGGCTCCCCGTCGGTCGCGGTCGTAGAGGACGCATCGCGCGGCCATGAGGCTCCAGAGGAGGGGGAAGGCAATATAGGACAGCATGGTGTCCTCCAGTCCCGCCTCGTTCAGTCCTTCATAGAGCAGGGTGGTGAGGAGATGGAGCCAGACCACCCACAGTCCTCCTCGCAGAACCGCCACCAAGCGGGCGCGGGCGGGGGTGAGGGTCTGCCACTCCTTGCGGTAGCCCTTCTTGGCCCGCTTGACCTGCCGTTTTTCCTCGCGGACGGCCTTGGTGGCGCGGCGGGAGCGGGTGGCGGTGACCGCAAAGATCCCCACGTACCACACGGCGAGGGACATGAGCAGGATGAGCAGCTGGGCCAGATTGTTCCCCATTCCCCCGGGCCATTCGTCGGACAGGGCTTTACCCGCGGTCAGGGTCATGACAATGGACAGAATGAGGTGGGTGGGGAAGGAGACTCCCATGCAGGCCCAGAGAATGCCCTTGGCCTGCACCCGAATGGCGGCGAAGAGGCACACCCCCGTGATCAGGAGCAGGGTGACGGTGAGGAACAGCAGAGCCTGCCCAAGCTCCCTGTGAACCATGTGGGAGAACAGGTAGAGTGCCCCCGTCATGAGGATATCCAGCCCCGCGGTGATGCCGAGGGCCTTGAGGATGGAGAGAAAATGTTTCATGCCTTAAAATCCTTGGAATTGATCAAACCCGCACAGGGTGAGGGCGTTCAGATAGGCGGTGTAGTCCAGATGTCTGGGCTCCAAAATGAAATGGGAACGGTGATTGCCTTGGCTGTCCCGCCACTCGATCAGCAGGAAGCGGTCGTCCATGCCCGAAGTGGGCAGAGCGGCCACGGGAGTAGCCGTGTCGGCGGGGATCGTGACCTCACCCGACAGGAGAGCGGGGACGGCGGTCAGATCGGTACCCACGGGCAGGCCCGTGATGTCCTTGACGGTGTAGGTGAAGACCTCATCCTTTTGGGTATCGTTGATGCCCATGAGGGTGAACTGACCGTCAGCGGGATCGGCGAAGGCCATGTGGAGGGGCTTCTGGACACGGCTGATGAAGTGGTAGGCCAGCTTGGGGGTAAAGTCGTAATTGACCACCGCATCCGAGATCTGGGGCCAGCCGTCCAACAGGTTCCACCAGATGATGCCCGTCCGCCGCCACTTGGCGGTGCGGAACCGCTCGATGAAGTACTTGAAGGCCTCGGCCTGGGAGATCTGGCTCATTTTGGCGTAGGTGGCCAGGTCAGCGGGGACGTCGGTGAACATATGCTTGACCTGATCCGTCATGAGGCGGATGCGGTAGTGGAAGCCGCCCGTGTACTTGTACTCCATGGTGGTCTGGTGGAGGAACCAGGAGGGCTTGGGGTCTCCCGCGAAGGGGTCATTTTCGGTGGCCTTATCGAAGATGGGCCACCGCTCGTCCTCGGGGATGTAGGTCTTCAGGGTCTCGGGAGCGGGACAGCCGTGGTAGCCCGTTTCCGAGGCGAAATGACAGCCCGCTGTGCGGTAGTAGGGGCCCTTGAAGTAGTCCCGGGGACCCCAGAGGTGATCCTCCGAGATGTCGGCGGTGCCCTGACAGCTTACCACCTTGGCGGGGTCCTTCATGGCCTCGATGGCGTCCTCGTCCAGGTAGGGGGAGGAGGGAAGGTAGGGTCTGGTGAAATCCTGCAACCGCAGTACGTCGGGGATGATCTTGCGGGTCAGGATATTCTCGGCGGGATCGCGGCGGATGCCGTGCCAGCCCCACCAGGCGAAGTCGCACTCGTTGTCCCCCGCCCAGAGGCAGAGGGAGGGATGGTTCCGGAGCTTTTTGACGATGTGATCCACCTCCTCACGGAGCATGGACTGCATCTTCTCGTCCACGGGGTAGATGGCGCACCCCATGGCGAAGTCCTGCCAGACCATGATGCCGTGGGCATCGCAAAAGTCAAAGAATGCGTGATCCTCGTAGACGTTACCGCCCCAGCAGCGGACGATGTTGCACCCCGCCTCGTCCAGCATCTCCAGCGCCTTGGGAAGACGCTCGGCGTCACGGGAGTGGAAGGCGTCCAGCGGCACCCAGTTACTACCCATGGCGAACACGGGCTTGTGGTTAATGAGGAAGCGGAACTGACCGTTTTCCCCCGCAAAGGTGGTGCGGTCCAGCTCCACGGTGCGGATACCCGTCTTCATAGTCCTCTCGTCCGCAACGACACCGCTGCGACACAGGGTGACGGTCACGTCGTACAGGTAGGGAAGTCCCGCGTTCTTGGGGTACCACAGGTAGGCCCCGTGGACGGGGATGAAGATATTCCCGCAGGTGTGCCACAGATCGGCGGTGACCTCGAAGGTGCAGTCATTGCAGGTGCCCTTCACCGTGACGGTGTAGTCGTAGGGCAATTCATTCGGGTGCTTGTCGCAGTCGAAGGGGTAGTAGTTGTCCCCGCCGAGATCAACGCCATAGTAGAGATTCAGCTCGGCGTAGCCGCGGGTGTGGTCCTCGGGGGCAGGCTGGACCATGCGGGTGTAGAGGAAGGTCTCCCGGATGGCGGGGGTCTTCACGGTCTCGATATACACGGGCCGCCAGATGCCACCCGACACGGCGCGGCAGAGGATATCCCAGCCGAAGGAGGAGGGAGCCTTGCGGGTATAGAGGGAGGCGTAGCCGAAGGGGAACATACCCGCCGAGGGGGGAAGGATATCCTCCTGGGCTTGGATCATAGTGGGGAGGATATGCACCAGCAGCTCGTTGTCCTTGTCCTTGAGATGGCCCCATTCCAGTCGGGAGAGGGGGATCTCGTAGGTCAGGAACATATTGTCGGTGTACTCGTAGCGAACGCCGTTTATGTAGATGATGGAGTAGGTATCGATACCCTCAAAGCGAAGGACGGGCAGCTCGCCCTCCTCCAGCGCGGGCTTATCAAAGGTGGTACGGTAGATGAGGTGGCGATCCTCCAGCTCACGGAGCTTGGTGATGTTACTGCCCCAGTAGGGATCTTCCAAAAGTCCCGCCCGCACCATGTCCAGCTCAAAATTGCCGGGGACAACGGCGGGGATGGTGACGCCGAGGTCGGCGCGGAGATTAAAGGAGCCCTGTATGGGGAAATCACAGTAGGCGGCGCAGTATTCCTTCTGGGAAATGATCGTCAGCGTCCAATCTTTCAGCTCGATTCGCATATGAATGTCCTCTCTTTACTAATAAGGATAAAAACGGAGTGTATATACAAGCATTATACCACAAAAACGGGGGGATGGCAAGTGGGGACATACAAAAAGAGGCGAAAAAAAGAAAAATAATTTGTGCAAAACCCCTTGACCGTGTGGCCGTGGGGGGATAAAAAGGCCACCACACGGGGATGGTGTGGTGGTGAAAAGCGCATACGGGCTTTTTGGGGGCTTGCAGGACATGAAGAGTGGTTTTGATTTCGCAAAAATCAAAATTCAATCATTTTGCGAAGAGAGCCATCTGGCGATATCCACGATACGGATCCCCTCCACCTGGCTCTCGGGGTGCTTTGTGCGCGCAATGATCATTTTGGGGTAGGCGTCCTTGATGGAGAGCAGGGGGGACACCTCGCGCTTCAGGGTCTCCTCTCGGCTGATGTCATCCGAGACCTGAATATAGGTCTTCATGCCGTCCTTGATGGCGACGAAATCCACTTCCTTGTCGCCCAACTGTCCGACGTAGACCTCAAAGCCCCTGCGTAAAAGCTCGATGGCGACCAGATTCTCGTACAGATGCCCGTAGTCCGCGTGCTTGGTGCCGATGATGGCGTAACGGAAGGAGAGGTCGGCCAGATAATACTTTTTATCCGATTCCAGATACCGCTTTCCCTTGACGTCATATCTCTTGAAGGGATAAAACAGAAAGCTGCGGCAAAGGTAGTCGATATAGGCCCCGCAGGTTTTATCATTGGTGCGATACGTGTTGGATGTGAGCTTATTGGCCACGTTTCTTATGGAAGTCTTACTTCCGACGTTATCCATAAGAAAATCGACGATCATATTCAGGAGATCCTCGTTTTCAATTTTGAATTTCGTAACGATGTCTTTCGTTATGGTCGTGCGGACGATCCCCGCCAAATACTTTTTCGCGTCAGAAGAATTTTTGTAAAGATATGAACCCGCCATACCGCCCGCCGAAACGTAGTCATCAAAGGCCGCGTCCAGATCGTTTTGAGGATAGTATAAAAGGTATTCGGCAAAGGAGAAGGGATACAGGCTGATCTCAAAGACCCGCCCGCCGAACAGTGTAGCCAGATCGCTGGACAGCAGAAAGGCGTTGGAGCCCGTCAGGAAAATGTTGAAGCGTTCTTCTTCGTACAGGCTGTTGATCACGGCTTCAAATCCGTCGCAAAGCTGCACCTCGTCTACGAAAAGATAATTCTCTTTTTCGGGATCGTAACGGGAGCTGATATACTCATACAAAGCATCCCCGTTTTTGAGTGCTTCAAACTCCTTCAGGTTCAGCTTGATACGAATGATGTTGTATTGCGCGGATTGCTTCTGAACGCAAGAAATGAAAGCATCCATCAATTTGGATTTTCCCGAACGGCGAACACCGGTAATGACCTTGATGTCCGGTGTGTTCATGACGTCGGTCAATTGCTGTAGGTAAGAGTTTCTTTCGATCAGTTTCATAGTATTCATCACCTCAATACCAGTATAACTCATTTCGCAATTTTTGTCAAGTAGGAAAAATGCGAAATAAGGACGAACTTTTACAGACTTTGTCAAGTCTCACTCGACAAAAACGCACGAAAAAAAGAAAAATAATTTGTGCAAAACCGCTTGACCCGAGGGCGAGGGTATGGTATAATAAAGCAAAGTGGGTGAATATGCCCAAAAAGAAAACCGATACTTGTAAGACCCGCTCCCCGCGGGCAAGGAGGATCCTATGCTGCCTATCGCTATCCAGCTGTACACCGTTCGTGACCAAGCCGCCGCCGATTTTGAGGGCACCCTGAAGGCCATCAAGGCCATGGGCTACGAGGGCGTGGAGTTCGCGGGACTTCACGGTAAGACCGCTTCCGAGGTCAAGGCTCTCTGCGAGGGTATCGGCCTGACCCCTATCTCCGCCCACGTCCCCTACTACGATATGATCGCCGACCCCAAGGGCGTGCTCTCCGACTACGCCGAGATCGGCTGTAAGTACGTGGCCATCCCCTACCTGACCCCCGAGTGCCGCCCCGGCACCGACGGCTTTGCCAAGGTGGTGGAGAACGCCGAAATGCTGGGTAAGGTGGCCCGCGAGCTGGGCATGACCCTGCTCTACCACAACCACGATTTCGAGTTTGAGAAGATCGACGGCAAGTACGCGCTCGAGGTGCTGTACGATACCGTCCCCGCCGACCTGCTCCAGACCGAGCTGGACACCTGCTGGGTCCGCGTGGGTGGCGAGGAGCCTGCCGCTTACGTCCGCAAGTTCTCGGGCCGCGCTCCCGTGGTCCATCTGAAGGACTACGCCGGCGGCAAGTCCGAGCATATGTACGAGCTGATCGGCATCGAGTCCGAGGAGAAGGAAGTCGAGGAGAATCCCTTCGAGTTCCGTCCCGTGGGCTTCGGTGTCCAGGATATGCCCGCCATCATCAAGGCCTCCGAGGACGCGGGTGCCGAGTGGCTGGTGGTGGAGCAGGATCAGCCCTCCATGGGTCTGGATCCCATGCAGTGCGCCGAGAAGGCTATCGGATATCTGCGCTCCCTGTAAGCTTTCCCATTCTCCCGAAAGGAGACCCCCACTATGAAAAAACTGCTTTTTCTGTTCTTGATCGGCCTGCTGGCCCTCGCCCTCTGCGCCTGCGTGGGGAGTGATACCCCCGCCGACACCACCGCCGAGGATGTGACCCCCGCCCCCACCGAGGCCCCCACCGAGGCTCGGTGGGGGCCTCGGTG
>JAFULU010000220.1 GCA_017483125.1 Clostridia bacterium
CATGAAAGTTGTAAATGGTTGGGAAAAGTTGAGTAAGCTTTATTTTTGTTGAGAAAATGTGGAAAAATTTAGGTTAAGTTTGCTTGACAATTGCCAACTTTTGTGGTATAATAGCCATACATTTCATAGGAAAAGGAATTGTCACAGTATAGTTAGTTCGTATGCAAAGTGTCAAGCCAAGATAGATGTTGCCGAGAGGCCGAACCCGTGTTCCGAGGGTTGAATCGGAAGGTTGCACTGAAAAGGCGTAATACGTTTTCATGACAGAAAAGCGTATTGCGCTTTTTTTGTGCCTTTTTCTCTGGAAAATACACAAGAAGGAGAAAACACTATTGAACGAAAGAGAGGTCAACATCATCACAAACGGCGGCTTTGAGGTCAAACAAATGAGCGCGGCAGAGCGAGAGGCATTCATGTCGGCTCTGCTGGATCGCGTGTTGGAGCTTCAACGCAAGCGAAAGGAGGTAGACGGTCATGCCATATGAGAAGGTTAAAGTCTACTTCGACGGCAGCCACTACATCGCCATCCCACAAAACGAGGGCAAGAATCCCGGGAAGGGCGGCTTCCATGGCAACGAAAATGACGAAATGAGAACGGCTTTTGAAAAGGCCTACAAGGGCGCAAAAGCCAAACGGCGAAAGGAAAAGGTCACGGAGATCGTAGCGGAGCTAAAACCGCAATTTGAGAATGAGGAACAGGCAACCGAATATGTAAAGGCCGAGATGGAACGAATCCAACGGAATCTAATCGTCAGGCGGATGAGGCTGACACGAAAGATCAACCTTGGGACTTGGAATTACTTCTGTACATTCACCTACGACAATCAGAAGCATACAGAGGTATCATTCAAAGCGAAACTGCGAGATTGCTTCAAAAAGATGTGCCACCGCAAAGGATGGATCTACATCGGCGTATGGGAACGATCTCCGAACGGCAACCGCTTACATTTCCACGGGCTTTTCAACATCCCTGAAAATGCTATGGTCGGAGAGCTGATGGAGCATCGAGATTACAGCACGAAGATGCACCGAATGCAGACCACCTTGCAGAACAGTTACTTCACCGAGCGCTTCGGTAGGAACGATTTTGAGCCAATCAATAAGCAAGAGCTACCAAACGCCACCGCTTATCTCATGAAGTACATCGAAAAGTCCGGCGAGAGGATCGTATATTCCAAGAACACCCCGGCATATTTCATCTCGGACATTTTGGACGACGATGTGGTGTGTACCATCGGGCAAGAGGACAGAAAACTCTTGCTATTCGATAATTTCATCTGCTTTGACGACGGAGTGTACGTCGGTGAAGTCAGCCCCGAAGTTATCAAGCAGATGCCCAAGAAGAATTAACAAATTAGTCTTTCGCCTTGGTGGAGCGTAAACGAAACCGCCGTCGAGGTCAAGGGGTCGAAAATATCGCTGAAAAGCAGAAGTCGACCGACTAAAATGCAATATTTTCGCCTGTATCCCTTGACCTCTTTGGGCGGTTCCGTTTGGTCCGCTCCCGTCGAAAGACAAATCTAAAGACAAATGAGAAAGGAAAAATGAAATGAAAACAGCTGTCATTTATGCAAGATATTCTTGCGATGCTCAAAGTGAGCAGTCTATCGAAGGTCAGCTTCGTGTATGTGAGGATTACGCCAAGATGCACGATATCCTGATCCTGGATACCTACATCGACCGAGCCATGTCGGGAACCAACGATATGCGTCCCGACTTTCAACGCATGATCCGGGATAGCGCAAAACGCCAATGGAGTTACGTGCTTGTCTATAAGCTCGATCGCTTTTCTCGAAACAAGTATGAGGCAACGATCCACAAGAACACATTGAAAAACAACGGTGTAAAAGTGGTATCGGCTATGGAGAATATCCCCGATTCGCCCGAAGGAATTATACTGGAAAGCCTGCTTGAAGGTATGAACCAATACTACTCCGCTGAGCTTGCCCAGAAGGTACGGAGAGGCATGAGAGAAACCCGTCTGAAGGGAAACTACCAAGGCGGTGCGTTGCCTTACGGTTACGTTGCATCAGATCGGAAAGTCGTTATCGACGAAGAAAAAGCTGAAATCGTGCGATTCATGTTCGACCAGTACGCAAAGGGCGTTACCGTCAAGGAGATCATCGCGACGCTTACGGCGCATGGGATTCTGTATAAGGGCCGGCAGTTTCCGATGAATACAGTGTATGGCATCCTCAGAAACGAAAAGTATTCGGGGACATATATGCATGGTGACGAGGTGGTGGATAAGATCTATCCGTCCATTGTGGATCCGGAGATCTTCGCTAAAGTCCGAGCCAAGGTGTCTTGCAATAAAATCGGAAAGCACAGTAACGCAGTGGTCTACCTGCTTCGCCAGAAAATGAAATGCGGCTACTGTGGTGAGAATATGAGTGGTGAGTGTGGCACATCCAAACAGGGTGTCCGTACCTACTACTACAAATGTCACGGACGAAAAAACTTGCGGAACGGGTGCAAGCAACAACCATACCGCAAGGAGATACTTGAAAAATTCGTACTGGACAGCATCATCGCAGAACTCAAAAAGCCCGGGCAAATGGATTATATTGTCCAAGGCCTTTTGGCATTACAGGAATCCCAGATCAAAGCCAACTCTACGTTGAGCATCCTTGAACGAGAGCAGAAGCAGAACGAAAGCGCAATGGAAAACATCATGAACGCTGTTGAACGTGGCTTCTATACCGCCGCCGCCAACAAGCGTATGAAGGAGCTGGAAGACCGACAGGCAGAGCTGGAACGCTTGATCATTATAGAACGTAGCAAGATGCAAGTTAAAGTCACCGCAAGCGAGATTCGTGCCTACTACGAAGAAGCCCTCATGAAGGAGCCCCAGATGCTCATAAACTTCCTTATACGCGAGATCATCGTGTTCGACGACGAAATACACATCCACTTTAATAGCCCCTTACAGACGGGTCCTGACGCGAGTCAGGGCCTTTCTGTTTGCGATAGGGAAACAACGATACCGGCGCATATTCAGAACTCCTATGAGCTGAGACAGAAGAATATACGGCTGACGATCACCATCTAAAAAGCTCAACGGGGAAAAAGAAAAACAACCTAAACCGAATAATTCGATTTAGGTTGGTAATGGTGACCCGTACGGGAATCGAACCCATGTTTCCAGCGTGAGAGGCTAGCGTCTTAACCGCTTGACCAACGGGCCGTGTCGTGACGACTCGCATATTATAGCATAAGCCGCCGTGTTTGTCAAGGGGTTTTTGAAAAAAAGTTTGAAAAAATGTCGCCTTTCCCCGAGAGACGGGAAGAGTTGACAAACGGGGGGATCTGTGCTATAATAAAAGAAGATATAAGTGCCTTGCGGAGAAAGGAGGGCGGTTATGGATACCAAACAGTATACCGATGAAAGAGGGACGGATTCCCGCTTGCTGACGGGAATGGCCTTTCTCGCCGAGAATCCCGAGGCCTACGGTCTTGTGCCCGACGCTTGTCCCGCGGTGACCTCCGACCTCCTGCTGGCTGTTAACGGCCATAGCGCCACAGGGGGAGCCGTCTCACCCACCTATCCCGTGGAGGAGGGGGGCGTGGACGGACTCTTGGATACCCTGTACGGTAGTCTGATCCCCCGTACCGATGACAATACCCGCCTTCTGCGCGCGACCTTTGGCGAGAGCGAGGGAATGCAAGAGCACACGGTGGCCCGATACTGTGCCGCCTTGGCCGAGGCGACTGCCCTTCGTGTGCTGGACGGCACCGCCAAGGGGGCTTCCCCCGAGCAGATCTGCTCTATGCTGGGCGAAGAGATCCCCCGCGGTCTTTCCCGATTGCGGGAAACCGTGAGCGGGGACGTGGCGATCCGTTGTGATGATGCCTTCTTTTCGGTCTCTCTGGGGGCCTGCCGTGTGACCCCCGAGGGGGAGGGACACTACCGCGTGGACGTGTTTGCCGCCGGAGATTTTCAGGTCTACCTGCTGGACAGCGAGGGCCTGCACCCCCTGTGGTTGAGGTCTACCCCCCTCCTGACCCCCGACACACCCGAGGCGGGCGGCGTTGCGCCTGTGTGGTCCTGCCTGAGGCTTCACCATCCCGAACCCTTCGCCCTGCTTCTGCTGTCGGACAGCCTCTGCACACCGAGTGCCCCCGAGCTCCGCGCCATGGCGGAGAATCCCGGCTTGATCTGGCGATACCGTATGCGTCTGGAGGATCAGCTCCTCCGCGTCATCACCTCCTGCGTCCGTGAGCAGGAGTTCGGAGAGCGGGCTTCTCGCTATTTCACGGGACGCTCCCACGGTCGGGACAGCGCGTCGGGTGCCATGACGGTTCTGCGGGAGGGAGTCTCCTACGAGGTCTTCCGCTCCCTGTGCCAGACCCGCCTGTCCCGTCTGGAGGTTCTCATCTCCCTCATGCCCGAGGGCTACGACCCTGCCCGTGTCCCTCTTCAGCTCTCCCGCGCCGTCATGGAGGAGAACCACCTGCACCGTCTTTTGGAGCGGGAAAAGGGCGTCTCCGACCGCGTTTCAGAGGCCATCCGTCTCTGCGCCTTGGATAAGCTGAAGACCGGCCCCGTGACGGATCCCCTTCCTCCTCCCTCCAATGTGCCCGCCTACCGCCGCCTTCCTTGGGAGGAAATCCACGCCGCCTTCCGTCGCTACGACGTGGATAATGATACCGACCGTGCCCGTGCGGAGGAGATCCGCCGTATTCTGCGGGAGAATCTCACCGACCATTGGGTCTACCTGCGCCCCTGCCTGCTGAAGGCCGCGAGCCGAACCCAAGTCCCCGCCGCCGAGCGAAGCTATGAAGCCTGCGTTGGGATGAACGCCCGGCTTCTCCGTATGCAGAACCGACGGAAAAAGCAACTGCGCGGGCTGGATACCCTGCTGTCAGACAGCCTGACGGTCCTCCGCGCCGAGGGACGGGATTGGCTGGAGGGCAGAGCGGGAGACGGAAGCGTGTCCGCGTGGACCCACGGGCTGACCCATGATCTTCCCGAGGCCCTTGCCCCCCTTCTGGAGTCGTGGCAGAACGAGACCGAGACCTACCGCAGTCTCATGAGCGCCTATACCTACGAGCGCGAGCTGCTGTTCCGCATGGATACCCATCCCGATCACGGCTTTTTCGCCGAGGATTGGCAGAGGATCCAAAACGGTGCCCTGCCCGATGCCCGCTGGGATACGTTGCGGGAGACCCTGGCCGAGACCGACTCCTACCGCGAGCTGTGGGAGTCTCTCCGTCGGGTGTCCAAGGGTATGGGAGCCCTTGTCGCCCGCATCGAGAGCCGCGGTGCCGAGCGCCGTATGGCCAGAGAGCTGGCGGACCGTCCCGATATCCAGCTGGCCGCCCTCCGCGCCTCGGTGTATGAAGATATGGACTGGGGGGAGAGCGTGGTGACGGTGCTGGATCCCGCCCTGCGCCGTGAGCATAAGGAGGCCGTCCGCCGCTGGCAGGAGACCTGTGAGCTGGCTGACCGACGGGCCGAGGCCTATGCCTCCTACACCGCCGCGTGGCACGCCTACCTGCCCGAGGAGTCGGCAGGGAAGCGGAGCTGACCCGAATATCACCGTCGGACAAGGGATTTCGTCCCCTTTGTCCGACGGCCCGCGATACCGAAAAATATTTTTGAAAATTTTCAAAAAGGTATTGACAAACCGACCGAAATGTGATATACTACCACAGTAAATGAAGCGAAACCGCCCGGTTTCCACCCCGCCATCCATGAATGCGCGGCGGTCAATAGATCTCTCCACTCAAAGAACAGGGTGGGTCTCTGTGTGCCGGGGCTGTCGCTTCGGTACGATTTTTATTTTTAGGAGGTGTTTACCTATCGCCGCGAATGCTAAAGAAGCTCAGACTCTCCTCAACGAGGAAATCACCGCGAAGGAGATCCGAGTCGTAACCGCCGACGGAGAGCCCCTTGGAATCATGAGCTCCAAGGAAGCCCTCAAGATCGCCTATGAGAAGGAATTGGATCTGGTCATGATCGCACCCATGGCAACTCCCCCCGTGTGCAAGATCATGGACTACGGCAAGTTCTGCTTTGAGAAGCAGAAGAGAGAGAAGGAAGCCAAGAAGAAGCAGCAGACCGTGGAGCTCAAGGAGATCCAGCTGTCCTGCCGCATCGACACCCACGACTACGAGACCAAGATGAACCAGGCCAAGAAGTTCTTGACCTCGGGCAACAAGGTCCGCGTGGTCATGAAGTTCCGCGGACGTGAGATGAGCCACATGGCCATCGGCCGCGAGATCCTTGAGAAGTTTCTGGAGGACGTCAAGGAAGTCGGCTCCTGCGACAAGAAGCCCGTTCTGGACGGCCGCTTCATGAGCATGGTCATCAGCCCCCTCTCCAATAAGAAGTAAGCAATCGTGTGCCGCGGACTTGTCCGCATCGGTGGGTAACCAACGATATACGCACAGACCCAACGCGACCCCTGCAATTTTGTTCATGAACCCCGTCACTCCGATGCGGTCAACATGATATATGGCTCCGATAAGGAAAGCCAACGGGTGCGCCGTGCGAACCCCATTGCGCGGCCATCACTACAATGAAAGAAGGAAAAGAAAAATGGGAAAGGTTAAGACACACAAGGCATCTGCCAAGAGATTTTCCGTGACCGGTACCGGCAAGGTCAAGATCAACCACTGCCACCACCGCCACAACCTGGGTAAGAAGCCCTCCAAGAGAAAGAGACATCTGCGCTCCAGCGCCATTCTGAGCGAGGCAATGACTGCCAACATCAGAGCTATGATCCAGAAGTAATCGACACAAGAGATTTAGGAGGAAAGAAAAATGGCAAGAATTAAGGGCGCAATGATGACGCGCAAGAGAAGAAATAAGGTCCTGAAGGCTGCTAAGGGTTACTGGGGCAGCAAGTCCAAGCACTTCAAGATGGCTAAGCAGGCCGTCCTGAAGAGCGGTAACTACGCATTCGCCGGCCGCCGCATGAAGAAGCGCGACTTCCGCCGTCTGTGGATCACCCGTATCTCCGCCGGCTGCAAGGCTAACGGTATGAACTACTCCACCTTCATGAACGGTCTGAAGAAGGCAGGCATCACCCTGAACCGTAAGATGCTGTCCGAGATCGCTATCTCCGACAAGGAGGCTTTCGCCGCTCTGTGCGAGCAGGCCAAGGCAGCTCTCTAATCTGATCGTCATAAAAACCCGATGGGCTTTTGCCTACTCGGGTTTTTATCATTGAATGGCCTGTGTCAGACAGGTCGAAATCCCCCGAAAAAGCCCCGCAATCAAAGGCCTTCGGGGGTCTTTTCCCCCTTTCCATGGGGTGAAATCTCGCCGAAACGAGGTGTTATCATGTCCGCGAATATCCGCTTTGACGGGGAGATCATCACCTCCCGCCAGAACCGCCGCGTGGTGGAGCTTATGAAGCTGGACGACCGCCGCGCCAGAGAGAAGACCCGCACCTTCCGCTTCGACGGGGTCAAGCTCCTCTGCGAGGCTCTCCGCCGCGGGGTGGAGCTTGAGTCGGTCTTCCTCCGTGTGGGCACCGCCGACCGCGTGGCCGCCCGTATGGAGGAGCTGTACGGCTGTAGCCTTTCGGAGGTCGGTTGCCCCGTGTTCGGGGTGGAGGACAGCCTTTTCGAGAAAATTTCTCAAGAAAATGCTCCCGAAGGGGTCATAACCGTCGCAAAATATATTGACAAATCCCACAATTTTATTATAATATATAAGGAAGACGAAAACGACGCCCGAAAGGACGCTCCCGTCCTCCTTCTGGAGTCGGTGCGAGACCCCCTCAACGTGGGTGCCATCATCCGAAGCGCCGCCGCTTTAGGTGTGGGCCGCCTCATCATGAGCGCCGACTGCGCCGACCTCTACCATCCCAAGACCCTCCGCGCCGCCATGGGGCCTCTGTTCTCCATGCCCATCACCCGTGTGGAGGATCTGGCGGGCACCGTCACGGCTCTCCGTCAGTCGGGCCGCCGCATCTATGCCGCCGCCCTGGACGATACCGCCATCCGCCTCGGTTCACAAGAATTTGATGAGGAGCGGAAAGACCATCCTGTGGGGGCAGTCATCGGCAACGAGGGCCACGGCCTGTCCGAGTCGGTCATCGCCGCCTGCGACCGCAGTGTCTACATCCCCATGGAGGCCGACACCGAGTCCCTCAACGCGGGGGTGGCCGCCGCGCTGATCATGTGGGAGCTGGGACGGCGGTAAGACCGCCGAATGCAAAATGCAAAATGCAAAATCGGGAAACGGGATCGCGGGAAGGATTTGATGCTTTTCCAAGGCTGCTTTGTAACCGTTGCTTTTGTGTTTTCAAGCTTATCGGCATTCAAGTTTCCAATCTTTCCGCAGTCGATCAATTTTGCATTTTGCATTTTGCATTTCGCATTTTCACGCTGCGACCGTCCAAAATCCATTTCCCCCGAAAGGAGTCCGCCATGAAGGACAGACTGTTTGAGATCTGGTTTGCCCTGCGCTGTGGAGCGCAGAACAGGGAGTTCCGCCCCCTGCTGGAGACCTACGGCACCCCCTACGACCTGTACAAGGCCGAGGAGAGCGAGCTGGAGTCCCTGCCCTGCTCCCAAGGCCTGAAGGCCAAGCTGGCGGATAAGTCCCTGGGGGAGGCTACCCGCATCATGGAGTTCTGTCGGGAAAAGGGCGTGGGCATCCTGTTCTGGCAGGACGACGACTACCCCGTCTCCCTGCGCCCTCTCCGTGACCCGCCCGTTCTGCTCTACTACAAGGGTAAGCTCCCCGACCTCACAAAGAAGCTCTGCGTCAGCGTGGTGGGTACCCGCAGTATGAGCGAATACGGCAAGCGTGTCGCGTATAAACTAGGCTATGAGCTGGGTGCGGCGGGTACCGTCGTGGTTTCGGGCATGGCACTGGGCAACGACGGCGTGGCCGCCGCGGGTGCCATCCTTTCGGGAGGCTCCACCGTAGCGGTGCTGGGCAGCGGTATCGACGTCCCCTATCCCCGCGAGCACGGCAAGCTCTTCGCCGAGATCATTACCCACGGCGCGGTCATGACCGAGTTCGCACCCGGTACCCCGCCCGAGGGCCGGAATTTCCCCATCCGCAACCGCATCATCAGCGGCCTGTCCCAAGCCACCGTGGTGGTGGAGGGAGACCTGAAATCGGGTGCCCTTATCACCGCCCGCACCGCCATCCTCCAGGGCCGCGATATCTACGCCTTCCCCGGCAACGTGGGAGAGACCAACTCGGCGGGCACCAATCAGCTCATCAGCGACGGGGCCGCTATGGTCCTCTCCGCCCGCGACCTGCTGGAGAATTACACCTTCCTCTACGGGGATATGCTGGATACCTCTAAGCTGAACCGTGCCGAGACCCGCTCCCATATCGACGAGGCAGG
>JAFULU010000221.1 GCA_017483125.1 Clostridia bacterium
TAGAAAAACAAATGTTCGGGTGTAGGTGAGAGGAGGGTTCCCTCTGAAAGCCTTCCCCTTGGGGGGAAGGTGCCGACCAGCTCCTGCGGCGGGAGGCGGATGAGGGGAAGGGGCTGTTCTCATTTTGTTACACCGATAAACTGCAATTTGCACCATAGAAAGGAGTCTTTACCATGCTCTACCGTCCCGAAAAAGGTGCCATGTGGGATCCCACCCTGTGGTACGAGCCCAAGGATCACAAATTCTATATGCTCTCCATGCACTACAAGGACGACGGCCCCGCCGACGGCGGTACGGGAATGTGGCTGGCCGAGTCGGAGGACGGGGTCCACTTCAAGGGCGTGGGGCGGGTTCTGTCTTTCGAGGGCGGGCTGTTCAAGATGTTCATCAACCGAACCGCCGACGGTCGGTACTGCGTGAACTTCGGCTCCACCAACACCGAGGATAACCCCTTCGCCCCCAACGACACCATGCGGTACGCGGTCTCGGAGGATCTGGTCCATTGGGAAATCATGGACGAAAACCACCCCGACGGGCGGTGGTACTGCGAGGGCGGCCGCTGGGATCATATGTATGCCCTATATAATGAGGAAGACAAGACCTACTACGGTGCAGTCGTGGCTATCCCCAAGGCAGGGGAGAGCGGGTGCTTTGGTCTCCAGCAGAGCGCGGACGGGATCCGGTGGACACCCCTGCCCCCGCCCGCCATCGAGTGGGGTGACATTCCACCCATAAACTGTCTGGAGGGCGGCGGTCTGGAGAAGATCGGGGACCGCTACTACTACATTGGCGGCTTCGTGGGTTACGCGGGGAGCTACGGGTACAACCTGTACACCTTCGTGGCCGATGAGATCCGCGGGCCCTACCGCCCCGACCGCGGTGCCTTCCGTCTCTGTGGCTTTGACCGCATGGATCGGGTGTTCATCGAGAATCTGGCCGCCTTCTGCCGCGTGGGGGAGGACGTGCTGGTGTCCAACGCCGTCATGGCAGGGGGGCGGGACGACGTGTGGCTGATCCCTCTGCGCCGCGCCAAGGTGGGGGAGGACGGTCACCTTCGCCTGTACTGGTGGGAAGGGAACGAGACCCTGAAGGGGGAGAGCCTCCCCGTCGGTTGGTCCCTCTGCTCGGTCAACGCCCCGCCCGCCGTACTGAACGAGGGGGATGAGGGCGTCTGGACCCCTGCCGCCTTTGAGGTGGGGGAGACTTCACTGCGCATTCGTCCCAAGACGCCGACGGGGCCTACGGTTACCGACGTCACCGCCATGGCCGCGCTGGATCGGGTCCTTGATCCCACCGAGGGTCTGGTGCTGGAGGGGGATCTGACCTGTACCTCCGCGCCCGCATATATGACCGCCGAGCGCAAGACCCATTGCTGGCGGCCTGCCCGCGTGGGCTTCTGGGTGGAGGACCGCGAGAACGGCGGCCGCGCCGTTACCCTGGATATCGGGCATCCCTACAAGCGGAATTCCAACGTCATGGAGCTGAATTGGGACGGGTCGCGGTGCGATCTGACCGTCATCGACGAGAACGGGGAGGATTCCGCCTGCGTCCGCGGCATCTCGGCGGAGGAGCGGCACAGCTTCCGTTTCCTGTGGCGGTTGAATATTCTTCAATTATATATAGACGATCGGTTCGTCCAGACCTTCGTGGTGGACCGACCTCCCACGGGGCGCGTGGGGGTGATCGCGCAGAACGCCGATTGCCGCCTGGAGAGTCTAAAAGCGTGGAAAATGAGTATCCAGGATCCGCCCCACTCCCCTGTTTGGGATAAGGATTAACCATTTCTTGGGCAAGTTGCACAAGCCTCTTGCCCTTTCTTTGTGCATGGTTGCCTGAAGCTCCAAAGTGAAAAAACTTGTCAAAAAAGGGTTGACAAATGAAAACGAAAGTGCTATAATATGCAAGCTGTCCACGAGCGGGCGACCGCGAGAGAGATAGCGCACAGGAAATCACGAAAAAAGTTGAAAAACTTTTGAAAAACCTCTTGACAAACGAGAGGGAATGTGATATAATGTGCTTCACATCCGCTCTGCAAGGAGTCAGGGAGAACGGCTTGAAAAAAGTCAAAAAAAACTTAAAAAAGTTTTGAAAAACCCCTTGACAAATGCGAACGGTTGTGATATAATAGTCGGGCTGTGCAAAACACGGCACTGAATAGCGGTGAAAGCCGCGCGGATCATTGACAATTGAACAACAGGAGATTAAAGTACAAGCAAAGCTTGTGATTGAGAATCTCGAAATTTCTTTGAAAAAAGAA
>JAFULU010000222.1 GCA_017483125.1 Clostridia bacterium
ATCCCCGCCAAGGTCTCCGAGGCCTGCCCTAAGCTCACCGAGACCGAGTACCTGGCCGCCCTGGACGACATGGCCGCCGCCGCCCTCGTGGACGGCTGTACCGCCACCAACCCCCGCACCCCCAGTAAGGAAGAGATCATTGAGATCTATAAGAAGATCTGGTAAACCCGACAAGCCATGACACCACTTGACACCGAGCTATTCAACGAATTCAAACGGCTGGATAAGCTGCTGAAGGAATCCCGCGACACCGAGCGGGGCGTGTCCGACTACATCGACGACATGAAAGAGGTTCCCCTGTACGAGAGCGACTCCATTCCCGACTGGGATCTTGATCTGGACCGCCTGTGGTACTGCCGCCACCTCCGCAATCAGCTGGCCCACGATACCGTGTCCGAGGACTATCCCCTGTGCGACCCCGAGAACGTGGAATTTCTGAAAAGCTTCTACGCCCGTGTCCTGCGGGGTGACGACCCTCTGGCCCGCCTGCGGAAATATCGGATCCAAGTCCGACAGGCCCGTGCCCGATCCACCCCACCCCCTCAGCAACCTCCCCGCTATGGCGGAGGCTACCAAGGCACGCCGCCCCGCCCACAGGCGGTTCCCCCACTGGATCCCCGCTACCTACAGCGTCAACCGAGCAACAGCTCGGAGGGCTGCCTCGCCTCGGTGATCTGGGTCACCCTGTCGGCGCTGGCGGTTCCCTGCGTGGCCGCCGTCATCGGGCTTCTGATCCGCTGAACACGAAAAGAGCATCCCAAAACGGGGTGCTCTTTCTCTATTATATTAAAGGAAGGAAATTGCTCACTTCTTGTTCCGTCTGTCCTTGATGGCCCGAATGATCTGCGGCAGATACAGCACCACCAGATACACCACCAGCACCACCACCGCGCAGTACATATACCAGTAGGGATGAGGGATGATGTTCCAGAACAGGAAGAAGATGGAGGTGGTAGGCTCCATGGAGAACATATAGTTGAAGGTCAAAACCTCACCCGCCCAGTCCACGATGTTGTTGACGGCGCAGTAGTGGTTCAGAGCCAGATTGATGAGGTGCACCACGGTGTAGATGGCCACGGTCAGCCCCACGGTCACGGGGATGCACTTGTAGTCCTTCTTGATGTAGCCGAAGACAAAGAGGTAAACCGTCACGGCGAACTCAAAGACGTGGGGTATATAATAAATGAAGAAAGCCGCCGAGGGGATCTCGTAGCCCGCCTGAGCGTCGGTGAAGATCAGGGCCAGGATGGAGCCGAGGCACCACACCAGCAGGAGGTTACCCACGTACTTGTTCCGGGTCAGAACCGCCACAGGGAGCATCAACGCCAAAATGGAGCACATATGGAAGGGCAGGTACTCCAGAGGAGATCCCCACGCCGCCAGATTGTAGATGATGGCCACAATGCCCGAAAAGGACAAAACCAGGATGGTGTAGTACCGCACCCGCTCGGGCAGATACTTCAACAGGAAATACACGCCCACAATGAGGGCCGCGGCGATGGCAAGGGTAATGAGGTGGACGGTCTGAAAGGGTGCTCCCCACAGGATCATAACGCTTCTCCATTCTTGCATAAAAATGACCCGCAGGGGTAGCGCGGGTCTCAACGCTACCATTATATCATCAAACGGATAATTTGTAAACCCCTGAAACGACAGTTTTCGGCCGGAAATGTGAACGCAAAGTAAACTTTCGATGTGGTCACCCTGCCCTTTGGGCGGTTTTCTTGTTTTTTTCACCCCAACCCGTTGCATTTCACCGCCTTTTATGGTATACTGTACCCATCCCCCGCCACGCGCGGGACTCTCTGACAAAGGAAGGATCCAGCCCATGAAAGCCACACGGAACGACATCGCTCTGAACGCATACCTCCCCGCCTGTACGGTCTCTCCCCAACAGATCCCCGTTACCTATACTATCGGTGGCAAGACCTACCGCGGATTTCCCGCCGACCTCTCCCCCAAGGTCACCCGCCGCCGTATCGACTCGGCCATTTCCGAGGCCGTCTTCACCGCTACCACCCCCGAGAGGCTAACCCTGCGGGCCGAGTGCATCGAGTACCGCGACTACGCCGTGACCGACTGGGTCATGTATATCACCAACGACGGCGAAGATAACTCCCCCATCATCTCGGATTGGTGCCTCGACCTCACCCTCCCCGCCGAGGACCCCACCCTGTACCACGGCAACGGCGATACCTGCACCCCCGACGGCTACGAGTGGTGGACCACCCCCGTCACCGCCGAGGGGATCGTCAAGCAACCCTGCGGCGACGGAACCCCCTGTAACGGTGCCTTCCCCTATATGCGCCTGTTCACCCATAAGGGCCACGGCTTCAATATCGCCGTAGGCTGGTCGGGTACCTGGAGACTGGAGGCCAAGCTCCAAAGCGCGGGAGACTTTGACGAGACCCGTATCACCGTAGGCCAGGCCGCCTTCCGCTCCTACCTCAAGCCCGGTGAGACCGTCCGTACCCCCCGCCTCACGATCCAGGCCTTTACCGGCGGAGACGACCGCGGCCGCAACCTCTGGCGCTCCTTCTACATCGACCACATCCTCCCCCGTGAGGACGGCCACCCCCTGGATCCCAAGCTGGTGTTCCACACCTGGATGATCGACGGCCTCCCCGAGTTCTGCGGGGTCACCGAGGAAAATCAGCTGGCCGCCATCGACACCTACCTGGAAAAAGGCCTCAAGCCCGACATCTGGTGGATCGACGCGGGCTGGTATCCCTGCAACAACGACTGGCCCACCACGGGCAACTGGTACCCCAACCCCGACCACTTCCCGAACGGTATGGGACCCGTGGGCGAGAAGCTCCAGAAGGAGGGCATCGACTTTTTGGTCTGGTTCGAGCCCGAGCGTGTCCGCCGCGGCACCAAGCTCTGGAACGAGCATCCCGAGTGGCTCCTCCACTACCTCCGCGACGATAACCCCTGGCTCTCGGAGAACGCCCTGTTGGATCTCGGCAACCCCGCCGCCTGCGATTGGCTCATTGACACCGTGGACGCCATCATCAAGGACTCCCACATCAAGATCTACCGCCAGGACTTCAACTTCCCTCCCGCCCCCTACTGGGCCCTCAACACTCAGCCCGACCGCGAGGGCGTGCTGGAGAATCTCCACATCCAGGGCTACTACCGCTACTGGGACACCCTCATTGAGCGCAATCCCGGGCTGTGGATGGACTCCTGCGCCTCGGGCGGCCGCCGCAACGACCCCGAGACCATGCGCCGCGCCGTTCCCCTCCACTACACCGACGTGGGCTACGGCGACCACTACATCAAGCAGAAGCAGCACCGCGAGATGTTCGAGTGGATCCCCTACTTCCGCGCCCATAACTACAACTGGGACGAGCCCGACGGAAACTACAACGGCCAACAGCATCAGGTGGACGATTTCGGCTATCACAACGCCCTGACCCCCGCCCTGACCTCCATGATCGAATACTACCACCCCGACGAGATCTGCGCCGTAGGCCGCCGCTTCCACCCCGTCTGGCGCAAGGCCGCGAAGCTGGAGCTGACCTGCGACTACTACCCCCTGACCGAGTGCCGCAAGTCCACCGAGGACTGGTACGCCATGCAGTTCGACGGGGAGACCGAGGGCTTTGTCCAGATCATCCGCAACGTCCGCGTCAAGGCCGACAGCATCACCCTCACGAACCTCCACGTAGACGTGACCAAGACCTACACCTTCACCGACGAGCTGGGCCACAGAACCTTCACGGTCTCGGGTGCCAAGCTGGCCGCCTGTGGCTTCTCGGATAACCTCCCCCACCGCTCGGGCGTGATCTGGTTCTATACCAAGAGCT
Organism: Clostridia bacterium; assembly: GCA_017483125.1. Taxonomy (GTDB): domain Bacteria; phylum Bacillota; class Clostridia; order Oscillospirales; family CAG-272; genus CAMEON01. Next base: position 3,813 of record JAFULU010000222.1, read on the forward strand.
GATCCCCACCATAACGCCCCCATGCCGCCGACGGTCTCCCCCTCGGCGGCACTTTTTCGTAGGGCGACATCACGGAGCGATCCGACAGACCTTCAAATTGCAGTTTATCGAACAGAAGTCCGATAAACTGCTAATGAATAATGAATAATGAAGTCGCCGCAAGCGGCTAATGAATAATGAATAATTTCGGTTGAAATCCTACGGATTTCTCCATTGATTTGATATAAAATGCGGGAAACCGAAGGTTTCCGTCCA
>JAFULU010000223.1 GCA_017483125.1 Clostridia bacterium
CCACGGGGCCGAGGACAAACTTGCCGTTCGCATCGTAGTAGCTGTCAGATTTTGCCCAGCTGTTCATGGGGTTGCGGGCGCCGCGGATGGCGCCGTCCAGGTTCATAACCGCGTCGCGTTCAATTTTCAGCATGATCTATCTCCAATATATGTGTATTTCGGTTCAGCTTGGTGAGGGTATAGCCGTTTTCAGCCCACATGACCTCCCCCTCGGGGGTGTAGCCCTCGGGCCACAGGGCGTAGGCTACGGCGTTTTCATGGGTGTCCGCGGGGCGGGTGACCGTCAGCCTGCCGTCCTCATAGACCGAGGAGAACAGGCCTATACCCATGTAGATATTGGCGTCCGAGCCCACGAAGGCGGGCTTGTCGGCGGGCTTTCTGAGGAGGAACATGGCGGCGGAGTGAGGGTTGGAGTTCTCCACGTGGATGGTATCCTTGAAGCCCAGGAACTTGCGGGTGAGGCAGTCGGCCACCAGCGCGCCCTTCATGCCTACCTTATCCAGGTCGAAGTCCAGATCGGTCATGGTGTCCCCGAAGTGGTAGAGGGCGAGGAGCTTGGTGTTCTCGTCCACATCCAGAATATAGGCTGTGGGGGCGGGACACTCGAAGTAGTCCACGGGACGGCAGGGAATGTCCAGCGGGGGCAGGGACTCGGTGTAGAGGGCGCGGCGGGCATCGCTCAATTTCTCCAATTCGTCGTTGGACAGCACCGACCCGCCCGACATGGCGATGGCCACCGTCCAAAGCTCCGCCTCCGACCAGGTGCAGTTGAAGCCGTCCCCCCGATCCCAGTCACGGAGCACCAGCCCGTCGGGGTCGTTGACGTAGACCTTTCTGTGGTAGAAGTACCGCCGGCCCACGGTGTGGAGGCAGTTCTGCATGATCTGCCAGTAGGTGGGGTGGGCCTTGTTCTTGCCCCAGATGATGTCGCAGGACATCCGCGCGCCGTTGAAGATCCCCGCGCCCAAAAGGGTCTGGGCGCCGCAAGACAGGAGGAAGACCTCGTCTCCCACGGTTTCGCGGATGACCGAAAGAGCCTTTCTTTGCACCTCGATGCAGTAGCCGTCGGGGAACTTGACGAAACGCCCCCGCCCGTTGAAGTAGCGCACCGCGGCGGCCAGGAAGTCCAGCTTGAAGTAGGTGGCGCCGAACTCGTCCACCATGCGGCGGAAGGTCTTGCGGAGGTGGTCGTGGTAGGCGGGATCCCCCAGATTGAAGGGGTGGTAATGCTCCCCGAGAGTCACCTCGGGCATGGCCAGGTGCTTGAGGCTCTCGTAGTACTCGGACTGATCGTCCAAAAGCAGGGGAGCCAGCCACAACCCGAAGGTCAGCCCCAACTCGCGGACGTAGGCCGAGGTGGCGGCCATACCCTCGGGAAACTTCTTCTCATCGGTGACCCACTCGCCGCAGAAGGAACCCGATCTCTGCCACCCGTCGTCGATCTGGACGAGGTTGGGTCTGCCTTCACTTGCGTACATGACCTGCATATCGGCGGCGGTGCGGATGCGATCCTCGTTCACGTCACCGTAAAAGCAGGACCAGGAGCACCAGCCTACGGGAAGATCCCCTGTGGGGATGCAGTTGTTGAGGGACGCCACCGCGTCGGCGTAGGCCTCCAGTAGGGCGTTCTCGCCGTTCTCGGTTCCCTCGGCTACCGTGAACCGCTCCATGGTATAGGCCTCCCCCACGGTCAGCTCCCGTCCCTCCAGCTCAAAGCGAAAGGTGACGGTGCCGTCCCGCAGGAAGATGGCCGACCAGAAGCGGTGCATGGTGCAGAGACCGTACAGGAGGGTCTGCCCGCTTGCGAGATTCTTGAAAAGAGCCAGCTGGGCGATCTCGCGGGCGGGGTTCTCGGCGTAGGTGAACACCCCCGAGACGTCGTTGGTGTGGGCGGCATCATCGTAGAAGTACAGGGACTCCACGGGGGAGAGGAGGGTTTCGGGTATGGGGAAGGTCACCTCCAGAGCCTCGGGGCAGATGCCTGCCTCCAAAGCGGTGAGGGTGACGGTATGGACACTATGATCCACAAAGTGGGTGACGGTCACGCCGTGCTCCGCGGCATCGGGGGTCAGAATGGCGGTGCTGTCGGGGAAAAACAGACGGATCTCCATGGCGGCCTCCTTGGGGAATGATAATCATCTTTATTATACAGGATTTCTCGTCAATTGTAAAGGGGTTTTGTGAATATCGTATGTGAAAAAACGCAAATGCGGTGTCACCATGAAGCAAAAAGGCTCTCCCCTTGGGAGAGCTCCCGCCGAAGGCGGGTGAGAGGGCAAGCTACTTGGGAAACAGCCCTCTCAGTCGCCTTGCGGCACCAGCTCCCCCAAAGGGGGAGCCTTCCATTTTTTTCTGAATGGTATTGCGCGGAAACGGGGGATGGGAAGAATTATTCCTTGCGCTTGCGGAATGCTGCGGCACCCATGATCGCGGTCACGAGAATCCCCGCGGAGACCGAAAGAGTAGACCTACAGCCCCTCTTCTTAGGCTCGTCGGTGACCTCCTCGGTGGGCGCCTCGGTGGCGGGCGCATCGGTCGGGGCTTCGGTCACGGTGTCGGATTCCGACTCGGACTCGGTGTCCTCGGTGCTCTTCCGCTCGTCCTCGGTGGTGGAGGCGGTGTAGGCAAAGACGAAGCGGTCATTGGGAGCGGTGTCGCCCAGCTCCATGAAGGCCATGATATCCCCGCGGATATCGGCGTTGTCCGCCCACTTGAAGTTGAGGGAAGCGGCCTTGCCCGCCTCCAGACCCAGCGCGGTCTTGGAGATCTTCACCGCCATGGAGGACTCGCCAAGAATATACTCACCCTCGCCCACGGTCTCGAATACCCACTTGCCGTCCACGAACTTCTCAATGGACACGGTCTTGTCGGTGCGGGAGCGGTTGACCAGATAGTCGAAGCCCTCCCAGCCCGTGGCGGGGTTTCCGTCGGCATCGACGTAGAGGTTCATCCACAGCTCGTCGTCGGCGGTGATGAGGGGGGTGGCGGTGGTGATATGGAAGTAGAGATGGTCGGCATCCTGGGAGACCTTGGCGGTGTCCAGATCGTTTCTCGCGGTGCCGTTGACGTAGAGGAACTCGGAGCAGAAGGAGGGGAAGCTGCGCAGGTCGGTGTCACCAAGAATATCGGTAAAGGCGGGGGAGACCTTCGCCCACTCGGCGGTGTCGGCGGTGTTCAGGGCTCCGCCGTTGACGGTAGCGGGTGCGGCGTTCAGTCCCTTGAATTTGCGGATGTAGGAGACCATCTGGTAGTAGTAGTTGTCGCCGAAGCCCACTCCGTCGCGGAGGCGCATGGGCTCGCCGTCACGGCTGTACTCGGGGGACATCTGGTCCACCATGTAGTAGTTGGGGGTGGGGGTCTGCCCGCAGGTCTGATCGGCGGAGGGGGCCTTGTGGACGCCCGCGTACCACTCGTTCCAGCCCGTGATCATGATCACGTCCACGTCCTGTGTCAGGGCGTAGTCGAACTGCTCGGCGAAGAAGTAGCCGTACTTGGCGGTGCCGAGGGAGAAGCCGAAGTCCCCCTTGGGGTTGTAGGTGCTGTCACCTTTCAGGTAGCTGCGGCCGCGGCTGGTGTGGGCGTGGACACCCATGGATACCGAGATCTGCTCGGTCTTGCCGTCGAAGTCGGTGCCGAGAGCCTGGGGGGACTCCTGGAGCCAGTCCCAGTAGCCATCGCGGTTCTTGTTGCCCGCCTGCCATGCCCAGCACTTGCGGACGGTGAGGGTCTCGTTGATGAGAGTCTTGTAGGTATCGGTGTAGAAGGTATTCAGCGCGGGGTTGTTTTTCAGCTGCTCGCGGTAGTATTCGCGGGACTGGGGGGTGGTGTCGGAGACCGTCCAGGGCCGCTCGTCGGGGACGTCCTTGTTGCCCAGCACCAGGGGCTTGCCCTCCCACGTAAAGAGGAGCTCCTCGTAGTCGGGGTTGTTGTAGAAGGGCTCCAGCAGGGTATACAGACCGTTCAGGAGGGTGAAGGGCATATCACCGTACATGAAGGCGATCTGCGGGGTCTGCCCGCCCTCGTCGCGGATGGCCTTCCAGGTGTCGAAGAGCACCTTGCTCTGCTCCACGTAGAAGCGGTTGTTGGAGACGTCCAGGAAGATGAAGTCTACCCCTGCGGCATCCAGCATGTAGGCATGCTTGCGGTAGACCCAGGTATCGTGGCTGGAGTAGTAGCCGAAGTAGGGCTCGGCCCAGTAGGCACCGTTGCGCCCCGCGAAGGAGGAGAGCTTGGCGGAGACGTTGGACACACCGCCCTCCAGATAGAAGCGGGTGACGTCGTTGACGTAGCGGCTGCCCATATCGTCGGAGTGGATGAGGAAGTAGAACAGACCCACGTACTTGTCCTTGCCCGCGCCTACCTCGGTGAAGGTGGGGGTGGTGCGGTCCAGATCGTCGGTGGCGACCCAGGTGGAGTAGTCCACGGGACGGCCCGTGACGGACTTGGGGACGATATCGGTGTAGGTGTAGGTCACGTTATCCAGATAACCGCGGGTGCGGGTGGCGCGGAGGGCGGCGTAGCCTGCGTTCGGCACGTGAATGGCGGGGAAGGGCTTGCCCGAAGGCGTAGTCAGGGTCTTTTCCACGCTGTCCCACAGGATGGTGTAAACGGCGGTGCCGTCGATCAGCAGAGACAGGGAAGAACCGGTATCGGCAAAGGAGAATTTGTGCTCCTTGGTGAGATCGGTGTCCATCTTCACCGTGTCGGTATAGCCGTCCCGCTCGGTCACGGTCAGGGTACCGTCGGCGGTGAGGGTGAAGCGAATGCCCGACTTGCTCTCATCATCGTTGGGCAAGATCTGGCGGAGGGTGACGGCGATCTCACCGCTCTCCAGCACCATGTCAAAGTCCAGAGAGCCGCCGCGGATGCCGTAGGCGTCACCGAGGAACTTTTTGGTGTAGATCTCGTAGGCCGAGAAGGCCTTGCAGTACAGGCGGCTGTCCTTGACTACCGCGCTGTCGATGGAGGTGAAGGCGAAGCCGCCCTCGGGTAGGTACTCGGCGGGGGACTTCTCAAAGTCCATGATGTAAGGATAGTCTTTGTACAGATACCCCAGCTGACCGTTGGGGGTGAGCTTGCCGTCCACCTTGTCGGCGGGGGCGTCAGCCGAGATATAGGTGCTGTAGTCGGGGGTCATATCGGTGTCCTCCTTACCGTCGTCGGGGACCGCGTCCTTGAAGTCCTCGAAGTTATCGTGGAAGGCCTCGGCGGCCTCGCGGGTCTTGAAGAGGGCGATATACGCAAGGTCGAGGTGGTGAGCGCCCTGACAGGACTGGAAGTAGTCCAAGCGGAAGGTCTTGAGCTGACCGCTGTAGTTGTTGTTGGCACCCAGATTGACAATGACGTACTGCCAGTCGGTGGTATCACGATAGCCGGGGCGGGTGGAGGCGGCCTCGCTGAGAGCGGTCTCGTCGGTCATGTAGAAGAGCTGGGACTGGGTATTGGAGCCCTCGGTGCGCCGCAGCTTCAAAAGAGCGAACTTGTACTCGCTGCACTTGATGAGGGTATCGGGGAAATTGATGAACTGGTACGGGTCGTTCGCGTCCTTGTCGGCGGTGAGACGGAGGAAGGACTCCCCGCCCTCGGTGACGTATGCCGCCTTGGTCTGGTTACCGCCGCCCAGGTAAGCGGTGGAGCCCTCCTTACGGAAGTCCAGCACCGCGCTCATGAGGGGGGCGTAGTCGATCTCCCCCGAGGTGGCGGGCTTGGTGGGGATGCCGTAGAGCTTGGCGGGCTTTTCCTTGTAGGCGACCCGCACCGAAAAGCTCATGTCCGACACGAAGGAGCCGTTGAGGTAGGTACGCTGACCCTCGTGGGGGGTGTAACGCCACATACCGATGCCCGTGCCCGAGCCGCCGTTCGCGGTAGGGGTGGGATCCTGCATATCGTAGAGCACCAGCAGGTACTCCCCCGCGGGGAGGGGATTCTCCTCACCGAAGCGGAAGGCCAGATCCGCGCCGTCGCGGAAGTCCACGAAGGTATGTTCGGCCATGGGAGAGGCCAGCAGGGAGGTGTCGTAGTCGGTGTCAAAGGCGAAAAGGGCAACCGTCACCGAGCCTGTGTTGTTGCTGTAGCTGGGGACGTTGGTGGAGACCATGAGGGCGTCGGCGGTGGTGACGAACTGCATGGCGATGACGTCCATATCCGAGGAGGGCCTGTTTCCGTTGGCATCGCCGCAAATAGTTACGTCAGCGTACGGAGGCGGGTAGAGGGCTTCGGCGGTGTAGTCGATTCCTTTGGCGGCGGCGGGCAGGGCCCAAGGGAAGGCGGGGATCACCGAGCCAAGCAGGATCAGGGCAAAGCTCAGACAGAGGGCTTTGGTAAGTGGGGCGTGTTTCATGGGAGCGCTCCTTTCATGGTATGTGTATATTGTAGCACAAAACGGGAGATTTGTCCATGGGGTTTTGGTGAATTTTTCGTTGTATTCCATCAAAAAAGGAGAGTCGGACTCTCCTTGGGTATGATGGGGTTAGTGCTTGACGCGGATCCGCTTGACCAAGTGGTAGACGGCGCGGATCAAAACCTCCCCCGTGAACATGACCGCCACCATGACCAAGGGCATGACGAAGGGCGCGACGGTTTCGGGGAGGATGTAGAAGGGGTCTCTGACCACGAAAAACCAGTTGAAGAACCGCCCTCCCAGCCCGTTGTAGAGGGTGTTGCCCAAAAGCGCCCAGGCCGTCATGACACAGAGAAACCCCAGGTCGCGGGGGCATTTCTTCCATTCCAACCGCACCTCTCCGAAGCACAAAGAGAACAGCCCGAAGGCGGTCATGGCCCCGTGGTAGAGGAGGGTTTGCCACACGCGGTAGGACAGGGGATGGACGAGATACCAGCCCACGCCTGCGGGGTAGAGGACGTAGATCAGGTTGGTAAGGAGTCCCAAGAGAATGAATTGATCCTTGAACTTCCCCAAAAAGCGGTTGTGCCGCGCCAGCACGCACAGGACACAGGTGGCGGTGCAGGCGTGGAAGGGAAGCTTTTCAACGTCGATTCCACCGTAGGCGAAGGGCATGAGGAAGAAGTCGGCGGCGTACAGCCCCGCGGCGACGTAGAGGGCGGCGGTGACGGCATGGCTTCTGGCGGTGGCGGATTTGTTCTTCAAGAGGAGGATGACCGCAAGGATCACGCCGAAAATGACTGCCAGATAGATGAGGTGGTAGGGACCGAAGCAGGCGAAGATCGGGCCGCTTTTGCGGTCGGAGAGGAGATTTTGCAGGATCATGTACATAACAGACTCCTTTTACCGCCTCGGTTGATCCACGCTGACGGGGCGACCCTTCTCGTCCACCTCCGACAAGGCGGAGTCGCTGATCCACAGGACAGAGCCGTTGGAGGCGTAATAGACGGTCAGCTCGGCTGTGTAATTCTCTCCGGCATGATCCTCGTTGTAGAGCTCAAGATCAATCAGGCCGCGGCACTCTCCTGCGGGGAAGACGATCTCGAAGTCCTCAAAATAATTGGGGGTCTTTTTGGGGTAGTTCCAGTTGCTGTCCTCTACCGTGGCGCGGTATTTCGTATCCTCGTAGTAATCGGGATACTCCTTTTCAAACACGTTCTCCGCGCCGTTTATGAGGCAACCGTCGGCGGAGATCTTCAAGACCATGGTCTCGCCTTTGTGCGCCTCCACCCGACCGTCTCCTCCCATCCCCACGGTAAACGTGACCGTGGCGGTATCGGTCACCGATACGCATTGAGTGGAGATGGACAGGTCGATGACGTTTTCCTTTTCCCCCCCGCCGCCTGCCCGCGCGGATATGTCGTAGAAGGGCTTATCCCCCTTCCCGCAGGACGGATACAGAAGCATGGCAAGCAGGAGAAGAATACAGGTGAGTCCTCGGCACGTGGCAGAGTGAATCGTGCGGCTTCGTGCTACTTTCATGGGATTACCTCCTTATATAATTGAGTTTATAAAGCGATTGCAAAATGCTTCAAATTTGGGTTTATCGGTCTGTTTCGGTTGCCACAAACACCTGTAGGGAGCGACGCCCTCGTCGCTCCTCCACATAGAACATACCGATATATTTCAGGTGTAAAGAAAAAATATATCTGACAATAGAAACAGGCAATTTTCAGGTTTAGGAGCGACGAGGGCGTCGCTCCCTACAATGGGTTATTGGTAACCGGACCTTCTTGCCAAACAGTCCGCCGAACCGCAATTTGACCCTCAATACCCCTCAAAGACCGCCTCGATCACCGCCCTCGTCGCGGTGCAGGAACCCTGCAGCATCTCTGACGACCCGCCTCCCTTGGCAGACAGGGCGGTGTTGATCTCCTTGACCATCTTTTTGAGGTCGATGGACTCGTCCCCCCGCCCGATGACGTAGCGGTAGCCGACCTCGTCGCTTCCCGAAAAGACCCCGCAGAGCCGCCCGCACTTCTCCACGGCGCGGTTGAGGAGACGGCGCATCTCCATGGCCTCCAAGCCCTCGTCAAAGAGGCAGAGGCTCCCCTCGGTGGGGGTGATGGCGGCCACGGTATGCTCCTCCAGCTTGGCGCGGAGGGAGGATATGGTCTGCTTCTTCTCCTCCACCTCGGCGCGGAGGCGGTCAAAGCCCACGGTCACCTCCTCCTGCTTCACAGACATGGCGGCGGCCATGGAGGCCACGGCGGTGTAGCGGCGGCGGTAATCGGCCAGGGCCCAGGAGCCGCAGAGCATATGGATGCGGACACCGCCCTTGTAGTGGATGAAGTCCAGAAGCTTAATGAGGCCGATCTCCCCCGTGTAGTCCACGTGGGGAGCGCAACAGGCGCAGAGATCCTTGGGGTCGGACGCGGTGCCAATGCGGACGATGCGCACCCCCTCGGTGAGATCCAGCTTGGCGCGGTAGGTCAGGGTAGAAAGCTCTTCGGGATCGGGGTAGTAGGCCTTGACGGGGAGGTTGGCGGCCACGATGGCGTTGGCCTCCTCCTCGATGGCGTCCAGCTGGGCGCGGGTCAGCACCCCGTTGAAGTCCAAAGTCACGTCCCCATCCCCCAGATGGAAGCCTACGTTCTTATAGCCGTAGAGGTGGTGGACGATGCCCGAAATGATGTGCTCGCCGCTGTGATTCTGCATACGGGCAAAGCGGGTGGCGGCATCCAGCTCACCCTGTACGGTCGCGCCCACCGCGAAGGGATGAGGCTCACCGTTCAGGTGGGAGATACCGACGGTATGGATAATCTCGCCATTTTCCTCCTGTACGTCCAGGACGGGACAGCCCGCGAGGACGCCCTTGTCGGGGTATTGACCGCCCCCCTCGGGGAAGAAGGCGGTGGCGTCCAGCACCACGGACAGGGTGTCGGGGGCCTTGCCGACCTCGGCGGAGAGGACGGCGGCGGTGAAGGCGTAGAGGTGGCTGTTCTGATCGAAGAGACGGGTGGTTTTCATGGTAACTCCTATGTATCGGTTGTGGTTTCGGGGATGGGATCGGGAGCGGTTGGAGCCTTGGGCGCAAGCCTGCGGCGGATGAGGGCGTAGACGAGCAGTCCCAGACAGAGCACAAGCAGAAGCGCACCGAAGAACAGGGCGACGGCCAGCCAGATGGCAACGAAGGCCCACGGGGTGAGCTTCAAGGGGTCGTCGGTCAGGGCCTTGGTCACTACGATCATGGGGTAGATCAGCGCGACACCTGCCAGCCCGCAGACTATATGGGAAATGACCGTGGTCACCAGATAGCCAATGGGGGTCTCGTTGTGGAAGAACCACCTCAAAAACAGAGGCAGGGACAGGGCACAAAAGACCGTAGCGGGGATGTACGCAGGATACTCCCAGTCTGTGGGGGAGAGGGCGTAGAACAGCACAGCGGCGATATACCCCGTCAGATGGGCGGCGAGGATATACAGCAGGCCGTGGATGTAAAAGGGGGATTTGAGGGCGAAAGGGGAGGATTTCATGGGAATACTCCTTTCGGTTCACAGAGTAAGTATAGCACGGCGGGACGGTTTTGTCAAGCCGCGCTCACCCATATAGACGCAAAACGGGAGACTTCATTACGGTCACGACGGATTTTTTTGAAAAAAGGTTGTCAGATCCCCGAAAATATGCTATAATAACTCATAGCTACCACGAAAGCGAGGTTATTCACCATGTTCACCGATCTCACGGGCAAAAAGCGCCTCAAAATTGGCCTCCATACCCACACCACCCTCTCCGACGGCCACAAGACCCCCGAGGAGGCCGCCGCCATCTACAAGGCCGCGGGCTACGACGCCATCGCTATCACCGACCACTGGGTCTACGGCGAAGGCGGCGAGATAAACGGCCTTACCATCCTGTCGGGCTGTGAGTACAACGTGGGCGGTGTGGACGAGTGGACGGGCGTTCACGAGACCTACCATATCGTGGGCGTAGGCATGACCCGCGACCCCGAGATCCCCGAGGATTACCTCAGCAACCATGACGGCCGTATCCGCGACCGGGTGCGGGATATGGTGGACCGCATCCGCAAGGCAGGCGGTCTGGCGGTCCTGGCTCACCCTGCCTGGAGCCTCAACACCTCCGAGCAGATCCTGGGCTGCGCTGAGTTCGACGCCACCGAGATCTACAACTCGGTCTCGGATTGGGGTATGTCCGACCGCCCCTACTCGGGAATCATCGTGGATCAGATCGCCTCCTACGGCCTGTTCCTGCCCCTTCTGGCCACCGACGACACCCACTACTACGACGGCGACCAGTGCCGCGGCTGGGTGGCGGTGGAGGCTGACGCCGCAGAGGAGCTGGGCTTGGTGGAGGCTCTGCGCCAAGGTAAATTCTACGCCACCATGGGCCCCGAGGTCCATCTGGAGCGGATTTCCCCCACCGCGGTCAAGCTCACCTGCTCTCCCGCCGTGAAGGTGGCGTTCCTGTCCAACTCGGTGTGGTCGTCGGGGCGTATGGTGCGGGGAGAGGGCATCACCGAGGCGGTATACGAGTTCAAGCGCCATGAGATCTACGTCCGCGCCGAGGTCACGGATGCCGAGGGTCGGGTGGGCTACTCCAACATCATCCCAGTATGAGCATGGATACCCTACAGGACATCCGAAAAGCCCTCTTCACCCACGCCGACGGGGACTATAAGGCCTTCCAATGCCCCCTCATGCCCACGGTGGATCCCGCCACGGTGATCGGTGTCCGCACCCCCGTTCTGCGGCGTATGGCTAAGGAGCTGAAGGGAACGGCGGGCAGTCAGGCGCTCCTTTGCGATCTTCCTCACGCTTATTTTGAGGAGAACCAGCTCCACGCCTTCCTGCTGGAGTCCATCCCCGACTTCACTGCCGCCGTTACCGCCGTGGACGCCTTTCTCCCCTTCGTGGACAACTGGGCCACCTGCGACCAGCTCTCCCCCAAGGCCTTCAAGGGGCGCTTCGCCGACCTTCTCCCCCACATCCGCCGCTGGATGGCTGCCCCTCACCCCTATACCTGCCGCTTCGGGCTGGGTATGCTCATGCGGTACGGCCTGGACGGGGACTTTGACTCCGTATTCCTGGAGGAGGCCGCCGCCCCTGCCGTCACCGAGCGGGAGGACTACTATATCCGCATGATGGTGGCGTGGTTCTTCGCCACGGCCCTGGCCAAACGGTATGAGGAGACCTTACCCTATATCGCCGAGAGGCGGTTGCCTCTGTGGACCCACAACAAGGCGATCCAAAAGGCCTGCGAGAGCTTTCGGGTGACGGAGGAGCATAAGGAGGAGTTGAGGGCGATGAGGAGAAAACGGTAAATTGGGGTTTAGCGGTGTGTCAGAAACAGAACCGCCCCCTTCCCCTCATCCACCGCTTCGCGGTCCCCCTTCCCCCAAGGGAAGGCTTATGTTGATGCCCCACTCCCTCTATAACAATGAAAAAAGCATTGTCTGGTATAGAAAAAGTGCGGTCTCCTCAATGAGCCTTCCCTGGGGGGAAGGTGTCACCCGCAAACGGCGGGTGACGGATGAGGGGAAGGGGACGGTTCTCTTACTGATACGTCGATAAACCCAAATTTGAAACCCAAACCCACAAAAAACAGGAGACCATCCGTCAGGATAGTCTCCCATTTTTATTTGGTCAGTGAACTTAAATCTTCCGCTTGATATACCGCAGCTTCATGCGCTCGGGCAGAGCGATGCGGCGCTTGATATCGCGGCGGAGGAAGAGGTAGAGAGCGGCCACCTGCTTCATCTCAAGGATGCTCATGCCGTGACCGAATTCCTCGGCGGCCATGCCGTCCAGCACCGTGTGCAGAGCGGGCAGATCCTCGGCCTTGACCTTCTGCTTCTTGCCCTCCACGGGAGCGGTCAGCTCGGCGGTGAGGCGTTCGGCGTACTCGTCACGGAACTCGCCCGCCTTGGGGGCCAGCCCGTAGTAGGACAGCAGGTTGGTCACCGCGTCGGTCAGCTCCAGGGCGATCTCACGGCGGTCGGACTCGTTGGTATTGGTACCGAAGCCGTTCTCCAGCACCTGGGCGCACAGGCTCTGGCGGTGATCCTCGGCGGCGCGGGCGCGGGAAATGATGGTGGCGATGACCGCGAAGATGGCGATGATGACCGCCAGAATACCCATACCGATGAGGCTCTTGCGGGCGATCTCACGGGCAATGGCGTCCTCGTCACCCGTGGTCTCCTCCTCGGACTCATCCTCCAGGGTGTCGTCCTCGTCGGTCTCGGGCTCATCCCAGTCGTCGGGAGCGGTGGTCTCCTCGTCGGGAATGATGGGGGCGGAGGGGTTGGAGCCGGCGGAATTGTCGGCACCGTACATCCCTACGTAGTACTGGGGGGTAGCCTCGTACTGGATCCAGCCCACACCGTCGTAGTAGACCTCCACCCACGCGTGGGCGTTGTAGTCACGGACGTAACCGCCGTAGACGAAATCATCACGGCTGATGCGCTCGATCTCGTCGGCGATGTAGCCCTCCACGTAGCGGGCGGGGACACCCAGCTCACGGAGAATGAGGGTCACGGCCGAGGCGAACTGCACGCAGTAGCCCTCCTTGGTGTTGCGGAGGAAGTTCTCCACACCGTCAAGGCTTGCGTCCACACCCGTCAGATCGGGGGTGATGGTGTATTCGCAGCCCATCTCGTCGATGATGTAGTCGATGACGTTGCGCACCAGACGGTCTCTCTGGACGTAGACCTCGGGGTCCGAGGCGTAGCGGACGGCGGCCAGCTCCACCGAGGCGGGGACGTTGACCGTCTCCTTGCGGGTAACGGTGTAGGAGTCGTCCTCCTCGGTCTCGGGGTCGTCGGGAATGACCTCCTCGTAGGTGCGCTGCTCCTCCACGTGGGCCTGGGCCTTGATGGCGGCGGCCAGCTCGCGGATGAAATCGCTGTCGGAGGTGTCCATGTAGGTTCTGTAGACGAAATCGCTGTAGGTCTTCTCGGTGTTGAGGAAGGCCATGAGCTCGGCGCGCTCCTCGTCGGTCATGCCGCGGTCGTACTCGTCCACCAGATTGACGTCCACGGGGGTGCCCAGCTCGTCCAGAAGCTCGGAGCTGACGTCGGTGACGGTGGCGCCGATGATCTTGCCGCCGTCCATGGCGAGGGTCAGGGTACCGTAATCGGTCTTGACCACGTAGCTGCGGTTCTCGTCGCGGGAGACGGTGGAGGCGTCGTGGTAGAACTGCCAGACTCTCTCGTCCTTGCCGCGCTTGTACTGGTAGGAGAACAGGATGGTCCCGTTCTTCTGCTCCTCGGTGACCAGGGTCAGACCCGAATTGACGGTGCCGTCGGCGTTCTCAAAGAAGCCGGTGCGGGCCAGCAGGGCTTCCTTTTGGAGATTGTAGGCCGCCTGCAGAGCCGCCTGCTTTTGGATCCACCGCTTGTCGGTCATGACCGTGGCGTAGGTCATGGTGGAGTAGGACAGACCGTTTTCGTTGAACTTGCGGCCGGTGTAGAGACCGTCGTAGTAGTTGACGAAGGACAGCTTGTGAGCGTCGGTGGAATTCCACTCCATCAGCCCGTAGCGGGGGTCAAAGGTAGTGGGGAAGTAGGTCAGGGTATCGGGGCTGTTGACCCGTCGCAGACCCACCAGAAGACCGACGAAGCCGTAGTCGGTGTTGGCCTTGTACTTGGAGAGCAGGTTCTCGGTGTACTCGGGATCGTCCACCAGCTCGGGCTTCATGTAGTGGTAGAAGCCGTAGCGGATGGTCTCGGCGGGGGTGCCCTTCTTGGAGAAGAGGGACTGGTACTCGGAGAGAAGCTCCTCGTCCACCGCCAGCCACGCGCCGTCCTCGTAGTCGGTGCCGATCCAGCCGCGGAGGTAGTAGTTGGTGTTGTAGCGGGACTGCAGGAAGAAGACCTGCATACCCGTGAATTCCAGCTGCTCCAGCTTGGTGGAGTGGGGGGTGAAGTTGTCGCTGTCGGCCTTGTACTCCAGACGGTCCAGCTCGTCGTCGTCACCTCTTAGGAGGGCGGTGACGTAGTTTCTCGCCAGCTCCATCTTCTCGTCGATGGCCTGAATGGTGTTGAAGTTGCCCTTGATGAGCAGGGAGGGCAGGGCGATGGCGATGAGACAGGTCAGCAGTACGGCGGAGGCCGCGAAGCCGCCCATGGCGGTACGGGACTGCTCGGTGACGCGGTCGTAGGTCTTGACGGCCCGAACCTGCTTCATCATTTCCTTGCGGGCCTTCTTCTGCTCCTTCTTTGCCTTGGCGTCCAATTTCTCCTTGGACTTCTTGGCCTTTTTCTGCTTACCGCCGAAGTAGTCGGTCAGCTCGTCCTCCACCGTCACGGTGTGGGTACGGCGCTTGTCCCGCATCTCCTTCTTCTTGGCCTTGCGGCTCTTGCGGTCGGCCATCTCCTTTTCGTACTCGGGGGGCAGGGAGGGTCGGTCGCTGTCCTCGAAGAGGGTCATGCCGTTGTCAAAGACCTTGTCGTTGCGGACGTTGTAGAGCTTGTCGTAGGCCGACATGACCAGCACCGAGGCGAAGGACACGATGACCAGGGTGATGCCCAGATTGGACTCAATGCGGTTGCTGTAGATGTTGAAGGTAAGGAGCACCACCAGAATGGTGGTCGCCAGAATGGCGGGGGGAACGATCTTCACCTTCTTGGCAAAGCAGGCGGTGAACATCACCGTAATGAGGACGGTGAGCAGGCACACACCCGCCACCATGAGGGACTCCTTGGGAGCCACGTTGGGGACGTCGGCCTTGTACTGGACGTAGGCGAGGTAGCCCACCTTGTAGAGGCGGTCCAGCGCGCCGTTGTACACCGTCAGAAGGCCGTAGAAGAGGTGGAGGGGCAGGGCGGGATTGAGGGCGATGAGACCGCCCACGGCACCCCCCGCTCCGAGAAGCGAGATCAGCTTGCCGATCCCCCCCAGACGGAAGACGGCACCCAGCACCACCACGGCCAGGGAGGCCGCGAAGATGAGGAGATTGGGAACCCCCAGCTCCAGAGCCGAGGCGATGAAGATCATAAGACCCGACGCCGCCAGCCAGATGACCAGGGAACGGCAGGCGATGCCGCCGTAGCGGAAGAGGGGAGACCGCCCCGCCTTGTCGGGAGGGCAGACGATGGGCCGCTTGTGGATCGGGAGGATCAGATCCTTCCGGGCCTTCTTGGCGGCCTTGCGCTGGGCGCGGCTCATTCTGGCTTTCTTGACCTTTTTGTCGGTGCCCGCGAAGTCGGCGGAATACTGGTTATGCTTCATGGGTAGTGCCTCCTTCGGGACGGGATACGGGAAGGCCTCTGGCGGTCAGGGACAGACCGCTGGTGGCCAACTGCTCACGGCAGCCCTCCAGATAGAGAGCCCGCTCGCGGGGATAGCGGAACCGCTCCTCGGGGTTGTAGAGCGCCACCTCGGCAGAGCCGAAGCTTCCCGCGTCGGACACACCCGGCAGACCGCAGAGATCGGTGATCATGGCGGTGTCCATGGCGGAGACCACGAACATCTGCTTGGCGGCCTGGATATCCGACACCATGGCGGTGAGGGAAGTGACCTTCTTGTCGGGAGCGCAGAGGGGGGCGGTGGCGAAGAGGTGGTAGATGTTCTCAAACTCGTCGATGCCGCGGAGGGGGTAGCCGAAGACACCCGTATCCGAGCGGCGGTCGAACCACAGAAGCAGGACCTCATGTCCCTTGCGGAGCTCGGCCAGCACCGAGGCGATGGTCAGCTCTACCACGCCGTCGGCCAGATACTCGTTCATGTCCTCGTAGAGCACGGGAGCGGCCAGCTCGTGGACGTCCACGGTCTCCTCGGCGGTCTCGGTGGCGGCCTTGATGGCGGCGTTCACCGCGCTATTAAGGTTGTTGTTCTTGGCGTCCAGGGACTCGGCCACGGCGGCTCTCTGATCCAGACGGGCCTTCAGAGCCTCGTCGGTGAGGGCGTGGGTTTCGGCGGTCTCCTTGATCCGCTTGTTCTTGCGCTTGCGGTCGGCGGCCAGCTTGGCCTCTTCCTTCTTGGCCTTCTTAGCGGCCTTCTTTTCCTTGCGGGTCAGCTTCTTCTTACCCTTGGCGGCCTCCTCGGCGGTCTCCTCCTTCTTCTTGGGCGGCTCGTCGGGGAAGTGGGGGGTGAGATCGCAGAAGACCACGGTCTGGTTGGAGGTACCCGTGTTGTAGTCCTTGACGATGAAATTCTCGGACTTGGAGGACAGCTTCCAGTGGATGGACTTGAGGGAATCGCCGTTTCGGTAGTCGCGGATATCCGAGACCTCCAGCTTGTCCACCACCAGAGGGGAGCGGACGGTGCGGGCGGTATCGTCGGACACCGAATGGGCCTCGGTGTCGTCCAGATTCAAACGGCGGGGAAGCACGTAGACGGTGGTCAGGTTCTCCACGTCCACGCGGGCGCGGAAGATGCGGAAAAAATCGTAGACGTAGAAGCACTTGACACCGATGTCGTAGGTGCCGCGGAAGCGGAAGGACACGGTGTTCTTCACGTGGTAGCCCGTCAGAGGCGCCATGGACACCCGCAGGGAACGCTCGGTACAGCGCACGGCGTTGGACTGGGGAATGGACACCATAGCCTCCACGAAGGGAATGGCCAGAATGGAGCGGTTGTCGATGGTGAACTCGTAGGTGTAGGGGGTGTTCTTCTCGGTGGTGACGGTGTCGCAGAGCATACTCACCGACAGAGAGCTCTTGGCCATGAGGGTGTAGACCAGCAGAACGATGGGGAGCAGGAAGATGAACCAGAAGAAGATGTTGGACACCTTACTGAGCAGGGCCTGGGTGAAGACCAGAGCCACCGCGAAGAGGATGAGGTAGGTGGAGAAGCGGGAGGTCACCGTAAAGGCGGGCTCATCCCGATCCGAGACCTTCTTGCCGGCCTTCTTGCGGAGCCCTCGCACCAGACGGTGAACCAGACGGATGGCTCCTCCCACGGGGATCGCCAGCATCTCCTTGATGGAGACCTCGTCCTCAAAGCTCTCCTTGGCGAAGACGGTCGGGTGGAGCAGGGCGTGGACGGCGGCGGTGAGGGCAAGGGCGATGAGCAGGACGGTGGGCATGGGGGTGGCGGTGACCACGGCGTAGCCCTCGTCGGCCATGTCGGCGTACTTCACCATACCGTCGGCCAGGATGGAGGCCACGGGGAAGGTCATGCCGAAGGTCAGCCCGACGCCCCCCAGGGCGATGCCCAGAGGAATATACAGACGGCGGGCGGTGGCCTTGCCGAATTTCTTATAGTTGGGGATCAGGAGCAGAAGGGAGAAGAGGAGACCTACAAGGAGAGCCAGCCAGCCCAGACCCGACAGGAAGAACAGGGTCTTGAGGGCGGGGGCGTCGGCCTTGAATTCGGTCATCTCCAAAAGGGTCGTGAGACCCTCGGGATGGCCTCCGATGAAGTAGCCCATGAGCCCGTAGCCCGAGGTCACGTGCTCGCGGAGGGGGACTTCATCCAAAAGGATCGTGAGATTCACCCCGGGGAAGGCGGCCAGCACCAACGTCAGAAGGAGGCAGAGGGCGGTCATCCCCACCACAAGGGGCTTCGCGTTCTTCTTCATCCAGCTCCAGAGAGGGAAGGAGAAGGCCTTTTTCTTCTTAACGAAGGAGTGTCCGCAGGCGGTGCAGGTCTTGGCCCCTACGGGCATGACCTCGCGGCACTCGGGACAGCGGATGCCCAAAGTGACGCCGCAGTTCATACAGTAGGTGCGATCCGCCGCCACGTATTTCCCGCATTGGGGACATTGTTTCATTTGTGCCATGGCGACTCCCGCTGTTTACGCGCGCTTGCCCTTGTAGGGGACCTCGGTGGTGCGCAGGATCTCGGTGAGGACGTCCTGGGTGGTCTGGTGGGCCAGCTTGGCCTCCTGACGGAGCATGAGACGGTGGGCGATGGCAGGGCGGAAGAGACCCGCGATGTCATCGGGCAGCACAAAGTCGCGGCCGCGGAGGAAGGCGTAGGCCTGAGCCAGGTGCACCAGAGCCACAGAAGCGCGGGGAGAGGCACCCAGACTCAAGGCGGGGTGCTTACGGGTGGAGGTGATGAGGGTGACGATGTACTGGTACAGCTCGTCGTCGATATGGACGGTGGTGACCATCTCACGGACCTCACGGAGCTCGTCGCGGGTCAGGACGGGCACCACGTTCTTGATGGGGTTCTCACCCTTGCGGGCCTTGATGATGTTCATCTCCTCGGCGGGGGAGGGGTAGCCCATGCTGAGCTTGAGGGCGAAGCGGTCCAGCTGTGCCTCGGGCAGGGGGTAGGTGCCCACGTAGCCCGCGGGGTTCTGGGTGGCGATGACCATGAAGGGGTCGGGGATGTTCATGGTGTTGCCGTCCACCGTGACCTTGCCCTCCTCCATGGCCTCCAGGAGCGCGGACTGGGTCTTGGGGGAGGCGCGGTTGATCTCGTCGGCCAGGAGGAGGTTGCACATGACCAGACCCTCGCGGAACTCGAAGTTCTCCTTCTGGCGGTTATAAATATGGAAGCCCGTGATATCGGAGGCCATAACGTCGGGGGTGACCTGGGCGCGCTTGAAATCCAGACCCGTCACGCGGGCGAGGGTGGAGGCCAGGGTGGTCTTACCCGTGCCGGGGACGTCCTCGATCAGCACGTGGGCACCGGCCAGCATGGCGGTCAGCAGGTGGAGCACCTCGGTGCGCTTGCCGACGACCACCTTCTCCACCTCATCGGCGGCGGCGATCATCTTCTTATGGGCGGTGGCCATCTCGGGGGACATTTTCACGTCTTGGGTCTTGTTTTGGGTCTCACTCATGGTTCGGGGTTCCTTTCTTGTATGTAGACTTTAAAAATAACAGTTTGGAGTCGCATAATTACAGACTTTAACATTATAGCACAAAAAAGTCAATTGCGCAATAGACGAATGGAGGTACGGCGCATTTTCGGCATACGTGTCTCAAATTGTTTACATTTTCGGGGGGGAGATATCTTGACAGGGATCTGCGCTTATGATACAATGGTGACGTAAGGATGATATGCTATGCCCGAGGCCCTTGAAAGGAGGCTGTCTGTGAAAAAGATCCGTTTTCTGATTCTGCTGGCGGTCCTGCTCTTACCGATTTCCGTATGCGGCTGTCAGATCAACCAAGCGACCTTGACGTTTACCGTTTCGGACGCGACCATACAGGATACCCCCTACTCCGTAGGGCGCCAAGCCTCGGTCAAGGTGGTGACCACCTGCGAGGGCGGGATCCTGTACGACTCCCACTATCCCCACGGCATCGAGGGCGGCCACCCTACCTTGATCCTGCCGGATGGGACTGCTATCGAAGGAGTGTGTGATACCACCGCCGCTGTAACCAAGCTGTTCATGAGAAAGTGCGACACCGTGGAGTATTGGTGGAGCTTTGACGTGCCCGAGGACCTTGAGGCGGGAGCTTATACCGTGACCGTGGCATGGTTCGGCTCGGAGCAGACCGTGGAGGGGGTGGAGTTCGTTATGACCGAGCCCATGGATATTCCCTCGCAATCCGAATGATCTTTCCCCGCTTGCCAAACGGCAGGCGGGGGCTTTTCCTTTTTCGTCAAACCGCCGAAAAACACCCCACCTCCTTGACAGATTCTCCCCTCCGTGTTATAATGGAATATCAAAGAAAAACTCACTTTTTTGGAGGACACCATGAAACTGACCCGTATCCTCGCGGCTCTTCTGGCCCTGCTCATGCTGGTCGGCACCCTCGCCGCCTGCGGAGGCCCCGTGGAGGAGCCCGACACCACCGCCCCCGACGGCACCGACGCCGCCACCGAGACCGAGGGTGAGACTAAGCTGACCGACGATCTGCCCGACGACCTGGACTATGAGGAGGATGAGATCGTCATCCTCAGCCGCTACCGCGAGGGCTGGACCTCGGGGGAGATCGCCGTGGAGGGACTGACCTCCGAGCCCGTCAACGACGCCGTCTTTGAGCGCAACAAGTCGGTGGAGGAGCGGCTGAACGTCAAGATCAACAGCGTGGAGGAGATCACCGACGACGCCTACGTTATCACCACCAAGGCCTCCACCGCCGTCCACGCCGCTACCCACGAGTACGACATCATCGCCTCGGCCTGCTACGTGGGGGTCAACGAGTCCATCAACGGCACCTTCGCCGATATGCGCAAGTCTCTCTACCTCGACTTCGATCAGCCCTGGTGGTCTCAGGGCTTCAACGAGGTGGTGGAGTACCAGGGGGCCCAGTTCTGCGGACTCAGCGCGGCCCTGCTCTCCCAGTACCGCTTCGCCTTCGTCACCCTGTTCAATAAGGACCTCTTCACCGAGGTGGGTCAGCCCTACCTCTACGAGGCCGTGGAGAACGGCAGCTGGACCCTGGACAAGCAGATCTCCCTCATTCCCCTGTTCCACCGCGACAACGGGAACGGTGAGCAGGACGAGGAGGGCGACGTCTACGGTCTGGTCTCCTGCGACTACGTCAGCACCGACCCCTACTGGAGCTCCTGCATGGTGGACATCATCAGGAAGGACGAGAACGGGGACTACGTGATGGTCTTTGACTCGGGCAAGCTCCACGACGTGGCCGAGAAGGTCCTCCGCCTCTTCTACGAGGTCGAGGACGGCACCTACGACTACAAGATGGAGACCATGAACACCGAGCAGGACAAGATCCGCGAGATGTTCGCCCGCGGCGGCGCGGCCATGGCCACCGTCCGTATCCTGGAGCTGGAGTATGATTCCATCCGCGGCATGGAGCAGCAGTTCGGCGTGGTGCCCATGCCCAAGTTCGACGAGGTGCAGACCGAGTACCGCACCCTGCTCCACGATCAGTTCACCGTCTTTTCCGTCCTGACCACCGTAGAGAAGGAGGAGGGCAGACTGGACGAGGTGGGCGCCGTGCTGGAGGCCATGTCCTCGGAAAGCTACAAGACCGTCCGCCCCGCCTACTACGAGACCACCCTGCGCACCAAGATCGCCCAGGATCCCCAGTCCGCCGAAATGTTCGATATCATCATCGACAACATCTACATCGACGCGGGCATCATCTACACCATCCAGCTCTCCACCTTCCACAACTACTTCCGTGAGATCATCGGCTCGGGGAAAAATACTGTCGTCTCCCAATACAAGAGCGTGACCAAGCAGGCCGAAAGAGCCCTCACCTCCATGACCAGGCGCTTCGACCGCATCCTGAGCGGCAATAACAGAAGGTAACACCGGAAGGTGATACAACTATGATCCTATGACCGTTCGACCCCGCCAACACCTTTTGGCGGGGTGTTTTTTTGTGGTCAATTCGCCGAAAAACAGGGAAGTGTCTTGACAAGCTCCCGAGGACTGTGATACAATGAGGCATCATGGGTAGATGTCTCTGCCCCTTGCTTTTGGAGGAACACTATGAAACTGACCCGTATCCTGGCGGGCTTCCTGGCTCTCCTCATGCTGGTCGGCAGCTTTGCCGCCTGCGGAGAGACCACCGACGACCCCGCGAATTCCGACGCCGCCACCACCGCCCCCGTAGAGACCGAGCCCGAGACCGAGCTGACCGACTGGCTCCCCGACGGCCTCCACTACGGTGATACCGACATCACCATCATCAGCCGCTACCGCGAGGGCTGGACCTCGGGGGAGATCGCCGTGGAGGAGATCATCTCCGAGCCCGTCAACGACGCCGTCTTTGAGCGCAACAAGGCCACCGAGGAGCGCTTGGGTGTCAAGATCGTCAGCATCGAGGAGAACAACAACGACCCCGGCGTGGTGGTCAATAAGGTGGCCAACGCCGTCAAGGCGGGCACCGACGAGTACGACATCATGGCCGCCGCCTGCTACATGGCGGTCAACGAGTCCCTCAACGGCACCTTCGCCAATCTCCGCAACACCGAGTATCTGGACTTTGACAAGCCTTGGTGGTCCCAGGGCTTCAACGAGGTGGTGGAGTACCAAGGTGCCCAGTACGCCGTCTCGGGCGATATGGTGCTGTCCCTGTACCGCTTCGCCTTCGTCACCATCTTCAACAAGTACCTCTTTACCGAGTCCAACCAGCCCTTCCTCTACGACTACGTGGAGAACGGCACCTGGACCCTGGACAAGCAGATCGAGCTGGTACCCGTGTTCGAGCGGGACAACGGTAACGGCCTCCAGGACACCGAGGGCGACATTTACGGTCTGGTCTCCAACGACTACATCAGCGTGGACCCCTACTGGAGCTCCTGCATGGTGGATATCATCAAGAAGAACGGGGACGGGGACTACGAGATGGTCTTTGACTCCGCCAAGCTCTTCGACGTCTGCGAGAAGACCATGACCCTCTTCTTCGGCTGCGGTAACGCCACCTACAACATCAAGCACTACGGCCTGGACGACGAGCAGAACGACATCCGCGAGATGTTCGCCAATGGCTCTGCCGCCATGTCCACCGTCCGTATCCTGGAGCTGGAGGCGGGCTCCATCCGCAACATGGAGCAGGAGTTCGGCGTGGTGCCCATGCCCAAGTTCGACGAGGCCCAGAAGGAGTACCGCACCCTTCTCCACGATCAGTTCACCGTCCTCTGCGTGCCCACCACCGTTACGGGGGAGGAGCTGGACATGGTGAGCGCGGTCATGGAATCCCTGGCCTCCGCCAGCTACAAGACCGTCCGTCCCGCCTACTACGAGACCACCCTGCGCACCAAGATCGCCCAGGATCCCCAGTCCGCCGAGATGTTCGATATCATCATCGACAACATCTACATCGACGCGGGCATCATCTACACCAACGCCCTGTCCTCCTTCCACGACAAGTTCCGCCAGATCATGGGAAGCGGCCAGAACACCGTCACCTCCCAGTATAAGGCCGTGGCCCGTTCCGCCGGGCGCGCGCTGGAGAAAATGATCATGAAGCTGGACAAGATCACCGAGAAAGCCTGAACCCATCCGTATACCCAAGACCTCACCCTTCGGGGCAATAGCATACAGTTAAGAAATCGGCTCTCCCTATGGGAGAGCTGTCGCCGCAGGCGGCTGAGAGGGTAGCTCTGATCGAACAGCCCTCTCCGTCACGCAAAGCGTGACACCTCCCCCAAGGTGGAGGCTTAACTTTGTGTGTTGCCCTTCGCAGTGGGGTCTTTTCCTTATGGATGAGGACTTTCCCGCAGTGACCGAAAAAAAGAAGAAAGTTCGGTAAAAGGGCGGGAAATTTCACCGAAATACTTGATTATTCGGTCACTTTCTGCTATAATAGTATGGAATATATCTTGTGTATGACGCCTCCGTAAGGCGGTGTCGGAAAGAGAGGATATTATGCAACACGGATTCATCAAGGTCGCCGCCGCTACCCCCGCCGTACGGGTGGCCGACCCTGCCCATAACGCCGCCGCCTGTGTGGCTCTGGCCGAGGAGGCCGCCGCTTTGGATGTCAAGCTTCTGGTGCTCCCCGAGCTGTGTCTCACGGGGGCGACCTGCGGGGATCTCTACGCCCACAGCCGTCTGATCAACGGTGCCAAGGAGGCTCTGCAGTCCTTTGCGGAAGAGACCGCCCATCTGGATCTGGTCTCGGTGATCGGCCTGCCCGTGGCTCTGGGAGATCAGCTCTACAACTGCGCCGCCGTGGTCTGTAGCGGAGCGGTGCTGGGGCTTGTGCCCAAGACCAACCTGACCCCCGCCGAACGCCGTACCTTCTCGGCTCCCCCTGCCGAGGTGCTGGTCACCGACATTCTGGGGGACGGCAGCTTCGTGCAGATGGGGATCAAGCAGCTCTTCGTCTGCTCCTCTCTGCCTACCCTCCGCTTTGCCGTGGAGGTGGGACAGGATAAGAACGCCGCCATCCCTCCCTCCACGCAGGCCGTCTCGGCGGGCGCGGTGATGATCTGCAACCCCTCGGCCACCCCCGAGATCATGGGCGCGGAGCAGTCCCGTGTGCTGACCGCTACCGCCCGCTCCGCCTCCTCCCTGTGCGGCTATATCCTGGCCGAGGCGGGGGAGGGCGAGTCCACTACCGATTACGTCTACGGCGGCCACCGCCTGGTCTGCGAGAACGGTGAGGTCCTGGCCGAGAGCAAGCCCTTCGCGGGCGGCACCCTGACCGTCACCGAGCTGGATCTGGAGCGTCTGATCCATGACCGCCGCGTGGGAGGCTTCGACACCTCGGCCTGCGGGCATTGCATGGAGAATTACTTTGACCTCTGCGTGGAGGATACCGAGCTGACCCGCCCCGTGAATCCCCATCCCTTCCTCCCCGCCGATCCCGCCCTCCGCGCCGCGCATTGTGAGCGCATCCTGACCATCCAGGCCAATGGACTCAAAAAGCGTGTCACCGCCGCCCGGGCCAAGAAGCTGGTCCTGGGTATCTCGGGCGGTCTGGACTCCACCCTGGCCCTTTTGGTCATGGTCCGCGCCATGGATCTTTTGGAAAGACCCCGCACCGACATCATCGCCGTGACCATGCCCTGCTTCGGCACCACCGTCCGCACCAAGACCAACGCCACCGTCCTCTGCGAGGAGCTGGGGGTGGACTTCCGCACCGTCAACATCTTTGATTCGGTGAATCAGCACTTCAAGGACATCGGCCACGATCCCGCTGTCCGTGACGTGACCTACGAGAACGCCCAGGCCCGTGAGCGCACCCAGGTCATCATGGATATCGCCAACGACGAGGGCGGTATGGTGGTCGGCACCGGCGACCTCTCCGAGCTGGCCCTGGGCTGGGCTACCTACAACGGCGACCATATGTCCATGTACAGCGTCAACGGCGGCGTCCCCAAGACCCTGGTTCGTGAGCTGACCGCCTACTGCGCCGCTTCCGAGATGGAGAAGGGCAACGTCAAGCTGGCCGAGGCTCTGTACGATATTCTGGGTACTCCCGTCAGCCCCGAGCTGCTCCCCGCCGACGAGAGCGGCAAGATCGCCCAGAAGACCGAGGATCTGGTGGGCCCCTACGAGCTCCACGACTTCTTCCTCTACTACCTCCTGCGCTACGGCTTCACCCCCGCCAAGCTCTTCCGCATGGCGCGGTATGCTTTGGGTGAGACCTACGACGACGCCACCATACTGAAGTGGCTGGAGACCTTCCACCGCCGCTTCTTCACCCAGCAGTTCAAGCGCTCCTGCCTGCCTGACGGCCCCGCCGTGTTTGCGGTGGGCGTGTCCCCCAGAGGGGGATGGGCCATGCCCTCGGACGCGGTGAGTGCCTTGTGGATGACCGAGATCAGCGAGCTGAAGGAGCAGTATCTGTAAAAGAAACCGCAATTCAGAGGCACGCTTGATAATGCAAAATGCAAAATGCAAAATCAAGCACGAATGAAGCCTGTTCTCACCTTGCAGACCTGTTTCATAAGACATTCAAAACACAGATCATTTTTCTAAAAGGAATTCCCCCAATCACCGTTTGTTTTCCGCTCTTTGATTTTGCATTTTGCATTTTGCATTCAATATCCTCGTAGGGAGGTTTCATTATGACTTACCCCACCCCCAAACCCATCTTCAACACCGTCCCCGTCAAGGGGCTGAAGCGCGACTTCAGGATCCTCCACTTCACCGACCTCCACGCCTGCGCCCTGGACGAGGCAGAAAAGGCCGCCATGGAGCCTGTGCGACGGGACTACATCCCGCCTCGCCAAGGCCTGTTCGGGGGCGGCAGACCCTACCCCTCCGAGGCCGCCCTCCCCGCCCTCATGGGCTACGGCGAGGAGATCGCCGCCGACCTCATCCTCATGACGGGGGACATCATCGACTTCCCCTCGGAGGCCAACCTGACCCTGCTCGCGTCCTGCGTGGACTCCTGTAAGGTGCCCGTCCTCTACGTCACGGGCAACCACGATTGGAGCTACGCCGACGACTACCACACCGAGAACGCCGCCGCCACCTACCTCACCCGCGTGGACGCCATCTCGGGGGCCGCGGATCACGCCGCGATCTATGAGGACGACACCGTCCTGGTCTGCGCCGTGGACAGCGGTCTGGACCGCATCCGTCCCGAGACCCTGGAAGCCTACCTCACCGCCGCCCGCCGCGCCAAGGCTTACGGCAAGGCTCTGATCCTGGCCCTCCACGTCCCCGTCCACGCCGAGACTCTGGTGGAGGACACGGTGCGGGTCTGGCGGCAGGAGCTGACCATTGGCGAGGGTGCCTTCGGCAAGGACGATCCCGCGACCATGGCCTTCTACAATGCCGTGGCGGTGGAGTCCGACCTCGCCCCCGACGTGGTTATAGCGGGCCACGTCCACTTCGACCATGAGGATCTGTTCCCCAACGGCACTCCCCAGTACATCACCGACATCGCCTGTGACGGACATTGCAGAGTTCTGACCCTGACTCCCAACTAATCATCCGAAAGGAACCGTGATCATGAAAAACAAGCTCTCCCGCGCCCTTCTTCTGGTAGGTGTTCTGACCCTCCTTGTCTGTCTGGGTCTTCTCTGCGCCTGCGATAGCGGAGGTACCCCCGACGAGACCTCCGCTCCCACCGATACGGTGACCGATACCCCCACCGAGACTCCCACCGACCCCGACACCGAGGCTCCCACCGAGACCCCCACGGATGAGGCTACCGAAGCCCCCACCGAGGCACCCACCGAAGCCCCCACCGAGCCCGCCGAGACCCTCCCCGCGGATAAGCCCACCAATTCCGCGGTGCTGACCTTCTGCGATACCCCCCTGAACGCCACCTTCATCGAGCCCAATTCGGCGGCCGAATTCACGGTGGTACAGGACAGTGAGCAGGGAAGCGTCCTCAAGCTCACCGTGGCCGACGCCAAGCGCATCGCCGACCCCTATATCAAGATCGACTACGCCGCCTACATGGCCGCCGCGGGGCTGGATCCCGTGGTCTGGAACGACTGCGGCGTGGCCCTGGTGCTGATGAAGGTGGAGAGCGCCACCAACACCACGCTGGAGATGGCGGTCTACAACAAGTCGGGGGAGAAGTCCAAGACGGTGCGCACCGAGGGAGGCTTCAAGAAGACCGAAAAGGGCTGGCAGTACGTCCTGCTCCCTCTGGTCACCGAGGCCTACGACGGTACCCTGACCGAGCTGCGCTTCGACTTCCTGGATAAGCCCGCCGCACCCGGGGAGACCGTGTATATCAAGTCCATCTCCTTCCTGAAGAACAAGACCGAGGCCCTCAAGCTCATGGGCACCGACCTGCTGAACCCCGGCACCGCCACCGTGGTGATCCCCGGGCTCACAGGGGAGTTCAAGTTCCTCCACGTCACCGATACCCACGTATCCGCCTTCTCGGACGCCGACATCAAGTCCTGGACCACCACCCGCCACAACTACAACATCGCCCGCCGTAACGCCTTCATGGCCGACGGCCTCTTCGCCGAGGAGCGGTTCCCCCTGCTCTTTGACTACGCCGACGAGATCGGGGCGGACGGTATGTTCCTCACGGGGGACCTCATCGACTTCCCCTCGGAGAAGAACGTCGCCCTCCTGTACGAAAATATCAACCGCGTCAAGGCCAAGTCCATCTTCTGTCTCGGTAACCACGACTGGAACTACGCCGACGACTACATGACGGGCAACGCCGTGACCGTGAACCGCCCCCTGTTCAACGATCTGACGAACGGCGACCCCTACTTCTCCTACGCCGAGTACGACGGCTTCATCGTGGCCGCCATCGACAACAGCTCCGACGTGGTCACCCAGGAGACCGTGGATAAGTTCCTCTCCCTCTATGAGAAGAACAAGCCCATCATCCTGCTCCTCCACGTCCCCTTCCACGTGGATACCCTGGAGCCCGACGTCCGCAAGGCCTGGGGCAACCGCAACATCACCATGGGCCCCGGGGCTATGGGCAGCGACTGGGGTAGTGTGCAGCAGCTTTACAACGCCGTCTGCGTGGCCGAGGACACCCCTGTGGTGGCGGTCTTCGCGGGCCACGTCCACTTCAACCATGAGGACACCTTCCCCAACGGCATCAAGCAGTATATCACCTCCACGGGCTACACCGGGGATTGCCGCGTGGTGACAATTAAAGGAGAATGAGACGGCGGGCGCGTATCTTGAGAATGCAAAATGCAAAATGCAAAATCAAGACGCGCAGGCTCCTGCCCATGATCTCCCACAAGGGAAGCCAGGTGATCTGGCAAGCTCATCGCGTACCCTTACCATGAAATGACATTTTGCCAAGGGCAAAATGTTACATCCATTTTGCATTTTTCATTTTGCATTTTGCATTACGAAAATCAAAAGCAAAGAAAGGATACAAGATCATGTTAAAGCTCTACGACCTCTCCATAGGTGCCGTCAAGAACCCCGCATACGCCCCCTGCAAGGATCTCTACGTCGGCTGGAAGCTGGACTCCGACAACACGAACGTCCTCCAGACCGCCTACACCGCCTCCATCACCAAGGTGGGCTGTGACACCCCCGCATGGACGGGGGAGGGAACCGCCAAGTCCATCCACATCCCCGTGGAGGCGACGCTGGAGTCCCGTACCGACTATACCCTGGCCGTCACCGTCACCGACAACTGCGGCGAGACCGCCACCGCCTCGGTGCAGTTCGGCACCGCCATCGCGCCCGACGAGTGGGCAGGCGTATTCATCAAGCCCAAGCGCCACATCGAGGGCTGGGCACCCTACCTGCGGACCAAGTTCGAGGCCAAGAGCGGGGTCAAGTCCGCCAAGCTCTACGCCTGCGGTCTGGGGTGCGGTGAGTATTACGTCAACGGGCAGAAGGTCAGCGAGGACATGATCGACCCGCCCTTCACCAACTATGAAAAGGAAGTCTTCTACCGCATCTACGACGTCACCTCCCTGATCTCCGAGAAGAACGCTCTGGCCGCCCTGCTGGGTGACGGCTGGTACTCCCAGTCCCGCGCCTGGGGCAGCCGCGGCATGAAGTTCGGCAACGTCTGCCTGCTGGCCCAGCTGGAGATCGAGTACGAGGACGGCGAGAAGCAGATCATCGCCACCAACACCGAGGATTGGACCTACAAGTATTCCCCCATTATCCTCAACAACCTCTACGGCGGCGAGACCTACGACTGCCGTCTGGAGACCCCCGACTTCGCCGATTACGACGGCGACGAGGAGGAGTGGGGCAGAGTGGTCGAGGACACCGTCCCCAAGGGCGAGCTGAAGCTCTGCATGATGCCCGCCGTCCGCGTGGTGCGTACCCTCCCCGCCCTGTCGGTCAAGCAGGTCAGCGGCCGTGACGACGGCGCGTGGATCGTGGACTTCGGCGAGAACGTGGCGGGTATGGTGGAGATCCATATCCCCAACTCCCCCCGCGGTGCCCAGGTGACCCTCCGCTTCGCCGAGACGGTCAACCCCGACGGCACTCTGGACTTCCGCTCCATCGGCTCCTTCGCCACCCAATGCATCCAGCAGGACGTCTACATCGCCCGCGGTGACGCGGGGGGCGAGACCTGGAAGCCCCGCTTCACCTACCACGCCTTCCGCTACATGGAGATCACGGGCTATCACGATCTCCGCAAGTACGGCATGAACCCCGAGCTGACCATCGGTGTCTGCCACGTCATGTCCACCGACCTGGTACAGACCGGCTCCTTCAAGAGTGCCTGCGCCGATTTGGATCACCTCCAGACCGTCATGATGTCCACCTTCCGCTCCAACTACCACGGCTTCCCCGAGGACTGCCCCGGACGCGAGAAGTGCGGCTGGCTGGGGGATGCCCAGGTGGTCTGCAACACGGGCATGATGAACTACGACATGGAGGCCTCCTACGAGAAGTACATCCACGACTTCCGAACCGAGGATGAGGTCTACGGTGTCTGGCAGATGATCGCCCCCGGTAAGCGCGGGTGCGGCGAGGCCTCTCCCCTGTGGGGCTGCGCCAACGTGGTCATGCCCTACTGGATGTACCGCTACTACGGCAACGACGCCATCGTGAAGTCCCATTGGGATCAGATGGAGAAGTGGATGGCCCATGAGATCAACGACGCAAGGAATGACAAGTCTCTCTATGAGGACGAGCTGATCATCTCCCGCGGCCTGGGCGACTGGTGCCCTCCCACGGGTAACCGCGGTGACCGCCGCATCCCCGTGCCCGAGTCCTCCACCGCCATGTTCTACGAGACCGCTCTCATGATGGACGAGCTGTCCAAGGCTTTGGATCTCCCCACCTCTCTGGATTACGCCGATCTGGCCGCCCGTATCAAGGAGGCCTTCAACCGCCACTTCTGGCTGGCGGATGAACACCGCTACTCCACCTGGGGCACCTGCGGCGTGGCCCTCAAGACGGGGCTGTATCCCGACGGGGAGCACGACGCCCTGGTGAAGGCCCTCACCGAGCTGATGGCCGCCGACGATTACGCCATGTCCACGGGCATCTACGGCAACAAGTACCTCATCCCCGCCCTGTCCGAGGAGGGTCTGGGCGACCTGGCCATGCGGATGATGTTCACCCGCGACCATATCAGCTTCGGCACCATGCTGGACGACGGTGCCACCTCCCTGTGGGAGTGCCTGGAGCTGAAGAACATCGGCCAGCCCCGCGAGGTGGGAACTCCCTCCTACAACCATCCCATGCACTCGGGCTTTGCCTACTTCCTCTACGCCCACGTGGGCGGTATCAAGCCTCTGACCCCCGGCTTTGCCACCTTTGAGGTCAGCCCCGCCGACTACACCGCCATCCCCGCCGCCACGGTCAGCCATATCTCCCCCTTCGGCGAGATCAAGGTGGATTTTACCCGTGAGGGAAGCAAGACCACCTACACCGTCACCGTCCCCGCGAACACCGTGGGCTACTTCCGCAAGGGCGGGCTGAACGAGACCATGGGCTCGGGCGTCCACACCTTTACTCTGGAGGCCTGACATGGAGCTGAAGATCAAGAAGCTGCACCCCAAGGCCATCCTGCCCACCTACGGCTCGGCGGGCGCGGCGGGGGCCGACCTCTACGCCCTCCCTGAGGGGGATCCCATCGTCATAGCCCCCGGTGAGACCGTCATGATCCACACGGGCCTGTCCATGGCCATCCCCGAGGGCTACGTGGGGCTGAACTTCGCCCGCAGCGGTCTGGCCTCCAAAAGAGGTCTCGCCCCCGCCAACAAGGTTGGAGTCATCGACTCCGACTACCGCGGGGAGCTGATGGTGGCCCTTCATAACCACGGCAGTATCCCCCAGACCGTCGAGCCCGGCGACCGCGTCGCCCAGTTCCTCATCATGCCCGTCATCACCGCGCAGTTCATCGAGGTGGAGAGCCTTGACGAGACCGAGAGAGGCGCGGGGGGATTCGGGTCTACGGGGACCAAGTAACCTTTGCTCAAAAAGCAATATTTAATAAGGAGAAATATCATGAACAAGAAGAATCGCATTCTGACCGCTCTGGCGGCCATCCTCCTGGCGGGTGTCACCGCCGTGGGGCTCATGGCCTGTGACACGACCCCCGAGGAGCCCGACACCACCCCCGAGGCTACCCCCGCTCCCACCGAGGAACCCACCGAGGAGCCTACTGAGGAGCCTACTGAGGAGGCCACTACCGAGGAAGTGACCACCGAGGAGGTCACCACCGAAGCTCCCACCGAGCCTCCCATCAAGGACCAGCTGGGCCTGGATATCAAGGACGAGGACCTGAAGGACGTCATGCAGAACATCTTCGGCGGTACCCAGTCCCTCAAGGAGACCGTCATGTTCCTGGACAAGGGCGACGTCAAGTCCCTGCTGTACCCCATCAAGAGCATCGTGTCGGTCACCTCCTACGACGGCAAGACCACCTACGAGGAGGGCAAGGACTACGTCATCGAGGACGGCAAGCTGAAGGTCACCGAGAACTCCTCCATCAAGGTCATTACCTCTGATAAGTATTACAACCATGCAGGCTCCATCATCCAGATGAACGGCAAGCCCATGTTCTGGGGCGAGAGCCAGGTCAAGGCCTGGCAGGTCAGCGTGACCTACGAGCATGACGCCGCCTGGGAGGGCTACGTCCAGGAGAGCCAGCTGGAGGTTTACCAGAACTTCGTCAAGAAGCTCATCGCCGGCGAGGACGTCACTGTCTTCTTCTACGGCGACTCCATCACCTGGGGTGCCTGCTCCACCTTCCTGGAGGGTGTCCAGCCCAAGCAGGGTGCCTACTCCATGCTCTTCACCGAGGCCCTGGCCGACCTCTTCGGCTACAATGTGAAGTATATCAACACCGGTCTGCAGGCCTCCATGCCCTGCCATCCCGTTCCCACTACCGAGTACGTGGGCGGTGACCGCGGCACCATCACCTACGTCAACACCGCTATCGGCGGCTGGAACTCGGCCGACGGCGTGACCAATTTCGACAAGTTCGTGAAGCAGCAGGTGGAGAAGTACGGCTGTGACCTTTTCGTCATCGGCTACGGCATGAACGACGGCGGCTTCGCGGCTGCCACCACCAAGGCCAACATCAAGAAGATGATCGACGGGATGTACGAGCTCAAGCCCGAGGTCTCGGTCATGATCGTTTCCACCATGACCCCCCACACCGGCTCCAACTGGGACTTCGACGCCATCAAGCAGCAGGAGAGACAGCTGGAGTCCCTGGCTAAACAGCTCCGCAAGGACGACAAGGCCGTGGCAGTCGCCTGCGTCCACTCGGTCTCCAAGGCCATCCAGGAGCACAAGACCTTCAACGACTACTCGGGCAACAACATCAACCACCCCAACGATTGGTTCTACCGCGTCTACGCCCAGACCCTGCTCCAGACCCTCATCGGCTACGAGAATATGAATTGACACCCATAGGAGACTGTTATCATGAACATCAAACGCATTCTGATCCTGCTCGGTACCCTGCTTCTGGCAGGGGCCGTGATGGTGGCCTTCGCCGCCTGCACTACCCCCGAAACCCCCGAGGAGACCACTCCCGAGGTAACCGACGCCCCCACCGAGGCGCCCACCGAAGCCCCTACCGAGGAACCCACCGAGGCCCCCACCGAGGAGGCCACCACCGAAGAGATCACCACAGAGGAGGAGACACACATGGATCCCCAGGCTGAGCTGAGCAAGCTGAACGACCTGATGCAGCCCATTTTCGCGGGCAACACCGTCAAGAACGAGACCGTCATGTTCCTGGACAAGGGCGACGTCCGCTCCCTGCTCTACCCCATCAAGAGCGTGACCTCGGTCACCAACTACGACGGTACCGTGACCTACGAGGAAGGGAAGGACTACGTCATCGAGGACGGTAAGATCAAGATCACCGAGAATTCCTCCATCCCCGTCATTACCCGCGCCAAGTACTACAATTACCCCGCCCATCCCCAGATCAACATCACCGCGAGTTACGAGGGCAAGAATGTCAACATCTACTGGGGCGAGGGTAAGCCCATGACCGACTACCAGATGAACGTCACCTACACCCACGAATCCGCCTGGGAGGGCTTTGTTTCGGAGTCCAAGGCCGACGTCTACGCCGACTTCATCACCAAGCTCATTAACGGTGAGGACGTAACCATCTTCTTCTACGGCGACTCCATCACCCACGGTGCCTCCGCCAGCTTCATCGACAACTACAGCCCCTACCAGTACAGCTACTCCCTCCTGTTCACCGAGGCTCTGGCCGACCTCTACGGCTACACCGTGAAGTACGTCAAGACCAACATGACGGGTGCGCCCATCATCCCCGCCGAGGATTACGTGGCGGGTGACCGAGGCACCATCACCTACATCAACCCCTCGGTGGGCGGCTGGACCTCCCAGAACGGTAAGCAGAACTTCGATACCTACGTTAAGCCCTTCGTGGAGGAGTACGGTTGCGACCTGTTCCTCATCGCCTACGGCATGAACGACGCGGGCTCCGCCGCCCGTACCGTGGCCAAAACCATGAAGTACGTCCTGGACGGCGTCCGGGAGCTGGACAGCGACTGCGCCCTCATGTTCGTCTCCACCATGGTGCCCAACCCTAACGCCACCAACGGCTGGTACGGTCTCCAGGACAAGCAGGAGCCCGAGCTCATCAAGACCGCCGAGGACTACGTGGAGGACGGTATCCCCTGCGCCGTGGCCTGCGTGACTTCTACCTCCAAGGCCATTCTGGAGCACAAGGAGTTCCAGGATTACTCCGGCAACAACATCAACCACCCCAACGATTTCTTCTGCCGTGTCTACGCCCAGACCATTCTCCAGACCCTCATCGGCTACGAGAACATGAAGTAATCAAAAATCACTTGCGAAAGCCAAGGTCACAGCGGCCTTGGCTTTCCTCATGTTTATCACCCCTCGCGCATATACTCCAAAAAACCCCCTTGGAGGTGATACGCGTGAAAATGACCAACTCTTTTGGCAAAATTCATAAAACTTACGCCCTGATCGGGGGCGGAGCGGGGCTTCTCATGGCGGTTTCGGTAACCGCGACGGCAGGAAATCCCCTGCCCATCCTGCGCTTGCTGGGTGCCGATGCCCTTCTGCCCCCTCTGTGGCTCACGGGGCTTTTCTGGCTGGCGGGATATACCCTTCTGGGTGCGGCGGCGGGCTACGCGCTGGCCTGTCCCGCGGGCGGCCATTCCCGTGAGGCGGCTTTGTGGAGAGGGTTGACCTTTCTGGTGGTGGAGGTGACCTTTTCCTTTGCGTGGTATAGACTTTTCTTCGGCTCCTTCCTACTGCTCCCCGCGTGGCTCTACCTTGCCGTGGGGGTGGCAGCAGGGGTGGTTTGCTTTCTGTCATGGCTGAGGACCCACCCGCTTCCCGCCTGGGTCTGCGGCGGGGTGACGGTGTGGCTGATCTGCCTGCTTCTGTGCCACGTCGCCGTCATCCTGCACAACTGAAAAGGGCATTTTGCACAATTTTATCGGGGCCTGTTTTGTTCATAAAATGAAAAATTGTGAGAAGGCGTTGACATTTTCCTCAAAATGTTGTATAATAGTGCTGTCAAAAATAAACATTTTGGAGGAATTCATCATGAAGCTTCTGAAGATCCTGGCCGTCATCATGGCCGTCTGCCTGCTGGGCTCCGCTTTCATCGCTTGCGACAGCGGTGACAAGAACGAGGACACCACCGAGGCCCCCGTTACGGTTGCCATCAAGGTCAACCTCATCATCAAGGAAGGCTCCACCACCAAGTACCAGGGTGAGACCTCCTGCAACGGTACTCTGGGCGACGCCATCGAGATGTTCTGCGCCGGCGAGTTCGAGGAGGAGATCACCTGCTTCGACGAGAACGGCATCCTGAAGACCATCGGCGAGCTGACTGCCGGCGACGGTAAGAGATGGAAGGCTTACTACGAGGATGAGGGCCAGTCCAAGGCCTTCGAGTCCATCAAGGACCAGGCTCTGGCCGAGGGTAAGACCGTTATCATCGTTCTGGAGTAATTCCCGCAACCCATTAAGCCCTGCCCACGCGGCGGGGCTTTTTCCTTTTTCCCTACGCCGTGTACGGGAAAAACAACCATCGGTTTATTGAAAAAGCCGTCCTCATGTGGTACAATAAGGAGGATGCGTGCGCCCTTACCGCGCGCGGAAAGGAAGACCCAAGCCATGAAATACGATTTTTCCCGTCTGGGTGAGAACATCGCCTCCCTTCGCCGCGCCGCGGGGCTGACCCAGGAGCTTCTGGCCGACAGGCTGGGGGTCACCTCCCAGGCCGTGTCCAAGTGGGAGCGCCAGCTCTCCTGCCCCGACGTCTCCCTCCTCCCCGCCATGGCGGAGACCTTCGGGGTGGACATCGACGCCCTCTTTGCCGTGGCCGAGCCCGACTCCGCCCCCGCCATCGACGCCCTCCCCTGGGAGGAGGACGGACGGGTGCGCATCGCGGTCTTTGAGGGGAAACGACTCTGCCCCCGTGAGGTCTACGAATGCCCCGACGGGGAGGAAATGGTCCTGCTCATTCGCCACGAGGAGGGACGGCACGCTCTGCCCTTCGGGATGGTGAAGCCCGCCGGCAAGCCCAAGAATCCCCCCGAATAGCCGTATTTTTCCACGCGGTACGGCGCAAACGGGGATATAGGCGGTAAAATTTCACCAAAATGAGCCAAAAGAACAAACCTTTCGGCTCGGAATGATACTATATAGGTGAAAGTCGCTCCGCACTCCATCCCATGCTCCGTTCGTTCCCCGACCCCTACACCCCTTTGTTTGAATTATGAGTAAAAAAACCAAAAAGAACCCCGCCGAAAAGAAGCCCGAGCGGCTCTCTCTTCGCCGTGTCCTCCAAAACAATCTCTATATGCTGGGGATGATCCGCCGCGCCGCCCCCGCTTACATCTTCATCGACATCATCCTGGACCTTTCCTGGTCGGTGATCGAGTTTTTCAGCGGCTCCTTCCTCCTCAAGGTGGTGGTGGACCACCTGGGGGAGGGCGGCGACCCCATGACCCTCACCTGGTTCATTCTGGGTATGTTCGCCATCCATATCACGGTCTTCTTCGCCCAGCAGGCCTTCTGGCAGATCTACGCCCCCATCAGCCAGCGTAAGCTCTCCATGGCCATCCGTACCGCCCTCTACACCCAGATGCGGGCGGTGGAGCTGTCCTGCTACGAGGATCCCGCCTACTACGAAAAGTACGTCAAGGCCATGAACGAGGCCGAGGATCGGGCCTTCAACGTCCTCTGGGCCCTGGAGCGGCTCTTCGGGCAGGTCTTCTCCCTCATCGCCAACGCCCTTCTGCTCTGGAGCATCGACCCCATCCTCATGCTCTTCGCCCTTATTCCCTTCGGCGTGGGCTTCATCCGCAAAAAACGCAACAAGATCGCCTTCAAGGAAAACGAGGACATCCAGAAGCTGGCGTGGAAGGCCAACTACATCCAAAGAGGCTTCTACCTCCAGGATTACGCCAAGGAGATGCGTCTGACGGGTATGTCGGATAAGCTCCTGTCGGATCTGGACGAGACCACCGTGGCGGTGGAGAGGATCAAGCGCAAGTACGGTATCCGCAACGCCGCTCTGGACTATATCTGCCGTATCTCCCACGAGGTGGTCACGGTGCTGGGTGCCTGCCTCTACGCCGTCTACGCCACCCTGGTGCAGGGCACGGTAGGCGTGGGTGACTGCATCGTGGTGCTCAACTCCATTGGCTCGGTATCGGGCTACCTCCAGGGATTGGTGACGAACCTGGTCTCCTTCCACGAGCACGCCCTGTACATCGAAAACCTTCGCTCCTTCCTCGACTACGAGCCCAAGATCAAGGAGAATCCCGAGGGTATTGTGGCGCGGGGCGGCGAGATCGTGGTGGAGAACGTCAAATACCGCTACGAGGG
>JAFULU010000224.1 GCA_017483125.1 Clostridia bacterium
CCACCGACACCACCTTCAAGGTGGCCTTGCCCACCATGGGGTAGTCGGACTCCATAACCAGAGTCACGGCGGCGTCACCAAAGGGCACGCGGACTCTGCCGTTCTCATAGAGGTTCACCGCCACGCCGTCGGGGGTGCCCGCGAAGGCGAGGTAGGGGGACATGCCCAGACCCGTAGGGCCGTTGGCGGTACAGCAGGAGAGATCAAAGCCCTTGATGTTGAAGGAATAATTGACCTTGGGGTTGCGGACTCCGTTGAAGCGGGGGAAATACTCGAAGAAGGAGCCGTCGGGCTTCAGGGCACCGAAAATGGCGTTGTAGAGGCTCTTCTCCAGCTCGTCGACGTACTTGACCTCCCCCGTCAGGCGGAGGAGCTGGTGGCAGAGGCGCATCCAGTAGACGGTCACGCAGGTCTCCATCATAAGGTCAATGGCGGGGTTGGTCTGCTCAAAGCGAGTGCGGTTCCATTGCTCGCCCGTACCGGGGCCTAAGTTGAAGGGAGCGTCGGCACCGCCTGAGCCGAGAAGGGTAATCTCCTCCTCGATGACCTTATTCCAGAAGGTCTTGACGGTTTCCAGAGCCTCGGGGTCGCCCGTGACGCGGTGGTACTCGCACAGGCCCTCAAAGCAGGACATCATCTCGTAGGCCTTGGCGATGCTCTGCTCGGGGATGCCGTTGCTCCCGATCTCCACGGGGGACTTTCCGTTTTTGATGGCCTCAAAGATGTTTTCCCGCTTACAGCAGCCGCTCTCTACGATGTAGGTCCCCAGCTCCAGGG
Organism: Clostridia bacterium; assembly: GCA_017483125.1. Taxonomy (GTDB): domain Bacteria; phylum Bacillota; class Clostridia; order Oscillospirales; family CAG-272; genus CAMEON01. Next base: position 778 of record JAFULU010000224.1, read on the forward strand.
CGGCGGGGTCCCCCGTGATCCGGTAGACACGGAGGACAGGCTCCAGGATGGAGGAGGACTCAATGCCGCAGAAGGCCCAGCCAGTCTCGGTGATGGGGGTCTTGGGGGGAAGGCCCACCTGACTGTTGGTGTAGCGCACCAGCTTCACGCAGGCCTCCAGGGCGTCGGGGCTTCCCGTCAGCTCGTAGTAGGCCAGAAGTCCCATGAGGGCGTACTTGCGCTCCCAGAGATCCGAGCCGTTGGAGCCGTTGGGCTGGGTATGATCGGGGCAGGTGGAGAGACAGCCGTCGGCTCTCTGGAGGGAGAGCATATCTCTGGCGGCCTCGTCCACAATGGCGCGGAGGGCGGGATCACCCGTATAGGAGCAGATGAGGCAGGAGGCCCGCATGAGCTTGCCCCAGAACTCACCCGTGGCGAACATATCCATGGTGTTGCGGAAGTAGTCGGCCAGAGCGTGCATATCAATGACCTTGAGGGTGCCCTCGGTGATGGTGCGGATCTTTTGGTCTGGGATGCCCGTGAGGGTCACCGAGCCTGCGGGGAGGTCGAACTGCTTGTCAAAGGGGTGGCGGAGCATAGGGGTGTCCTCCTTGGTTTTGTTGGTTGTAGTATAGCATATTTTGGGGAATTTGTAAAGGGGGAGGAGCGAAACCCGCAAAAAAGATACCGCCCTCGCGCGAGAGCGGTATCGGGATTTACTTGTCATCAGACTCCCAGCCCGTGATCTCAAGGCTTCCGTCTGGGGTCTTTTCAAAGAAGACGTTGACCGAATGGATACCCGAGAAGCGCACCTCGACGGTGAGGTAGGCAAGCTCTGCCTCAAACTCTTCTGCGGTGGCGGGGCATCCGGGGCCAAAGGGGAGAGGCGTGTACTTTTTGGGGTCGAGATAGCTGTAGGTATAGCTTTTGATGCGGAGGGTGACCTCGCCGTATTCCTCGGTGAAGGCTTGATTTTCCGTGAGATAAGCGATCGCCTTCTCGCTGTAGGGGGTCAGATATTCGTGCTCGGTCC
>JAFULU010000225.1 GCA_017483125.1 Clostridia bacterium
CGCTTGGTCGGCGGAGGGCTCCTCTTCCTCGGCGGGGGGGACTATTTCGGCGGAGGGGGAGTCCTCCTCCGTGGGGATAGCTACTGTGAGCGTATCAAACGTTGGCGTCGTGATCGGAATCACGAAAGGTGGCGTTTCCGTCATCCTCCTCGGTTTCCTCGGTCTCCTCGGTGTCCTCGATTTCCTCGATTTCCTCGGTTTCCTCGATGTCCTCGATGTCCTCGGTCTCCTCGGTGTTTTCGATATCCTCGGTGTCCTCGATCTCCTCGGTCTCCTCGGTATCCTCGATCTCCTCGGTCTCCTCGGTATCCTCGATCTCCTCGGTGTCCTCGGTCTCCTCGGTGTCCTCGACGTTCTCGATATCCTCGATATCCTCGGTCTCCACAGTCTCCGCGATATTCTCGTTCAGGACGGCGGTATCCTCAGTCTCAAGAACCTCGGGATTCTCAAGCATCTCGGAATTCTCTTCGTTCAGAAGCTCGGACTCGGCAATTGCCTCGGCATGAGCGCGGCTATAGCTGTTGCTGTAGGAGCTTGCGCCGTAGTTGCTGTAATGGGAGTAACGGGAGTAACGGGAGTAACCGTAGCGGTTGTAGTAGCCCTTGTAGTAGCCGTACTTGAAGTGGCGATAGTAGCCGTACTTACCCTTGCTGAAGCGGTACTTACTGTAGCTGCTGTAGTACTTATTCTTGTAGTAGTCGCCGGACTTGATGTCGATATCGTTCAGGATGAAGCCCGACAGAGTCGCGCCAAAGCCTTCCATGGATTCCACGGCGTGGCTGATCATACGGCGGTCGGAGTAGCCTGCACGAACCACGAATGTAAAGCCGGTCACCAGATCGCTGACGATACCCGCGTCACTGACCTCACAGATAGGAGGCAGGTCGATGAGAACCACGTCATACTCTTCCTTGACGGTAGCGATGAATTCCTTCATATTGGAGGAAGCCAGAAGCTCCGCGGGGTTGGGGGGGATCTTACCGCTGGCGATGATGTTGAGGTTCTCGTATCCGCCGTTTCTGCGGTAGATCTCCTCGTAGGTGCAGATACCGGCCAGCAGGTCGCTGAGGCCGTTGACCTTATTGTCCAGGCTGAAGATCTTGTGGATCACGGGGCAACGGAGGTCACCGTCCACCAGAAGGACCTTCTTGTTCATCTGGGCGAAGGAGATGGCCATGTTGGAAATGATCAGAGACTTACCCGCGCTGACGTAGGCGGAGGTAATACCGTAAATCGCGCACTTCTCACCCTTGGTGGTGTAGCACATATTGGTACGCAGGGTCTTGAAGGCCTCGGTGATGGCGAAGGGGGTCTTCTTGTTCAGCAGACGACCCTCGTAGTCACGGTCGGACATCAGGTTACCGCTATCGGCGTTGGAGGAGTCCTTTCCTCCCTTGAAGTGGTTGTGCCTTGACTTGTCCTTGAAGGCCTTATCGCCCACCTTGGAGTTCTCCCACGTGGGGATCTGACCGACCACGGGAACCTCAAAGAGGTTCTTCAGGTCATCCTCGTTGTAGATGGTGTTATCGAAGTAGGTACGCAGGACACAGAAGACGTAGACCAGGACCATACCGATGCCAAAGCCCAGCAGAGCGTACATGACGGTATTACGGCCCACGGTGCTGATGTTCTCCTCGCTGGCCATGGTGATGGCCTTGGCCACGCTTTCGATCATCTCCACGCCCTCGGTGTTCACAATACCGAAGTAGTAGTCCATAGAAGCGGGAACCGTATTCTGCACGGCGGTGGCTACGTCGTATGTGACCTTCTTATCCGTGGACACCACCTTGACCACAACGATCTGGTTATCCACGGTAATGCTCAGCATACCTCTCACGTCACGGCGGGTGATGTTGCCGTAATCGTTCCCGTAGTTATTCTTCAGGTACTCACAAACGCTGTTGAGTGCCTTATCCTCCATAATGATATAGGGGGCATTGTAGGCGACAGCGGCACCCGCAGACGCGTTATTGACAGCCACGGCACCCATGATCTCCAAATTATCATCACGCAGGATCTGCACACCGTTCACCAGGAATTTGGTCTCGGTGGTGTACGTGGGAACCGCGTTGGTATAGCGATAGAGGCCGAGGGCGGCACCCAAAAGCAGCGCGACCACGCCGATCTTGATGAGGTTCGCCTGCAGCACTCTCCAAAGGAGAACGAGATCCACCTGGACCTTCTGTTGCTCTTTGATGTAACGGCTTGCCATATGATTCTCCTAACTTTTGTTTCGTTCAGCACACTCGCGACAGGTCTTGAGCGTACATAAAATATCACTCTATATTATACACGAACTCTGTGCTTTTGTCAAGTGTTTTTTTCATGAATCTTTGGTTAAGACTCCGGGAAAAGTGCAACAAAAAAACGGACGCCGCGATTGTGCGCGACGCCCGTAATTGACGGTAAATGACGCAGGAATTACTTGCCGGAAGCGAGCTTCTCGATCTCGGCAGCGAAGTCCTCTTCCTTCTTCTCGATACCCTCGCCCTTCTCGAAGCGGGAGAAGGAAGCGATGGCGATGTTGCCGCCCAGCTCCTTGGCGGTCTTGGCAACGTACTGAGCGACGGTCATGTCGTCCTCCTTGACGTAGGCCATGTCAACCAGGCAGTTCGCCTCGTAGAACTTGCCCAGCTTACCGGTGACGATGCCGTCCAGGACCTTCTCGGGCTTGTTGGCCATCTTGGGATCGTTGGCCAGCTGAGCCTTGATGATAGACTTCTCGGACTCCAGGACAGAAGCGGGAACGTCGTTTCTGGTCAGGTAAGGAGTGGGATATGCGCCGATCTGCAGAGCGATGTTCTTGGCGAAGTCAGCGAAGCCCTCCTTGTCGCCGCAGTCGGTGTCGAACTTAACGATAACACCGATGGAGCCTGCGCCGTGGATGTAGGTAGCGGTCAGACCCTCGACCAGGACGAAGCGGCGAACGCTCAGCTTCTCACCGATCTTGAAGATCTCCTCCTTCACCTTCTCCTCGACGGTGATGCCACCCTCGACGTACTGGGAAGCCATCAGAGCCTCCAGGTTTGCGGGCTTGGTAGCCAGGATGGTCTTCAGCAGGTTTCTGACGAACTCCTGGAAGGACTCGTTCTTAGCGACGAAGTCGGTCTCGGAGTTGACCTCTATCATAGCGGTCAGGTCGCCCTCCTTCATGATGGCAACGATACCATCGGCGGCGATACGGGTTGCGATCTTGGAAGCGGCCTTCAGCTCGCCCTTCTCGCGGAGCAGCTTGATGGCGGCCTCGAAGTTGCCGTCAGTCTCAACGAGTGCCTTCTTGCACTCCATCATACCGATACCGGTCTGCTTACGCAGCTCGGCAACGTCCTTTGCGGAAATGTTTGCCATGATAGTATACCTCTTTTTTATAGAATAGGGGTTGAGTGCCGGAATTACTCGGCGTCGGTAGCCTCGACGGTCTCAGCCTCAACGGTCTGCTCGCCCTGACGGCCCTCGATGACGGCGTCAGCCATGACGGAGGAGATCAGCTTGATGGCGCGGATGGCGTCGTCGTTACCGGGAATGACGTAGTCGGCGTCGTCGGGATCGCAGTTGGTGTCCACGATAGCGATCACGGGAATACCCAGCTTCTTGGCCTCGAGAACAGCGATGTGCTCCTTGTGGGGGTCAACGATGAAGATGGCGTCGGGCAGTCTCTCCATGGTCTTGATACCGCCGTAGGACTTCTCCATGTCGAAGATCTCCTTCTGCAGACCTGCAACCTCCTTCTTGGGGAGCAGATCGAAGGTGCCGTCCTCCTGCATCTTGTTCAGACCGTTCAGGCGGCTGATGGAGCGCTTGATGGTCTTGTAGTTGGTCAGCATACCGCCGGGCCAACGAACGTTGACGTAGTACTGGCCGCAGCGCTCAGCCTCTTCCTTGATGGCCTCGGCTGCCTGCTTCTTGGTACCGACGAACAGGAGGGTGCCGCCCTGAGCGGAGAGGTCACGAACGAAGTTGTAGGCCTCCTCGAACTTCTTGACGGTCTTCTGCAGGTCGATGATGTAGATGCCGTTTCTCTCGGTGAAGATGTACTCCTGCATCTTGGGGTTCCAGCGGCGGGTGTGGTGACCGAAGTGGACACCGGCCTCCAGCAGCTGCTTGATGGTGATGATAGACATTTCTATGTCCTCCTTTTGGTTTTTCCACCACAGAGGCACGTGCGGCTGATCCTGGGGAGTCGTTCCGAGGACACCAAGCCACCGATTGCGTCTGTGTGTGTATTTAATATGTGTGCTTTTTGCGCACACTGGTGTATTATACCATACCCCTTTCTGTTTTGCAATAGGGATTTTTGAATTTTACAATTTGTTTACAATTTTATTTTCGCTTCCCTTTCCCGCCCACGAGGCAATTCGTCAGTTCGGCGGCGGTGAGCTTGACCAGGATCGCGTCCTCCCCGATGCACTCGATGCGGCACCAGGGGATGCGGTAGCGTTCGGTCTTGCCCAGCCCCAGAAAGCCGCACTCACGGGGGATGATGAGGGCGGTGATCTTGCCGTCCTCGGGGCAGAGCTCCAGGGCGGAGGGGTAGCCCAGTCTGCCTCCGTCGCAGAGATTGATGACCTCCATGGCGCAGAGGTCGGTTGTGGTGATCTCTCTCATAGGTATATTCCTTCCCACGGTAAATAAAGTGGTAGAGAATATGCGGAGGAACGGGACTTTATCACTTCCCCGTCCGTCCCCTGTGGGTCACGGCGTGCTTTACGATGGGTCTCACCGCCAGATACAGAACGGGAGAGGTGAGGGGAACGGCCAGCGCCCAGATGGGGTGGAGTCCCGCCGACAGGGCCACCGCCAGGGCGGCTACGTAGGCAAGGATCAGGATCATGGTGGTAAGGAAGACGGTGCGATCCTTGCGGGGGAGGGGGGAGGAGCGGTAGATGACGGTCTGGAGTCCCACCAGGCACAGAAGGAGAAAATGGGACATATCTCCCCCGAAGTCCAGATCGCAGAAGCGGCAGACGGCGGCGGCCAACACGGGCAGGGTCACGGCGGCGGCCACGGCGATGAGCTCACCGAGGTAGGTGGTATGGGGGGTGATGATCCCCGACTCCATGGAGCGGCGGGGACGGGGAGTGGCGGGGTGAGGCAGGGACAGGGAGGTCAGAAGGATCAGCAGGTCGATGCCCATACCCGACAGAAGGAGCACGGGAGCGGCGGGGAGGGCGGCACCCAGCAGGACGGGGAGGATCAGCAGAAGGAGGCGGGCGGTCTGGGACAGGAGGGTAAAGCCGAAGACCCGATCCAAGGTATCCTTGGTCTGGTCGGCACAGAGGAGGGCGCGGCGGAAGCCTCCCACGCCTCCTCCCTCGGGGGTAGCGCGGCGCACCACGATATCGGCGCGGCGGCGGGCCAGATCGGTGGCCAGGGGGCTGTTGGGGTGACCGTCGGGATCCGACAGGGCATCGTGGGACGAGGCGGCTTTGGACGTGACACGGGGATGGCCCGACTCGGCGGAGGGGTAGAGGGCAGGGGCACAGGTGACCGCCACGTCGGCGGCGTTGAGCAGGGTCACGTCCTCTCCCTCTACCGACAGGACAGCCACGGTGCGGCCGCTGTCACGGAGGGTGCGGATGGCGGACTCGATCTGATCCGCGGTACAGTCGGTGAAGGCGCGGTGGCCCTCCTCCAGCAGGGTGGGGACGGGGGTGTCGGTGGTCTGTAGAGACAGGGCGGCGCGGCTTTCGGTGAGACCGCACTCCCCCGCGGCGCGGAGATCCACGTCGGAGTGATCCTTCAAGAATAGGCTGACGCGGATGCCCGCGGATTCCAGAGACTTGACGGTGCCCGCGGTCTTACGGCTGGTATGAGGGGCGTAGGTCAGCATTCCGCGGACGGCGGTCTCCCCACCCCCGCGGGTCAGGACGAACAGGGTGAGACGTCCCGTTCGGATGGCCTCTCTGTGGGCACGGTAGAGATCTCCGCGCCAGGCCTCGTTCATGGGGAGCATGAGGCCCTCCTCACAGCGGGTATTGCAGGCCTTGACCGCCTCAAAGTCGTCGGTCACCGTGACGGTCACGCGGCGGTTGCCCTCGGCGGTGGGGAACACGGCGGAGATACCGTCGATCTCGGCGCGGATGTCCTTGGCGCGGACCAGGAGGGCGTCGGTGTCGATCTCGGCCCACTCGGACAGAGCCTCGGCCAGGATCAGGGCGGTGTCGGCAGAGACGCTTCCCTCCCCGTCTCCCGCGGCGGGGTAGGAGAGCAGACCGTGGCGGTAGAGGTACAGAAGCTCGGCCACCGCCTTGGCGTGCTCGTCGGCCTCGGGGCGGTCACAGCGGTAGGTATGCTCCCCGATATGTAGGGTCTCGGCGTGGCTCTCCCCGTCGTGGAGGGCGGCGGAGCCTACGAGGATGAGGTCGGTGACCTCGGTGAGTCTTTCGGGGTCGGTGGCGGACTTGAGGTCGGCGCTGTTGGCGGTGTCCCGCTCGGAGGCGGCTTTTCTGCGGAGGGAGGCCACCAGAAAACTCCCGCGGGCCAGCACCTGCTCGGTGAGGGTCACAGAAGCCACGGCCAGGGCGGAGAGGAAGATATCCAGTAGCTCGTAGCGGTCACCGAGGGTGAAGATACCGATGGCGGTGACGGGGAGGATCAAAAACAGAAGCCCCAGATTGCAGAGGGACAGCCACCGCACCGACTTTTTGAAGAGGGTGGGACGTTTGCCCGCATGGGGGGAGGTCAGACCGCCCGTAAGGCCGCCGAGGTGGGTCTCGCTACCCACGGCGATGACGGCGGCAATGGCGAAGCCCTCCTCCACGACACCTCCCGCGAAGACCATATTGACGGGGGAGAGGCGGAAGCTCCCCACCGACTCGGGGGTGGCGGTAGCGTCCTTCTCCAGACGGTGGGAGGGGCGGGCGGGGTCGGTGTCGATCTCCCGCTCCGAGACAACGAGGCCGTCGGTACGGAGAAGGCGGCAGTCGGCGGGGATCATGTCCCCGGGGTAGAGGAGGAGAATGTCCCCGCGGACCAACTCCGAGGCACCCACGCGGCAGATCCGCCGTCCCCGCAGGACACGGCAGAGGGGGGCGTCGTAGGCGGTCATGGCGGCGTCCACGGCAGAGGCGCGGTAGAGGAAGAAGGCAGACAGGGCAGTATTCCCCAGCCCCAGAAGCAGGCAGACAAGACCGAGGGTCACTCGGTCAAAGAACAGGGATATGAGGGAGACGGCCAGCAGCAGCCACAGGGCAGGCTCACGGGAGACCGCCTTGACGCAGTCCGCGAAGGAGCGGGCATGGGTGGCGTAGAGGGGCTTTGCGGCAGAGGCGTTCAGTCTGCGCTCGGCCTCCTTGGGGGACAGGCCCGCGGCGGGGTCGGTGGCCAGGTGGGTGAGCAGCTCCTCCACCGAGGCGGTGGCGGGGTTGATCCTGCGGCGTACCCTGCGGTCGCGGGGTTGTTGGTTTGAGGACATGGGTACCTCCTCGTTTGGGCTTCACCGCATAGGACGGTGAGGGTAGAATCAGATGATCTCGATGTGGACACGCAACGAACCAAAGGCAGAGGCGCAAAGGACTCTGTAGTGGCCGTTGCGGTTGGCGGCGGTGACCCCCGTGTCGGTGATCCCGCCGTTTGCCGTATAGCGGCAGGTGCAGCCCTCGTAGGCTACGGTGACAGACGAGGGCTCCACCGTCACGGCGGGGTGGATCTCGCCGTCAAAGGCAAGGACGGGGAGGGTATGGGACTGCTCCCCTTCCCCGCTTTGGGTGATGGTGACGCCATCGGCGGAGACGGTATAGGTCAGTGGGGCTGTATGCTCCCCGTAGGTACAGGTGAGGGTGGCGGTAGCGGTGTGCCCGTCCGCGGCGTAGGCCTTGACCTCGTATTTTGCCGTGGGGTCGGCGGCGAATACCCAGCCCTCGGGGGTTTTGCGGGCGGGGCAGAGGGACAGGGCTACGGGTGTGGGGATATCCACCGTGAAGCTGGGGGCTTCTGCGCAGGGCTGGGACAGGCAGATGGCCGAGGGGGCTCCTTTGCGGTGGACTCTGCCGAGGCCGCTCGCGTCGTAGTGGGGGTCGGCGTTGAGGTCGAACTCCAGGCCGTAGCCTCCCGCCTTCAGAAAGAGCTTATGGAAGCGGTCGGAGGTGAGGTAGGCGGTGGGATTCGTATCCTCGGCGGGGGCGGCGGGGATGGACTCGTCGCAGATGAGGGCGGCGGCGTAGAAGTTGGAGGCCGTGGTGATCATGTACTTATCGAAGTAGGCGTAGCCCTCACAGCCGTAGCGGGTCTCGGTGGGGTAGCGGTTCTTGATATGGCGGATGGGGGTCTTGGACAGCCATTCCTCGGCGGCCTCCACGGCGCGGAGAGCGGCGGACTTGAAGCGGGCGGCGAGGGGGAGGTCTCCTTCCCTTGCGTAGCGATTAGCCTCGTATTCCAGCAGGGCGGCCAGCCAGCCCTCGTTGTGGAGGAACTGGTTGCTCCGCCCGCCGAAGGCCATTTCCCCCGTCACCGACTGCATGGCCAGGGTCGCCATGCCCGTGCAGCGGAGGCAATCGTCTATGGCGGCGTAGTGCTTCCCTCGGTAGCCCTTATGGAGCAGGAGGGCGAAGAGACCGCGGGAGACGTGGTCGTACATGATGGGCTGGTGGGGGTACCCGCCCGCGTCGCAGTACAGGCCGTTTTCGTCCAGCCATTTGAGTTGGACCTGCAATTGGAGGTCGATGAAATCACGGGAATCGCAGAGTCCCATATCCTGGCGGAAGTACTCGCTGACCGCCGTGAAGAGTGCCCAGTTGCGCACCCCCGACTCGGGCTTGGTAGCGTAGCAGTTGTAGCAGGCCTCGGGGACAATGGTCGTGAGGTCGGATTTCCAGCGGGGGACGTTCTCGGGGAACAGTCCCACCGCCTCCAGCTCGGTAAGACAACAAATGATCTCCCGCACCGAGAAGTCGTTGGCGGCCTTGACGCGGGGGATCTCGGTACAGCAGAGATCCATCATCTCGCGGAAAAGGGGAGCCAGGTCGGCGCGGATGCCGTGGGACAGAAGGATACCGATATTGGCGGTGAGGCGGGGAAAGCCGTGCTCGGTGAGGCCGTTCTCCCTGACCTCGTCGAGGTAGCGGCGGATGTGGGAGTCGGGGTAGGCGGAAAGGGAGCGCGCCATGATGCGGAGATAACGGTCATTCATAGGGGTGCTCCTTTCAGATTTGGGTTTATCGGTCTGTTTGTTTGCGGCTTGCCCGCGATATTTGCCCTCTCACCGCTTCGCGCCCGAGCTTGCGAGGAGGCACCCCCAGAGGGGGAGCCTCAGAACGGCGGGAAAACACTTGTCGGGAAACGGGATTTCGGTGGGTTTAGTACGAAAGGCTCCCCCTCTGGGGGAGCTCCCGCCATAGGCGGGTGAGAGGGCAACACCCATGGGTCAGCACGAACCAACAGTCCCATAAACTGCAATTTACATACAAGTAACCTTCAGCTCTCCATCCTTGACGTGAACCAAAATCTGGCTCAGGCTATGGGTATAGTCCGCGATGACCGCCTCGGCGATGGCGTCCTCCACGTTGCGCTGGATGTAGCGGCGCATATTGCGGGCACCGAACTTGGCGGAGAAGGACTTCTCGGCGATGTGGGCGGCGGCGGCATCGGTGTATTTCAGGGTGAGGGACTTCTCGGCCAGGGCATCGGTCAGCTCGCCCAGCATGATGCGGACGATGCGGGTGAAGTCATCCTTATCCAGGGCGCGGAAGGTGACGATCTCGTCCACGCGGTTGATGAACTCGGGGCGCAGGAAGGCGGAGAGGGCCTTCATGGTGGCATCCTCCGCCATATCCTCGCTGCCGCCGAAGCCGATGGAGGCGGTCTGGCGGTCGGAGCCCGCGTTGGTGGTCATGACGATGACGGTGTTCTCAAAGTTCACGGTCTTGCCGTGGGCGTCGGTGAGGCGGCCGTCATCCAATATTTGGAGCAGGATATTCAGCACGTCGGGGTGGGCCTTCTCGATCTCGTCGAAGAGGACCACCGAATAGGGCTTGCGGCGGATCTTCTCGGTGAGCTGACCCGCGTCGTCGTAGCCCACGTAGCCGGGAGGCGAGCCGATGATGCGGGAGACCGATTCCTTTTCCATGAACTCCGACATATCCAGACGGATGAGGGTCTCGGGGGAGTGGAAGAGGTCGTTGGCCAGGGTCTTGACCAGCTCGGTCTTGCCCACGCCCGTGGGGCCCGCGAAGATGAAGGACACGGGCTTGCGCTTGGCGGAGACACCCGCGCGGTTGCGCTTGACGGCACGGGCCACGGCGTTGACCGCCTTGTCCTGGCCTACGATATGCTCCTTGAGGCGGGCCTCCAGCTTATCCACCTGCTCAAACTCGTTCTCGGTGATGGTGGTGGCGGGGATGCCCGTCCAGACCTCGATGACCGAGGCCAGCTCAGCGGCGGTGAGGGTGATGCTCTCGCAGTCGGGCTCCAGCTCGGAGAGGCGGGCGGAGAGCTTCAGCTCCTCGGCCTTGATACCCGCCAGCTCCTCGTACTTTCTCTGCATGGCCTTCTCGTCTCCGTCGGGGGTCTCCTGGGTCTCCAGGGCCTCGCGGCGGGTCTTGATCTCCAGGAGGCGGTCGCGGATCTCGTAGGTCTCGTTGAGAGAGCCGCTGGAGAGGGAGAGGTGAGCGGCGGCCTCGTCCAGAAGGTCGATGGCCTTATCGGGAAGGTAGCGGTCGGTGATGTACCGCTCGGACATGGTGACGGCCTTCACCAGCACCCCGTCGGGGATGCGGATGTTGTGGTACTCCTCGTAGTAGTGCTTGATGCCCTTCAGCATCTCCACCGACTCGGCAATGGAGGGCTCCTCCACCATAACGGGCTGGAAGCGGCGCTCCAGGGCGGTGTCCTTCTCGATGTACTTGCGGTACTCGGTCAGAGTGGTAGCGCCGATGATCTGCACCTCGCCGCGGGAGAGGGCGGGCTTTAAGATATTGGCGGCGTTGACCGAGCCCTCGGCCTCGCCGGTGCCCACGATGTTGTGGACTTCATCAATGACAAGGATGATGTTGCCCTCGGACTGGACCTCGCCCAGCAGGCCCAGAATACGGGACTCGAACTGGCCGCGGAACTGGGTGCCCGCCACCAGGGCGGTGAGGTCGACAAGGTAAATTTCCTTATTTTTCAGCTTGTAGGGGACGTCGCCCTTGGCCACGCGGATAGCCAGGGCTTCGGCAATGGCGGTCTTGCCCACGCCGGGTTCACCGATGAGGCAGGGGTTGTTCTTCTGGCGGCGGCAGAGGATCTGGGTGACGCGGGCCAGCTCACGCTCACGGCCCACGATACGGTCCAGCTTCCCTCTGCGGGCGGCCTCGGTGAGGTTGCGGCAGTAGGTGGTGAGGTACTTCAGCTCCTTACCGCTCTTGCTACGAGACTGGCTCTGTCCGCCGTTTTTCTTTTGGTGACCGCCGCTCTGGCCTTGGGGGGCGGGGTGATTCTCGCCGTTCTTCTTCAGCTCACCGAACATGGCGGCCAGGCTCTTGCCCAGATTCTCCATGCCCTGGGGCATACCCTCCCCGTCCTCACCGAAGAGGCTGGGCATATCAATGGCGGGGGCGCCGCCGTCCTCCACGCCGTCCGACTCCGAGGGGGCGGCCATCATTTCGTTCATGCTGTCCTCCATGGAGGCGATCTGGTCGGGGGTGATGCCCATCTGGCCCGCGATGCCGTCCAGCATATTGTTGACGGGCAGGCCTACATCCTTGGCACAGCGCATACAGAGACCCTCCGAGGTTCTCTGTCCGTTTTCCATTTTCGTAATGAATACCACAGCAATGCGCTTGTGGCATCTGGCGCACATAACCATATATTTCACTTGTTGGGATAGCCCAACGGACTCCTTTGCTTGGGGTAGTGGACTAAAAAATAGTCCAGAATATATCATACCACTTTTCGGGGAGATTGTCAAGGGGGGCGGGGTGATGGGATAGGTAAAACAGGGTGAATTTTGGGTTCATATTCGGTTCGCATCCGTCCCCTTATGGTCGAAATATCTTGACAAAGCACTCTCTCTGTAGTATAATATAATGGAGTATAAATATTCCCCCGCCCGCGCGCACGGGCAGAAAGGACCACCATATGACCTACGTCGTCGCAAACCTTCACGGACACTACGAGGAGTACAAGACCCTCCTCTCCACCATCCGATTCAACGCCGACAGAGACGTGCTGTACGTTCTGGGCGATACCGTGGACTACGGCCCCGATCCCATGGGGCTGATCGAGGACATGAGCTATCGTCTCAACGTCTACCCCATCGCGGGCGAGCACGATTTCACCGCTGTCAAGATGCTGGCGGGCTACGAGAAGATGCAGGCCGCCATGGCGAAGGGACAGGCTCCCGACAAGGAGTTCGTCAGCGAGATGACCGCCTGGGTGCAGGATGGGGGCGAGCCGACCCTGTCGGGCTACCGCAAGCTGGACAAGGATATGCAGGAGGGGATCATCGACTACCTGTCGGATATGCCCCTCTACGAGGAGGTCACGGTGAACGGCCATGACTACCTGCTGATCCATCAGGGCATCTACGACTTCACCCCCGACGTGGAGCTGGACTGGCTGGAGCCCGAGGACTTCTTCTCGGAGTCCCTGGACCCCACCGCCAAGTATTTCGAGGACAAGACCATCATCGTGGGTCACACCCCCACCACCGAGTCGGGCGGCGGCGCTGACCGCATCTTCTACGGCAACGGCACCATCTTCATCGACTGCGGTCTGGGCCGCGGGGGCAGACTGGGATGCCTGCGTCTGGAGGACGGTAAGGAGTTCTATGTCTAAGCAGAGAAGCGACCGCCGCGGAGACCGCCGCGGGGACAAGCCCGAGGTGGTGACGGTCACCATACAGGATCTGAATAATCTCGGTTGCGGCGTGGGGAGGCTCCCCGCCGAAAACAGCCCTGCGGAGGAAAATGCCGCAGGGCTTGTGGTGTTTATCAAGGGTGCCGTCACGGGGGACGTGGTGAAGGCCCAGATCATCAAGCGCACCAAGTCCTTTTGTGTGGGCAAGCTGATGGAGATCGTGACCCCCTCCCCCATGCGGGCGGAGGAGGAGTTCTGTACCGCTCCCGAGGCCTGCGGCGGTTGCGTGTACCGCCACCTGAAGTATGAGGACGAGCTGATCTCCAAGCATTCCCGCGTGGAGAAGGCTTTCAGGCAGGCGGGGCTTTCGGACGTGGTCATCCGCCCCGTGCTGACCGTGAAGCGGGATGGAGAACACGTCACCCGCGGCTACCGCAACAAGGGGATGTACCCCGTCCGTCAGGGCAAGGGTGGCATGGAGGCGGGCTTTTACGCCGCCAAGACCCACAAGGTGATCCCCTGCTTTGACTGCGCCCTCCAGCCCGACTTCTTCGGGGAGCTGGTGCGACAGGTGTGCAGGCTGTGCGACAAGTACCGCGTGACGGCTTACGACGAAGAAACGGGCAAAGGCACTCTGCGCCATATCTATCTGCGGTGCGCCGCCGACGGATCTACCCTGCTCACACTGGTCATCAACGATGAAAGGCTCCCGAAGCCTGCCGCCGATGGGCTGGTGCATGAGCTGGTGGGGCGGTTCCCCAAGCTGTGCGGGATCCTGCTCAACATCAACCGCGAGAACACCAACGTGGTGTTGGGTGACAGATTCGTGACCCTGTGGGGCAAGGACTATCTGGAGGATATTCTCTGCGGCAAGCGGCTCCGTTTGTCGGCGGGGTCCTTCTACCAAGTGAATCACGATGCCGCAGAATTACTCTACAATACCGCCGCCGACATGGCGGGGCTGACGGGCACCGAGCATCTCCTTGACCTCTACTGCGGCGCGGGGAGCATCGGGCTCTCCATGGCCGACCGCGTGGCCGACGTGACGGGGATCGAGATCATCCCCGAGGCGGTGGAGTGCGCCAAGGTCAACGCCCGCCTCAACGGGCTGGATGAGACCCGCGCGCGGTTCTTCTGCGGGGACGCTTCGGACGCGCACAAGTTCCTGGCCGCCGCCGAGGAGAATGGCGCGCCTTCGCCCGATCTGGTGGTGATCGACCCGCCGAGAAAGGGGACCACGCGAGAGCTGATCTCCGAGATCGCGGCGCGGGGGATCCGACGGGTGGTGTATATCTCCTGCGAGCCCGAGACGCTGGGGAGAGATTGCGCGGTTTTCAGAGAGTTTGGGTATGAGATCGGGGAGGTCCAGCCGGTGGATCTGTTCCCGAGGACGGGGCATATAGAAAATATCGTGTGCATTGCAAAGGAGGATAAATGAAACAGCAAAAATACACTTGGAAAGACGCATTGAAGGAAGTATTAAAAGAATTCATTGTCGCGGTTCTTGTGTTAGGACTTTGCTGTGTGGCTCTTGTTGTCGGAGTATTTTTTCCGAAAGAACTTCTCTCCAGCCTTTCGTTTGAGCTTTTACTTTTCCTTGCGGTGGTAGCAGTCTTGGCGATTTTATATATCATTTCCGCTGTTGTTGCTTTGATTGCAAAGATCAAATCGAGAATCAACGATCACAAGAATTATGATAATTGAAATAATGAGCCCGCCGGATTCTTGTTTCAATGGATAGTACTTTTAAGGGAGAAAAGTAATGCCCTTTTATAACCGAAAAAACCACCGTCTGAAAAACTATGATTACGGTAAATATGGCTATTACTACGTAACCATTTGTACCAACCATCGTGCTCGCCTGTTATCCACAATTACCCTCGATGAACAAAGCCAACCTTCGCTTTCTACCAACCCCATCGTAGGGAGCGACGCCCTCGTCGCTCCTAAACCCTCGGTAACACTCACACCACTGGGAGAAAAGGTGCTTGAAAGCTGGTACAAGATCGAAACCTTGAATGAAAACGTACTCATTCAAAAGTTTGTGTTTATGCCCGATCACATACACGGAATCATTCTGATCAAAAATCCCGATGTGATCACGAACCCAAAAGGTGATTACGACTTTCAGGTTCAGGAGCGACGAGGGCGTCGCTCCCTACAGGGGTTGATCAAGGATTTCAAGTCTGTGACCACCCGACAATACAAAGCCATGTTTCAAGTGAATGAATCGCTGTGGCAGGACTCCTTTTTTGATGAAGTCATTCGGTCACAGGAAAAGTATCATGAAATCTGGAATTACATTGAGCATAATCCTGTTCGTTGGGTCATGAAAGGAAAACGTTAACCGAATCAAAAAAGAAAGGAACCAAACCCATGTCCCCCTTCCTCATAGCCATCATCCTCTTCGCCATCACCTACATCCTCCTCTTCACCCTGCCCAAGGTGCGGTCCTACATAGCCCTCTGCTCGGCGGTGATCTTCTCGGTGTGGCTGACCTTCTTCTGCGAGGAGATCGAGTTCGGTCTCGGGACCGTGGTGGGCGCCATCGACTTCAACATCCTCATGATGATCGCGGGCACCATGGGTATCGTGACTCTGTTCATTGAGTCCAAGATGCCCATGCGGATCGCTGACGTCATGCTGTCCAAGTTTGGGAACGTCAAGATGGCCATCGTGGCTATGGCGGTGCTGGCGGGCGTGGTGTCGGCCTTCGTGGACAACGTGGCCACCGTGCTCATGATCGCTCCCATCGCCCTGGCGGTGTGCAAGAAGCAGAATATGTCCCCCGTACCCGCCATCATCTCCATCGCGGTGTCCTCCAACCTACAGGGCGCGGCGACTCTGGTGGGCGACACCACCTCCATCCTGCTGGGCGGTTACGCCGGCATGAACTTCTTCGACTTCTTCTGGTTCCGCGGCCGTCCCGGTATCTTCTGGGCGGTGGAGCTGGGCGCGGCGCTGACCGTTGTGATCCTGCTCTTCCTCTTCCGCAAGGAGACCAGCCCTCTGACCCTGACCGACAAGACCGAGGTCACCGACTTCGTTCCCTCCTACCTCATGGTGGGGGTCGTGGCGGCCTTGATCCTGGCCTCCTTCATCCCCCGGCCCGCAGGCGGCGCGCTTTTGACTCTGTACGAGCTTCGCAACGGTATCATCTGCATGGTACTGCTGTTGGTGGGTATCGTGGTCAATCTCTGCCGTACCAAGAGTTTGGAGTCCACCAAGGGCGTGTTCAAGGAGATGGACTACCAGACCCTGCTGCTGCTGGCTTCCCTCTTCGTGGTCATCCAGGGCATCACCTCGGCGGGGGTCATCGACAAGCTGGCCGAGCTTCTGGTGAGCCTCGGCGGCGGCAACCTGTTCCTCATGTACACCGTCATCGTCTTTGCCTCGGTGCTGA
>JAFULU010000226.1 GCA_017483125.1 Clostridia bacterium
ATCGTGGATCCCAACGCCGAGCCTGAGGAGCCCACTCCCGAGGATCCCGCCGTCGAGACCCTGGTGATCCCCCAGGATCAGTGGGTGATCTCGGGTCACATGACCACCCTCGTGACCCCTGACGTTCCCAACCACGGCGATATGATCGCCGCCGGCGGTGTTTCCTCCGCCGCTCTCCTGCATCAGGGCTCCATCGCTCTGGGCGAGATCGACCTGTCCAAGTACTCCAAGGTGGTTATCATGTGGGGCTCCGACAACGGCCCCGGCACCCAGGATCTGTACGCCAAGAACGAGCACAACCGTTTCGCTCTGGTCAACGCCGACAAGAATATGCAGATGTCCCCCAACGAGGACACCATCATCGTAGCCAAGACCTACGAGCTCCACGGCTGGGCTATCGCTCCCTTTGAGATCGACCTGACCGGTATCGACTACAACGGTCCCGTGTTCCTGACTCACGATTCTCTGGCAGGCGGCTTCGCTCTGGTTTACTCCATCGAGTTCGTTGCTTAATGACCGTTTGACCGCTTTCCCGCAATAATCCCGCCCGCCTCCTTTTACTGGGGGCGGGCTTTTTTTGAACAAAGCCGCATGAAAAGCAGGAAATATTGTAACTTTTTTTGGATTTTCTCTAAATAATTTTCTTTTTCTATTGCTTTTTTGGATGAAATGTTATATAATATAGGATACCCAAGGGTGCAAACCCTAATTTTTAAGGAAAGGAAGTTCCCCCATGAAGAAGCTGCTACTCATCGCAATTCTCATGCTCGCTCTGGTCTTCACCGTCGTAGCGTGCACCGGTGGCGAGACCCCCGATGACACCACCGTCGGCGATACCACCGTCGAGACCCCCACCGAGGCTCCCACCGACGAGCCTGACACTCCCGCTCCCGATACCGACGAGCCCGAGACTCCCGCTCCCGACACCGACGAGCCCGAGACTCCTGCTCCCGATACCGACGAGCCCGACACCCCCGCTCCCGAAACCGATCCTCCCACTGAGGCTCCCACCGCGGATCCTATGGAGCCCGTTCTCGTGATCGAGCCCGATCAGCTCATCTCCTCCGCTACCGGCGGTAACAAGGTCTCCGCAGGCGAAGCCACCACCGAGGGCAACCGCACCTTCGTGCCTCTGGCCTCTACCGGCGGTGATCCCTACTTCCAGATCCTCAGCGGTGCCGGTGTTGAGGCCGGTTACCTCGCCATCGCCTACCGCACCAATTGCCCTCTGCCCGGTGAGATCTTCATCGGCTCCGGCGGCGGCCCCAACGGTCAGGGCGACTTCTTCAGCATCGACTGGAACGAGGACGGCGCATGGAACCTCATGGTCATTGACCTGGCCAACTGCGGCGTGACCTCCATCACCGACGGTGTGGTCAACTACCTGCGCCTGGATATCTTCACCGACCATATGGCCGACAAGACCCTCGATATCCAGTACATGGCCTTCTTCAAGTCTGCTGAGGCTGCCATGGCCTATGACTTCAAGGTGAATCCTCCTTACGTGGAGGCCGCGGAGGCAGGCCAGACCAACGCCTCCTTCGACACCTTCTATGTCAACAACCAGATGTACTTCCCCGAGGACGGCGGTGCAGGCGACAAGCTGACCGCTCAGGATAACACCATCACCTTCGCCGCAGGTGAAGTCCATGATTCCATGATCCTCCGCGGCTGGATCGGCTTCAATCAGCCCATCGACAGCTTCGGCTACTATCTGGATAACTACAAGATGGTCTTCAACCCCGACTACACCAAGCCCACTGAGGACGGTGTCAAGGACGCAGGCGGTGAGCACGCCTCCCGCTTCGAGATCCTGGTTCCTCTGGCCCATCTGGTCGCCAACGACCACTTCGCAGGCTTCGTTGTCAAGCTGGCTGACGGTACCATCGCCCGTCTCCGCGCTGACATCACCGTGGATCTGCCCGATGATATCACCGATACCTTCGTATCCAACGTCACCTCCAACGAGGACGGCACCGATCTCCAGGCCTCCGATCTGTCTAACTACTTCACCATCACCTACGGTGCCGCCGATCCTCACGTGGTCTCCGGCGGTGTGTACCAGTACGGCGGTATCAACGAGCTGTACACTTCCGTAGACGGTCTCTATGCATTCTCCATCAATATGCTGGAGGCTGCCAACACCGCTATGGCATTCGTCCGCGGCACCCGCGTGGTCCACTCCGTGGATCTGCCTGAGGTTGACGCTGCCGCCGGTCTGTACCCCATCAACAACTACTACGAGACCGACGGTCAGGGCCGTATGGGTGGCGCAGGTATCTATGCCGCTCTCTACAACGGTCGCCTGAACCTCATGATCAAGTCCTACGACGACGAGGCCAGAACTCACCAGATCAACAGAGATTACTCCATCGTTGCTGAAGGTACCAATCTGACCATCGCCGATAATGGCTCCACCATCTACTTCCTGGTGGACGGCAACCTGCTGGCTACCGTGGCCCTGTCCGGCTCTACCACCTACGAGAAGATCTGCGACGTCGCTGAGGGTGTCACCTTCGCTCAGACCGCTGTCGTGACCCTGGCTGACGGCACCACCGACACCATCGAGAACACCCTGGTGGTCGATACCGTCCAGTCTCAGCTGGGTATCGCTGTCCGTCCCGCTACGATCAAGTTCGACTCCATCAAGGTCGAGGGTCTGTCCTCCGTGACCATCCCCTCCGAGTTCTACGTGCCCGTTCCCAAGGAGAACGTGGCTCTGGGCAAGCCCGTTGACGCTGACTCGGTTGAGAACGACGCCAACATCCCCGCCAACGCTACCGACGGTGACGAGTCCACCCGCTGGGGTGCTCTGCCCAATGGCGCGGCCAACCTGATTGTGGACCTCGGTGATGTCTATGACCTGGTCGGTCTGGATGTCTTCTTCGAGAACGCAGGCTGGGAGTACACCATTTCCCTGTCCCAGGACGGCGTTGACTACACTGTGATCGCCGAGAACGTCAGACACGGCTCCAAGATGGTCTCCATCGTGGGTGAGGCTTCTGCCCGTTACATCAAGTTCTCCCGTCTGGACGATTCCGCCGATGCCGCTACTCCTCACTGGTTCTCCATCTGGGAGGTCTACGCCTACACCAAGGCCGCCGAGGATGAGCCCGAGGAGCCTGTGGTTCCCGAGGTTGAGAAGCTGGTGATCCCCCAGGATCAGTGGGTGATCTCGGGTCACGTGACCACCCTCGTGACCCCTGACGTTCCCGGTCACGGCCCCATGATCTCCGCCGGCGGCGTGGACTCTGCCGCGCTCCTGCACCAGGGCTCCATCGCTCTGGGCGAGATCGACCTGTCCAAGTACTCCAAGGTCGTCATTATGTGGGGTTCCGATAACGGCGACGGCACCAAGGATCTGTACGCCAAGAACGAGCATAACCGTTTCGCTCTGGTCAGTGCCGACAAGAATATGCAGATGTCCCCCAACGAGGACACCATCATCGTGGCCAAGACCTACGAGCTCCACGGCTGGGCTATCGCTCCCTTCGAGATCGACCTGACCGGTATCGACTACAACGGTCCCGTGTTCCTGACCCACGATTCTCTGGCAGGCGGCTTCGCTCTGGTCTACTCCATCGAGTTCATCGCTTGATGACCGCTTCCCCGCAATGATCCTTCCCGCCTCCCTTTACGGGGGGCGGGTTCTTTTTTGGCAAAAAAACGCCATCCCAACGGATACCCGAAGGGATGGCGTTTTTTTTGCATGATGGCGGGTTACGCTTACAGCTTCTTGAGCTTTGCGTAGGTACCCATGAGCTTCTTGGTGCCCGCGATATCGAACATGACCTCAATGAGCTTGTCCGCGCCCATGGGCTTGATGGAGAGGATCTCCCCCTCGCCGAAGGTGGCGTGGATCACACGGTCACCGGGGTTCAGGGCGTTCATGCTCTGGCGAGCCTCGGCGGTGGCGGCGGGAGTGGGCTGGCCTACAGTCAGACGGTCGGTATGGACAGGGGTCTTGGGGCGGCGGGGACGCTCGTAGTAGCTTGTGGGCTGGGTGGCGGGCTTGACCCCGGTGGTGACCACAGCGGCCTTGGCGAGGCCCTCCATGGTCAGATCCTCCCGCACAAGGCACTCCTCGGGGATCTCTCCCACGAAGCGGGACAGAGGGTTCGCCACGGTCTGGCCGTACCAGATACGGCTGCGGGTGTGGAGGATGACGACCTGCTCACGGGCGCGGGTGATGGCCACGTAGGCAAGGCGGCGTTCCTCCTCCATATCGTCGGCCCCACCCATGATGTTCTGCATACCCGGGAAGATACCGTCCTCCATGCCGGGGAGGAAGACCACGGGGAACTCCAGGCCCTTGGCGGAATGGATGGTCATGAGCACCACGGCGTCGGCCTCGGTGTCGTACTTATCCACGTCGGCCACCAGGGCGTACTCCTCCAAAAAGTCTACGAGGGAGGGGATATCTCCCATTTCGGTGGTAGTCCCCACGTACTCCATCATGTTGGACTTCAGCTCGTCGATGTTCTCCAGACGCTCCTTCTCGGGCTCGCCGCCGTCGATGAGCATCTGACGGTATCCCGACTGCTCCATGACCTCGTCGAAGAAATCGGGGAGGGGGAGGGTATCCATGAGAGAGGTGAGGCGGTGGATCATGGCGGTGAAGGCCTTGAGAGTGGCGGCGGAGCGGCCCAGAGCCACGAACTCGTCGGCGCGGTCCATGACCTCAAAGAGGGTGGTATTCTGCTCCTCGGCGATGGCGGCCACGGCGGCCAGGGTCTTGTCGCCGATCTTGCGGCGGGGCTCGTTGATGATGCGCAGGAGACGCTCACGGTCGGCGTGGTTGCAGATCAGCTGGAGGTAGGCCACGGCGTCACGAATCTCCTTGCGGTCGCTGAAGCGGGTACCGCCCAGCACGCGGTAGGGGACCGTACTGCGCTGGAGGGCGCGCTCAATGCCCGCGGACTGGGAATTGGTGCGGTAGAGCACCGCGAAGTCCTTGTACTTGCGGCCCTGGGTCTCGGCCATGCGGCGGATGGTATCCACGATGGAGCGGGACTCTCCCATCTGATCCTCGCACTTGCGGAGAATGATCTTCTCGCCTACCTCCCCCGCGGTCCAGAGGCTCTTACCCTTACGGCCCAGATTGTGGCCGATGACCCCGTTGGCGGCGTCCAGAATGGTTTTGGTGGAGCGGTAATTCTGCTCCAGCTTGATGAGGGTGGCGTTCTTGAAGGCCTTGTCAAAGCCCAGAATGTTCTCGATGGTGGCACCGCGGAACTTGTAGATGCTCTGGTCGTCGTCACCCACCACCATGAGGTTATGGGAGCCCCCCGACAGAAGGGAGGACAGGACGAACTGGGCCACGTTGGTATCCTGATACTCGTCGATACAGACGTACTTGAACTTGCGCTGGTAGTAACTCAACACGTCGGGATTCTCGCGGAGAAGACGGACGGTGTGGAGGATGATGTCGTCGAAGTCCATGGCGTTGGAGGCCCTCAGAAGCTCCTCGTAGCCCTTGTAGATGGCGGCGATGCGGGATAGGCGGAAATCCACTCCCGCCTCCACAGCGAAGTCCTCGGCGGTCATGAGCTTATCCTTGGCGTGGCTGATGGTGGTGATGACGGCCTTGGGGGGGAACTGCTTTTCGTCTATGTTGAGCTTCTTCATGATGGCCACAACAGCCTTCTTGGTGTCGTCGGTATCGTAGATGGTGAAGCCCTTACCAAAGCCCACCCGATCGCCGTATGTACGGAGAATACGCATACACACCGAGTGGAAGGTACCGCTCCAGATGTCCCCCGCCAGGGTCTCGTCGGCGAACTGGGTCACCAGACGGCTCTTGATCTCCCCCGCGGCCTTATTGGTGAAGGTGATGGCCAGCATACGGTAGGGGGGGCAGGGATCGTGGATGAACTCGGGGAGGATCTGTTCGATCTCGGGGACCGACAGGTGGATGGCGTGCTCCAGGTCGGCCACGTGCTCCTCGGTGAGGTTGTGGGGAGTAAAATCCGTGAAGTAGGCGTTGCCGTAGCGGATGATGAAGGCGATGCGGCGGACCAGGACGGTGGTCTTACCGCTTCCCGCTCCCGCAAGGACCAGGAGAGGGCCTTCGGTGGTGAAGACGGCCTGTCTTTGCATATCGTTGAGGTCTCCGTAGACCTTATCGAAGAGGGCACGCTTGGCGGCGAGGTAACGGGCGGTGAGGTTCTTTTCCATCAAATTGACTTCCTTTCTCGCTGGGAGCACCATGACTCACGGAATCGCTGTCGCGGGGTCACGGTGGTTCCCTTCCGGGGGGTAGGCGGGCAGAGGCCCCGTCCGAGGGGCAAAAAGGGCGGCGGCCAAGCGATACACTCACTCGACACGCCGCCACCGTCACACTCTCCCCCTTACGGGGAGGTCTTACTGACGGTTCTCAGACTGTGCCTTCTGCTGGTTTCGGTTGTTCTGGACTGATTCTGGTTGTTGTTCTGGGACTGGTTGCTGTTCTGGTTGTTGTTCTGGTTGTTGTTCTGGTTGTTGTTCTGATTCTGATTCTTGTTCTGATTCTGGTTCTGCATGGTTATGATCCTTTCTCTGTCCGCTGTGCGGTATATAGCGTACCTTGGGGTACGGTAACAGTATGGACAGGAAACGGGAAACATATGCAGAAATGGGGAAAATCAGTCCCGCATCATGGAGGTGTACTCCATCTGATCCGAGATCTCCCCGATGGCCGAGCCGATCAGGCCGATCCAGACCCCGCCGATGGCCAGATCCACGAAGCGGTAGCCATCGGTGAGGATCTGGTAGATCGTGGTGATAACAGTGTCCAGGGTATTCTGATCCTGGGCGCTGCCGCCCGAGACCGTGAGCTCCAGCTCGGGAAGGGAGGGGATCACGCCCCACCAAAGGACTGTGGACAGAGCGGTCACGCCCGCCAGCACGCCCACCCAGAGAAGCTTCTTGCGGATGAGGGTGTGGATGGCCTCGGTGCGCTCGGCGGCGTAGGTGGAGCTTGGGTCGTCACGGAAGGCGTAGACCCCCGTGTAGCGCTTGACCATGGTGTAGAGGGAGCGGAGGATGAGCACCACCGCCACCACCAGCAGGATGGCGGCCAGAGTCTCCAGAGTCACGATATGGCTCCAGCAGAGGCGGGCATCCTCATCGCGGATGATGTCGGGGAGGTCGCCTTGGTTGAAGTAGCCCGTGACCTGCAGGTACCAGCTGAGGCCCGATACCCCACCGTAGGCCGCTGAGGCCACAAGGGCGGGAAGGTTCTTGCCCGCGTAGCGGCGGATAAAGACCACCGAGAGGATCAGAAAAAGGGCGGTGAGGAGGTCGGGGAGGATGTTGACGCTGTCCAGATAGATATCCAGCGCGCAGACCGAGGCTACCAGGAGGCAGGCAAGAGAGGACTTGACCGCCCGCATGGCGAAGAGATCCCCGCGGGTCAGCACCTCGGTACGGTACTTTTCGGTCAACGCCCCGAAGAAGGGGGTGTCCGACTTGAGCTTGGCGACGAGGCGCACCGTCATGATCAGCCAAGCAATGCCGAGGATCAGGGAGAGGGCACCGCCCACCAGACGGTAGAGGCCTACGTAATCGTAGAAGCGAGTGGCGTCGCCCACCTCCACGCCGCCCTTCTCGTGGGAGAGAACGGTGACCTCGGGGAGGATGGCCAGCACCTCGCGGAGGATGAAGAAGACCGTGGTGCAGGCGGAGTAGCGTTCCACGATATTGCGGGTTCGGGTACGGCCGCCCAGGCCGCGGCGGTCGAACATGACCGTGGCCCCGTTGCGGGAGCCGAGATAGAGGAGGCCGCCGCAGAAGTTCTTCCACATGGGAATGAGGACGATGCAGTCCAGCACCCCCAGGGTAAAGAGGATGAGCAGGACGAACACGGGCTGCTCGGTGGGGGAGACCAGACCGAAGGCCAGAAACAGGGAGAGCAGCCGCGCCACGCCGATGAGGGCGAGGTAGCGGAGCCCCTTGGCGGCCTCCATGAGCCGCTCGTCCAGGTCCGACAGGCGGTAGAGACCCAGCAGCATGAGGAGGTAGCCCAGGGCGTCGGGGAGGAGGTCCACCACGCTGATAAAGGGATCAAAGAGGAAGACGGCACCCGCCGCGATGAAGCTGAAGCCGAGGTATTTCCCGAGCCGCGGGGCGCGGGAGGAGGTTGGGGTATGGTTCATAAGTTTGCCCGCGTAGGCGGTTCCTTTCCAAACGGCATATCCGTTTATTTCTTCTTCTTGTGGTGACGGTTGTTGTTTTTGGCGGAATACTTCCCGTTCTTTTGCTGTTGACTCCTCTCGTACTCCAGCCGCGCCTGCTCGTTCTTTTCGTCCAGCTTGCGGTTGAGCTCGTTCATGAACTTGAAGCGGGAGGGCTTGGTGGGCTTGCCGAACTCCTCGCCCTGGGGGCAGATGGAGGAGAAGCACTTGTAGAGGCAGAAGGTATTGAGGAGGTAGACCAGAAGCAGGTAGAGGAACAGCACCGTTTGCAGTGCCCCGCCGCCCGCGGTAGCCATAGCGGGGACGGCCAGCATGACCACCTGAGCCACGGCCCAGATGCCCGTGAAGATGATGTCCCGTACCGCCCGTTCGCGGTGCTTATCCAGCCCCACGGTCGCGGCGATCTCGGCCGACGACCACAGGGCGATGACGGTAAAGCCCAGCTCAGATCCGAACTTGACCCACTCCACGATGCCCTCGACGAGGGGGGTGTACAGGGGGAGATTCCAGAGGAAGAGGTCGTCCAGCACACGGGCGGCAAAGTAGATGGCCATGATGCCGTAGAGGGCGGCGAAGGGGTAGAGCCAGTTAAAGCGGGGGTTATAGTCCTTCAGCCCGCTGATGGCCTTGGCGGCCACCATAGAGCCGATGATGAAGGTGGCGAAGCAGTAGTCGCCGATAGCCACCGACATGAAGGTAAAGAGGAAATAGGCGCAGAGGAGTAGTCCAAAGCCCATGGGAAGCCTCCTTGTATGGGTAATGGGGTGGTAGAAATGCAAAATGCAAAATGCAAAATTCGGGAACATTTTTTCATATCGGACAGTCACGGTGAATCGGGAAAAACTCGGAGTGTTTCGTCAAAAAGTCATGGCAGATTGGCCTCTGCCTTACCGAAAGGCTTTCTTCGTCCTTGATTTTGCATTTTGCATTTTGCACTTTGCATTCAAGGCAAAGCCTTTATACCCGTTTCGATCAGCCGTGATTGCCGCCGTTTGCCGCGGGATTGGCACCGCAGCAGTTCTTGTACTTCTTGCCCGAGCCGCAGGGGCAGGGGTCGTTGCGGCCCACCTTGGTGGAGCGCTTGGGGGTGAGGGTGACCTTCTTGGCACCCTGCTTGGGACCGCCCTCGAAGCCCTCGATGAGGGGCTTGGCCACCTGCACGCGGACCACCTCTTCCCGAGGCTTGGGTACGACGGTGAGCAGGGCGCGGACGGTCTTGTCCCGGATCTCGGCCACCATGGCGTCGAACATATCGGCGCCTACCATGCGGTACTCGGTGACGGGGTCTCTGTGGGCGTAGGCCTGAAGGCCGATGTTGCCCTTGAGGTCGTCCATGGCGTCGATGTGATCCATCCACGCGGTATCCACGTTGCGGAGCAGAATGGCCCGCTCCACCTCACGGAACCGCTCGGGGGTGAAGAGCTCCTCTCTTTCGCGAATGCGCTCCTCGGCGCGGGCGATGAGCATATTCGTCACGTCCTCGGGGGTGAGCTTCTTCAGCTCCTCCTCGGTGTAGTTGAAGTCCTCCTCGGTGCAGAGGTAGCCGAAGAGGTCGGCCCGCAGTCCCGCGAAGTCCCACTCGGCGGCGGATCCCTCATTGGTATGAGAGGCCACGGCGGACTTGATGTTGCCGCGGATCATGTTCATCATGGTCTCGGACAGGTCGGAGTCGTCCAGCACCGACTGACGCTGGCCGTAGATGATGGTTCTCTGCTGGTTCATGACGTCGTCGTAGGACAGGACGTACTTACGGCGCTTGAAGTTGTTGTCCTCGATCTTCTTCTGGGCGGACTCGATGGTATTGGAGAGGATGCCTGCCTCAATGGGGGTGTCCTCGTCCAGACCCATACGGTCGATCATGGTAATGATGCGCTCGTTGTTACCGAACAGACGCATGAGATCGTCCTCCAGAGAGAGGAAGAAGCGGGACTCACCGGGGTCGCCCTGACGGCCCGAACGGCCGCGGAGCTGGTTGTCGATACGGCGGGACTCGTGACGCTCGGTACCCAGAATGAAGAGACCACCCGCGGCGCGGACACGCTCGGCCTCGGGGGCGATCTCGGCCTTATGCTTCTCAAAGAGCTCCTTATACTGGCGGCGGACACCCAGGATGGACTCGTCCTCGGTATCGGCGGTGCCCGTAGCCTGGACGATCAGACCCTCCTCGATACCCATGGCGCGGAGGTCGGCCTTGGCCATATACTCGGGGTTACCGCCCAGCATGATGTCGGTACCGCGGCCCGCCATGTTGGTGGAGATGGTGACCGCACCCGACTTACCTGCCTGGGCCACGATCTCGGCCTCGCGGGCGTGGAACTTGGCGTTGAGCACGGTGTGGGGGATGCCCGCCTTCTTGAGGAGGGCGGAGAGCAGCTCGGACTTATCAATGGAGACGGTACCCACCAGCACGGGCTGGCCGCGGTCGTAGCACTCGCGGACCTGCTTGACAACGGCGCGGTACTTCCCCGCCATGGTCTTGTAGACGGCATCGTCGTGGTCCTCGCGGATCATGGGCTTGTTGGTGGGGACTTCCACCACATCCAGGCTGTAGATCTCACGGAACTCGTTGTCCTCGGTCATGGCGGTACCCGTCATACCCGAGAGCTTCTTGTACATACGGAAGTAGTTCTGGAAGGTGATGGTGGCCAGGGTCTTGTTCTCCTTCTGGACCTGCACCCCTTCCTTGGCCTCAATGGCCTGATGGAGACCGTCCGAGAAGCGGCGGCCGGGCATGAGTCGGCCTGTGAAGGCGTCCACGATCATGACGCCCTCCTCGTTGACCACGTAGTCCACGTCCAGCTTCATACAGCCGTGGGCCTTGATGGCCTGATTGATGTGGTGGGCCAGGGTGGCGTTCTCGGCGTCGGTGAAGTTGGCGATCTGGAAGAAGGCCTCGGCCTTACGGGCACCGCGGGGGGTGATGACGGCGGTGTTGGCCTTTTCGTCCACGATGTAGTCAGCCTCGATGCTGTCCTGCTCCTCCTTGGCGTCGATCTCCTTGACCACGTGCTTCTGGAGGGTACGGACAAAGCGGTCGGCTCTGTCGTAGAGGTCGGTGGGGGTGTCGCCCTCACCCGAAATGATCAGAGGGGTACGGGCCTCGTCGATGAGGATGGAGTCCACCTCGTCTACGATGGCGAAGGCGTGGCCGCGCTGGACCAGGCGGGACTTATAGACCACCATGTTGTCGCGGAGGTAGTCGAAGCCGAACTCGTTGTTGGTGCCGTAGGTAATGTCGGCGTTGTAGGCCTCCTGCTTCTGGGCGGGGGTGAGTCCGTGGACCACCAGACCCGTCTTCAGCCCCATGAAGCCGTAGACCTTGCCCATCTCCTCGGCGTCGCGGGCGGCCAGGTAGTCGTTGACGGTAACGATGTGGACACCCTGACCCGTCAGAGCGTTGAGGTAGGCGGGGAGGGTGGCCACCAGAGTCTTACCCTCACCCGTCTTCATCTCGGCGATACGGCCCTGATGGAGGATGATACCGCCGATGAGCTGGACGTGGAAGGGTCGCTTGCCCAGGACGCGCTCGTCCGCCTCACGGACGGCGGCGAAGGCCTCGGGGAGGAGATCGTCCAGGGTCTCTCCCGCGGCCAGACGCTTCTTGAAGACCTCGGTCATGCCCCGAAGCTCGTCGTCGGTCATGTTCTTATATGTGGTGGCCAATGCCTCGATCTTAGCGGCGATCTTCTCCAGCTTCTTGACCTGATGCTCGCTGTAGGTGCCGAAAATTTTGGTCATGATACCCATGTGTCAAAGGTTTCCTTTCTTTTCCGCCGAGGGTGGCGGGGTAATGGACTTACGGCGGATGATGCCGCAAGCAATTCTGCGTTTATTATACTATATATTTTTAAAATATATTAGAGTTTAATTGTAAATTTTCGGATAATACTTGAAAAAGCGGGGGTTTTGTATTATAATGAGAGGGTAACAGATGAATTGGGGTTTATCGGGCTACGCCCGAAATGCAAAATTCAAAATGCAAAATGCAAAATCAGAGAACGGAGGACTGTGTCTGGAATCCCCTACAGAATTGATTATTCTATGTGGGACAATGACTTTTGGGATGTTTCATCACAAAACCTTACCATAAGATTGGCTTTTGCGACAGCAAAAGACTTCATTCATTTTGCATTTTGCATTTTGAATTTTGCATTCTTAATCATCCCGATAAACCCAAATTTGAATCTCTAAAAGAAAGAGGCCCCACCATGCCCCACATCCACATCGTTCTCCACGAGCCCGAGATCCCCCAGAATACCGGCAACATCGCCCGCACCTGTGCCGCCACGGGCGCGTCCCTCCACCTCATCCGTCCTCTGGGCTTCACCATCGACGACAAGCGCATGAAGCGGGCGGGACTGGACTACTGGGATAAGCTGGACGTCCACTACTACGACGGGCTGGAGGATTTTTACGCCCAACATCCCAATGCGGCGGTGTACTACTTCACCACCAAGGCACAACACAGACACATCGACGTGCAGTACCCCGAGGAGGTCTTCCTCATGTTCGGCAAGGAGACAAGGGGACTTCCCGAGGATCTGCTCTTTGCCCACCCCGACACCTGCGCGCGCATCCCCATGCGGAATCATCTGCGGTCCTTGAATCTCTCCAATTCGGTGGCCATCGCGGTGTATGAGGTACTGCGGCAGTACGATTTCGAGGGGCTACAGGTGGAGGGACAGTTGACCACCCACGTATGGGGGGAAGGGCAGCTCTGATCTTTTATGTAGGGCAGGGGCTTGCTCCCGCCGTTGCCGTCATAATTCAATCTATTTGCACAATTTTTAAAATCTCGGCGGGAGCAAGCCCCCGCCCTACACCACGTTTACCACCCAATGAAAGGAGCCCCGATATGAGCGACATCAACTACTTCGGTGACGAGCATCTGTACTGGATCGCCACCCCCGACGAGCTGGAGGCCACGCTCACCGAGGGCGGCTTTCACCTCTTGACCGTGACACGCCACGTTCCCTTGGGCTATACCGAGGATCCTCTCACCGAGCTTACGGTTCCCTACCGCGCTCTGTATGGGCGGCTATCGGTGGGAGAGAAGCCGGAGCGTGGCTCCCCCCTCCTGTTCCCAAGCTTCTCCCCCACAAGAGATCCCTCCCGCTGTGTATACGGGGACGAGCATACCTACCGCGGCAAGCGCTACAAGTCTGCCGACCCCGACTACCGTGACCGTTGCGTGCATATGGATCCCTTCATCCTCTACAGGGAGACCCGCAAGGACGGGGGCTTTTCCATCGTCAAAAACTGCTTTTACGGTCTGTTCCCCGAAAACGCCGTGGGGATCCATATCTATTGCCCCACCAAAAAGCAGGAATGGGGAGACGGCGCACCCATCATCAGCCTGAAGGACACCCCCGAATACACCGATTTCGCGTGGATGAAGGAGCATGTTCGATCCTTCACCAAGCCCTTGAAGATCCAAGGCGGAGAGCAGGTTCTGAACACGGGCATCCGTGTCAGCGAGGCGGCCAAGCAGGACGCGCAAAGCTTCTATTTCTTCTCACAAAACGGATTTTCCATACTGTAAGGAGGCATTTATGCCCAAGAGAGTATTCGCCGCCATGAGCGGCGGTGTGGACTCCTCGGTGGCGGCATACCTGCTCACGCGGGCGGGCTACGACGTCACGGGAGCCACTATGACCCTGTACCATCCCCGTGGCGAAACAGGAGACTCGCAGGATGTCATCGACGCCCGCGCCATTTGTAACAAGCTGGGCATCCCTCACAAGACCTACGACATGGGGGAGGTCTTCTGCCGCTGTGTCATCGAGGACTTCATCAAGGTCTACGAGGAGGGAGGGACCCCCAATCCCTGCGTGACCTGCAATAAGACGGTCAAGTTCGGCGCGCTGTGGGAGGCCGTGACCCGAGACGGCGCGGAAGCCATCGCCACAGGGCACTACGCCCGCATCCGACGGGATGGTGACCGCTACCTTCTCTGCAAGGCGGCAGACGAAAGTAAGGATCAGTCCTACTTCCTGTGGCAGTTACCCAAGGAGTTGCTTCCCCACATCCTCTTCCCCCTGGGAGACATGACCAAGCCCGTCATCCGCGCCCTGGCCGCAGAGCAGGGCTTTGAGACCGCTCACAAGAGCGACAGCCAGGACATCTGCTTCGTTCCCGACGGAGATTACGCGGGTTTCATGGGGGGTTACACGGGCAAAACCCCTATGGAAGGTGACTTTGTGGACAAAAACGGCAGGGTTCTGGGTCGGCACAAGGGCATCATTCATTACACCGTTGGCCAGCGCAAGGGGCTGGGGATCGCCCTGGGGGAGCCTGCCTTCGTGTGCGGTAAGGATCCCGTCACCCGTAGGGTGGTGCTGGGCAAGAACGAGGATCTATTCACCCGTGAGGTGAGGCTGGAGGGGATCAATCTTTTGTCGGTGGAGTCCATCGACGCCCCCATGGCGGTCACCGCCCGCATCCGCAGTACCCACAAGGGGGATACCGCCACCGTGGTCATGACGGGGGAGGACGCCGCTCTGGTGGTCTTCGATCAGCCCCAGAGAGCGGTCTGCAAGGGGCAATCCTGCGTGTTCTACGACGGGGACGTCGTGGTGGGCGGGGGGATCATCCGCTGATCATTCCGATATGGACAGGTTTTGGTGTTCGTCATAACGCCAAAATCTGTCTTTTTCGGTGAATCTCCCCTTTACAAATTCCTCTTTTCATGGTATAATAAGGCATTGACACAGAAAGGATGCAATCCCATATGACTTGCAAAAAGCTTTTGGCGATCCTGCTTGCTACCCTTCTTCTGGCCTCCGTGGCTCTGCCCGCGGCTTCCGCCCTGGAGCCTCATGGCACGGGTATCCCCATGCGTAACTGGCTGAAGAACGACCCCAACTACCAGTTCTCGGACGCCTACAAGACCTCGGTCTGGTACGAGAACTTCACCTCCCTGGAGCTGACCTCCAACGACCGCAACAACATCCTCCGCATCGCCGTCTCCCAGCTGGGCTACCACGAGGGCGACTCCGCCAAGGATTTTGACGGTATGAACAAACGCGGCTCCTCCAACTACATCGAGTACGCCCGCCTGCTGGTCCCCCACTACAACGACAACGCCTACGAGTGGTGCGCCTGCTTCGTCAACTGGTGTCTGAACCAGGCCAGATACGACAAGGCCTCCTCCGAGATCGGCTGTTGGAAGTGGGTGGGTGAGCTGAAGACCATGAAGATGTGGCAGGATTCCGCCGCCTACAAGGGCACCTACACCCCCAAGCCCGCCGACATGATCTTCTTCAACTGGAAGAACACCAACACGAACTCGGGCCACATCGGCTACGTCCTGTACACCACCGATACCCACGTCTTCACCATCGAGGGCAACGCCGACAACAACGTGACGGTGCGCTCCTACGCCCTGAACGACCCCTGCGTCATCGGCTACGGTACCCCGCCCTATGACGAGGGCGACGAGCCCACCATCGACTGGTCCTACAAGGACGGTATGCTCCGCGGTACCTACGTGGTCAACAGCTACTCCGCCGCCCTCAAGAAGGCTCCCGGCGGTAAGGGCCGCATCTGCACCGTGCCCGCGGGATTCACCGTGACCCTCCACGAGGTGGTGGACGGCTTCGCCCGTATCACCTACGGGGACAAGGAGGGCTACATGGAGACGAACATCCTGTGGCTCATGACCCCCGCCACGGGGGAGGACACCCTGACCTTTGACGCCAACGGAGGCGAGAAGGCTCCCGAGGCCGCCAAGGTCACGGTCAACACCGCCTATACCATTCCCGAGGCCGCGCCCACTCTGGAGGGGGACACCTTCCTGGGCTGGAGCCTGACCCCCTACAACGCGGTTCCCGACTACAAGGCGGGCGATTCCCTCAAGCTGGTGGGGGACACCACCCTCTACGCCGTCTGGGAGAAGCGCTCCACCGAGCTGGCCGCCGCCGCCTTCGCCGAGGGTAAGGCCCCCGCGACCGCCCGCCCCGAGAGCATCCAGAACAGCGCGGCTCTCCTGCTGGGCACCCTTGCTGATCTGTCGGTGCTGACGGGTAATGACACCGAGATCAAGACCGTCAGCGACGGAGATCTCGGGCAGGTTCTGTCCCTGGTCTCCACCGCTCAGAGCGATGACCCCTATATTACCCTGGACTACACCGCCCTGGCCGACTCCCTGAAGCTGGCTCCCGTTACCGCCGACAAGGCCGCCTACGCCGTACTGAAGATCAAGAACGTTTCCATGAACAACACCGCCGTGGAGCTGTCGGTCAACGGCTCGGAGCAGAAGGTCACCGCCCTTTTGGAGGACGGAAACGACTGGCAGTACGTGGTCTTCAAGCTCTCCGGCGCGGGTCTTGACGGTGCACTCACCACCCTGCGCATTGACTGGGAGAAGGCCGCAAACGAGGCGGGTAACACCGCTTACCTGGCCGACATCTTCTTCGTCGCCACCGAGGAGCAGGCGGACGCCCTGGCCAAGGGGCAGTACATCTTCCCCATCCAGCCCGTGATCGAGCCCGAGACCGAGGCACCTACTGAGGAGGGCACCGACCCCGATACCGCCCCCGACGGTGACACCTCCGACACCGACGATACCGAAACCGAGGCTCCCGAGGGTGGCTGTAAGGCTTCCGTGGGCATGACCGCCGCGGTGATCACGGCACTGTGCGCCGCCTTTGTCCTTGCGAGAAAGAAAGAGGATTGACCCACTACATACAGAAACGGCTTACCGCCTCCTCAGTAGGCCGTTTTTTTGCGTGCGACGGGCAAGGAAAGCCGTCTCCTCCTTCGGCGGTCACTTCCCTGTCGTTCGTTTCCTGCTTTACCGCAAATTGGCACCCTCCAATTCCCCCTTGGGGATTGACATTTCACCGAAAAAATGGTATAGTATACACAATCTGATACATTAGGAGAATCCATGAAGCTCAAACATATTCTGCCACTCTTCACCGTCCTCCTCGCCCTTTTTTGCGGCTGTGAAGCGACCAACCCCGAGCCCCCCTTTGAGATCGACTCCCGCCCCGTGACCGAGGAAACTACCGCCGCGGACGCAACCGCCCCGCCCGAAAGCGGGACCGAGGCCGAGACCCATACCCATCTCTTCACCGAGACGGTCACGCCCCCCACCTGCGAATCCGAGGGCTATACCCGTTTCTCGTGTGACTGCGGCTATGCCTACGACACAAACCACACCCCGCCCACGGGGCATACCCTCACCGAGGCTGTGGTCGCGCCCACCTGTGAATCCGAGGGCTATACCCGCTTGTCATGCCCCTGTGGCTACACCTACGATACCGAGCACACCCCGTCCACGGGGCATACTCTCACCGAAACCGTGGTCGCGCCTACCTGCGAGGCCGAGGGCTATACCCGCCTGTCCTGCCCCTGTGGCTACACCTACGATACCGAGCACACCCCGCCTGTGGGTCATACCCTCACCGAAACCGTGGTCGCGCCCACCTGTGAATCCGAAGGCTACACCCGTCTGTCCTGTGACTGCGGTTACACCTACGACACCGACCACACCCCGCCCACGGGGCATACTCTCACCGAAACCGTGGTCGCGCCCACCTGTGAGACCGAGGGCTATACCCGCCATACCTGTGCCTGTGGCTATACATACGACACCAACCACATCCCCCCCATCGGCCACGACTTCACCGTCACCGTCACGCCCCCCACCTGCACCGAGTACGGCTACACCCACTTCCAATGCGTGGCTTGCGCCCACGGCTACGATACCGACCGCACGGCTCCCCTCAACCATATCAACGCCACCGCGAAGCGCATCTACCCCACCGTGGATCACGACGGCTACACCCTCCATACCTGTCCCGACTGCGGCTACAGCTACGAGGACAGCTTCATCAAGTACGCGGATATCATCACGGGTGCCTACGCGGACAACACCGAAATACTTATGCAGGGGGTAGACACCTCCAAGTGGAACCACGACTACGGCGCGTCTTTGGAGGATGTCAAGCCTCTGGACTGGGAGGCCTTGAAGGCCGCGGGCATGGAGTTCGTCATCCTCAAGGCCGGCTCCACCCTGGGTATGGATCCCGCTTTTGAGCTGGACTACCGCGACGCCAAGGCCGCGGGGCTTCAGGTGGGTGCTTACTTCTACACCTACTCTACCACGGTAGAAGACACGGTCAAGGATGCCGAGATGCTCCTCGGCTGGCTGGAGGGCAAGCAGTTCGAGCTGCCCATCTACTTCGACGCGGAGGATCCCACCCTCATGGAGCTGGGCACCAAGCGGCTGACCGAGCTCTGCCGGGTCTTCGCAACCACCCTGCAGGAGGCGGGCTGGTACGCCGCCCTCTACACCAACACCGAGTGGCTGTACAATCTGCTGGACACCGAGTGGGTCAAGGCCAATCTGGATATCTGGTACGCTCGCTACACCGCCGCCCTCCCCGAGGGGCAGGAGCGTTTCGATCCCGCCGACCGAGACTTCACGTGGAAGGACGGCACCGCCTACAAGCCGGGGGAGACCGACAAGCGATACGGTCTCTGGCAGTATACCGACAACGGCGGGGTGGAGGGCTTCCGATACCCCTTCGATTTCAACTTCGCCTTCAAGGACTACAGATCCATTATGGTGAAGTGGAGACTCAACGGCTACGGGGAGTCGAACCCTTTGCCCAGCCCCTCCCAAGTGTGAAAATTGGGTGCCGTTTCCCGCAAACGGCACCTTTTCTTTGTGCAAAATTCCCCGAAAAACTTTCTCAAAATCCCTTGACAAAATCCGCGAACTATGCTATAATATGCAAGTCGCAGTTAAGCGCGCTGATATAGCTCAGTCGGTAGAGCACCTCATTGGTAATGAGGAGGTCATCAGTTCGAATCTGATTATCAGCTCCAAAAGCCCGAGGGTAAAACCTCGGGTTTTTGTGTGAAAAACCAAAAGATTTTTTCGGAAACCTATTGACAAATTCGGAAAAATCGGGTATAATATGCAAAGAGTTTGCCGAGTGGCAAGCGGAATTTTTCTGTAAACCGTCGGCAACTATCTCCGGCGTATGCGAGGGGAGGGAAAAAAGTCATGGCAGAAGTCAAGGTAAAAGAGGGCGAGTCTCTGGACAGTGCTCTCCGTCGCTTCAAGCGTCAGTGCGCACGGTCGAACATCCTGACCGATCTTCGCAAGCGTGAGTACTACGAGAAGCCCAGCGTCAAGCGCAAGAAGAAGTCTGAAGCAGCACGCAAGAGAAAGTACAAGTAATTTGTATGCAAAGAACCACCCGTGATTGGGTGGTTTTTTGTTTGGTTGGCATCCCCCTTTTTCGGGTTTTCTCTTGACAATTTCCGCGATTGGGTGTATAATATCCCGTGAACAGACATAAGTTGGATACGATTCAATGCCTGTACTTATCTGAGGAGGATGTTATCATGGACATCTTGAAGAAGATTTTCCCCCTGTCCTGGAAGTTCACCGGCTCCGTGGCCAACCTCATCATTGGCGTGCTGGTCTACCTGGTAGTCGGCATCATCGGCGGCGTGGCCATCGCTCTCGTCAGGATCATTCCCCTGCCCCTGCTGGGTACGATTCTGAGCCTTATCGGTGCTCTGATCGACCTGTACGTGGTCGGCGGCATCGTCATCATGTTCCTGGCCCATTTCAAGGTGCTGAAGGACTGATCTTCCATCACAATGGGGTCGCCTCTTTTCTCGGCGGCCCCGTTTTTTACCCAAAGGAAACAGAAATCCATGAAAAAGCTTCAACTCGTCAAGGACCGCTCCTTCTACAAGGCCTTCTTCTCCATCTGGTCGGTGCTGGTCCTCCACAATATCATCACCCTTGGGGTCAACCTCCTGGACAACGTCATGGTCAGCGCCTACAGCGAGGCCGCCATGGCGGGGGTCAGCGCGGTCAATCAGGTGCAGTTCCTTTTCCAGCAGCTCATGCTGGGGGCGGGGGATGCCGCCGTGGTGCTGGGGAGCCAGTACTGGGGTCAGAAGCGCACCGAGCCCATCAAGCGCATCGCCGTGGGGGCGCTCCTTCTGGGCGCGGTTCTTTCCCTGCTCTTCTTTACGGTCTCGGCCGTCGCCCCCGCCGCCGTGGTCTCCCTCTTCACCGACGACCCCGCCATTCACGCCGCGGGCGTAGAGTACCTGAAAGTCATGAAATACTCCTTCCTGGTCTTTGCCCTCACCAACCTGTTGCTCTCGGTTCTCCGTAGTGTGGAGACGGTGCGCATCGGCTTCTGGGTATCCCTCTCCACCCTGCTGGTCAACGGCGGACTCAACTACCTCCTCATCGAGGGTCACCTGGGCTTCCCCCGCCTGGGGGTCACGGGCGCGGCTATCGCTACCCTGTCCGCGCGGGTGGTGGAGCTTTGCGTGGTGGTGGTCTACCTCCTCTGCATGGACAAAAAGCTCTCCTGGCGGATCCGGGATTTCTTTACCTGGGACAGACTTCTGGCCAAGGACTACCTCAAGCTGGTACGTTCCTTCCTTCTGACCTCCCTCCTTTTCGGCGGTGCGGTCATGCTCCAGACCGTCATCCTGGGCCACATGGAGGAGACGGGGGGCGGCGGCTCCACCATCGCCGCCAACTCCATCGCCTCCACCCTGTACCAGATGCTCAAGGTGGCCATCGTGGGGGCCTCCTCGGCGGCGGCGGTGCTGATCGGAAAAGCCATCGGTAGCGGCAAAATGGAGGATATTAAGTCCTACGCCCAGACCCTCCAGCTCATGTTCGTGGGCATCGGGGTCTGCACCTCCACCACTCTGTTCCTCCTCCGCGCCCCCATCGTAGGCCTCTACGCCGCCATCTCCCCCGACCTCTCGGCAGAGACCGCCCAAATGGCCCTGGATTTCCTGGCGGTCCTCTGCGTGACGGGCTTTGGCACCGCCTACCAGATGCCCGTGGCCACGGGTATCATCCGCGGGGGCGGCGACGCGAGGTTCGTCCTCATCAACGATCTCATCAGCATCTGGGGCATCGTCCTCCCCGTCTCCTTCCTGGCGGCCTTCGTTTTCAAGTGGCCCCCCGTAGCCGTCATTGCCTGTCTCAACGCCGACCAGGTCTTCAAGTGCGGCGCGGCGGGGATCAAGGTGAATCGGTATACCTGGATGAAGAAGCTGACGAGGAAGGAAGAATAATTTTCAAAAAAGGAAAGAGGAAGCGGGAAGGCTTCCTCTTTTTGTTTGCTTTAAATTTGAGTTTATCGAACTGTTTGTTTGTGCCTTGCCTGCGCTATTTTCCCTCTCACCGCTGCGCGGAGCTCCCCCAAAGGGGGAGCCTTAGAATGGCGAAAAAACGCTTGGCGGAAAACGGGTTTTTGCTGGGCTTAGTACGAAAGGCTCTCCCTCTGGGAGAGCTCCCGTGAAACGGGTGAGAGGGCTTTTCGGCGGGAGCAAGCCCCCGCCCTACGACGAGGAACCCCACCGCTAAACCCCAATTCAAACGATCCCCGCCAGTGCCCTCTCCCGCAACGCCTCCGTGAGGATTTCCCTCTCGGAGAAAGACACGCGGCGGGTGCCGATGAGCTGGTAGGTCTCGTGCCCCTTCCCCGCCAGCAGGATGATGTCCCCCGCCTGTGCCTGCTCCACCAGCATACGGATGGCGGTCTCGCGGTCGGGCTCGTGGATGCGGGGACAGCCGTCGGGGGGAAAATGGCTGTCGATCTCGCAAATGATGTCCATGACGGGCTCGTCTGCGGGGTTGTCGGCGGTCAGCACGCAGAGATCCGCCCGATAGGCCGCCGCCTCCGCCAGATCCCTCCGCCGCTCGCGGGTGCGCCCGCCCACCGAGCCGAAGAGGCAGATGAGCCGCTTGGGGCGGTATTCCTTCAGGGTATCCAGAATGGAGGTGAGGCTCACCCCGTTGTGGGCGTAGTCGATGACAAAGGTCACCCCGGGGAGGGCGGGGGACACGACGGTTTCAAAGCGGCCCGTCACCGAGGCGGTGGCCAGCAGCTGTCGCGCGTAGTCGGGATCCACCCCGAAGCCCTCGCAGACCACGCAGAGAGCGGCCAGGGCGTTGCGGACGTTAAAGTCCCCGGGCAGGGGCAAAAACCACTCTCCCGACAAGGCTTTTCCGTGACAGCTGACCGAAAAGCTCACCCCGGGGCGATCTCCTTGGCGGTGGATGCCCATACCCGTGGCGTACCACGCGGCGGCGGGATCCTCGGTGCTGAAGGTGAGGATGGGCGCGGACACACCCTCGGTCATGTAGGGGGTTGCGGGGTCGTCGGCACCCACGATGACGGCGCGGGTAGGGTAGTCGGTAAATAGCTGCTTCTTGCAGTCGCGGTAGTGCTCGTAGGTGGGATGCTCCACCCCGCCCA
The DNA here is from genome assembly GCA_017483125.1 of Clostridia bacterium. Taxonomy (GTDB): domain Bacteria; phylum Bacillota; class Clostridia; order Oscillospirales; family CAG-272; genus CAMEON01. The sequence goes on from JAFULU010000226.1 coordinate 22,442, forward strand.
CGTGGTCGCGGGAGAGATTGAGAAAGAGGGTACTGTCAAAGACCAGCCCCCGGGTACGCCCCATCCACAGGGCTTGGGAGGAGACCTCCAGAGCGCAGACGGTAAAGCCCGCGTCCAGCATCCCCCGCAGGTGGCGGTAGATCTCCACGCTCTCGGGGGTGGAGTTGACGGTGGCGTAGTGGTACTCTCCGTAGTCCACGCCGTTGGTACCGATGTAGCCCGTGGGGATCCCCGCGCCGCAGAGGAGACTCCGGATCAGAAGGGCGGTGGTGGTCTTGCCCTTGGTGCCCGTCAGACCGATGAGCTGCATCTGCCGCTCGGGGTGGCCGTAGAACTCGGCGGCGCAATCGGCCATGGTAGCGCGGGAGTCGGGGACGGTAAAGACCAGCGCGTCGGTAGGGAGGTCAAGCGCCCGCTCGGCCACGAAAAAGCGGCATCCGCGGCGGTAGGCCGACAGAGCGAAGGTATGGCCGTCGGTGACCTTCCCCACAAGGCAGAAAAAGACCGTCCCCTCGGTGGCCAGACGGGAGTCGTAGCAGAGGGCGGTGATGGGGGCGTCCTTGACCTGCTCCCACAGGGGGGAGGCAGGGACGGAGCTGTCGGGCAGAGCCGCCAGCAGGGTATATAGGGGCTTTCTCATGGGTATTCCTTTCGGTCAGCTTCTTTGTACAAGACCCTGCAGAGGATTCTGCCCCTCTTGGGGAGGATCCAGCAGGACGAATTCGTTTTCCAGCTCTTGTCTCACCCGCGCGAGGAAGACTACCGCCTCGGGGGAGCAGGGGATGAGGGCGAGGATGCCCACCGCCCTGCCGTGCTCCCGCGCGAAGGCCTTCAGGAGCCGCAGTGTCAAGGGGTCGTTTTACTCGCTAAAGGGGAGGGTGGGGTGCTTGCAGGCGTAGATCGAGAGGAGGAGGTGACCCTTGGAACCGAACCAATGGGAACTCAGCCCGAAGCGGGCATAGAGCTTGCAGGCCACACGCCCCGCGACCCTTCCGCCGTCCAGCAGTACGGGCACGGCCGTCCCGAACAGGTACCGCTCGTTCACATCCTCACCTCCCTTTTTTCCGTGATGGTCTTATTATACCACAAAGGCCGCGGTTTGTCACCCGCAAAACCGCCGAAATCCGCGAAAAAGCAAAGTTTTTTGGTATTTTTTCTTGACCGACCGAAAACTTTTCGGGGAGGGCTTGCCAAATCAAGGCAAGTGTAGTATAATGGGAGCAACCCAAGCGAGAGGTGATGCCCGTGAAAAAGGATATTCTGTACAAACTCTTTTCCCATATACCCACTCTGGAGACCGACCGCCTCATTCTGCGGGGAATGCGGGTGTCGGACACCGAGGATATGTTTGAGTACGCCCGCCGTCCCTCGGTGACCCAGTACCTCACCTGGAACCCCCACACCGACCCCGCCGAGACCCGCGAGTACCTGACCTACGTAGGCCAGCGTTACCGCACGGGGGACTTTTACGACTGGGCGGTGGTGGACAGGGAGAGCGGCCACATGATCGGCACCTGTGGCTTTACCTCCTTCAACTGTCCCCACGACACCGCCGAGATCGGGTACGTGCTGAACCCCGCCTATCAGGGCAAGGGGTTGGCCACCGAGGCCGTCCGCCGCGTGCTGGACTTCGGCTTTGACGAGTTGGGACTCCACCGCATCGAGGCCCACTTCATGGAGGGAAATGACGCCTCCCGCCGTCTCATGGAGCGGGTGGGCATGACCTTTGAGGGGTACGCCCGCGAGTCCATGCGGATCAAGGGGCGGTTCTGCACCATAGGTACCTGCGCCATTCTGCGGTATGAACACCGTCATTCATAACCAAACACAAAAGAGCACTGTCGGTCTGAAACGCCGAGCGGTGCTCTTTTTTCGATCATACTTCCCCGTCCAACGTCTCAAAGAGCGCGTCGGCAAAGATTTGGTGCAGCTCCCGGGAGGGGTGATTGATGTAATTGGCCAGATTCGCGGTCACGTCCATGCCCTCGGCCTCCAGCGCCTTCCACTTGGCGTAGGCATCGGCCACGGCCACTCCCAGCTCGGCGGCCAGAGCCTTGGCGGCCTCCACGTAGGTGTCCATAAGTCCGCTTTGGTGCCACGCGGCGGTGACGGCGGCAAAGTCCTTATAACTGGGGATGGTGTCGGGGTGGACGTAGGTATTGAGCATACTGGGGGTCAGAAGGATGGGGCGGATATCCGCGGCCATCAGGCGGGTGAAGATCTCCCGCAGGGCGGCGGTATACTCCTCCACGGTCTCGGAGAGGTCGTTGAGGCAGAAATTCACCACGCAGATATGGGGCTTATGGGTCATGATATCCCGCTCCAGACGGGCGACCGCCATAGGGGCGTTGTCCCCCGCCACCCCCGCGTTGAGGATACTGACGGGGAGCCAGGGATTGACGGTCAGGAGCATTCTGCGCAGTCTTTCGTGGTAGACGGCGTCGAAATCGAAGATACAGCCCGCGGTATCCCCTTGGATACACTCAAAGGCACCGTGGGTGACGCTGTCCCCGAAGAAGGCGATGACGGGGGTACCCGTGTGGGGGTAGACGGCGTTTTTCAGATACGCGATGAGATTCATGGTAACTCCTTTCAAAAAACAACAGCTCCCGACCTCCCGCCCAAATGCGACGGTGAGATCGGGAGTGTTGTTACGGATTGATCCGTGCGGTTGAATTACTCAGCCTTGGGAGCCTCAACGGGGCAAGCGTCTGCGCAGGAGCCGCAGTCGATGCACTTGTCAGCGTCGATCTCGTACTTGCCGTCAGCCTCGTAGATAGCCTCGGTGGGGCAGTTCTCAGCGCAAGCGCCGCAGGAGATGCAATCATCGCTAATCTTGTATGCCATTGTCGTGTCCTCCAAATAGGTATTTGCACACGACCGCCGAGCAAAGCGACCGTGGGCTTATAGTCTATTATATCACAAATTGATTTTTTTGCAAGGGGTATCCGACAAATTTCCCGAAAAAACCCGTCAAAAAGATGTTAACAATCTGTGAATCCGCGGGAAGCTCTACCCGTATGGGCTTATTCGGCGGTGTCGGGCTCGGTCTCGGTCCCGTCCTTTTCCTCGGCGGCGGCGGGACGGGGCGTACGAGTCTGCACCTCCACATCCTCCCGCTTGTAGCGCTTGTAGACCGTCTCAGTCTGGCTTCTGAGGCTCACCTTGACCTCACCCTGCAAGGGGAAGATCTCGGTGACCATACCGGGGCCGTCGGGGGTGTTGACGAAGGTACCCTGGGCGGGGGTCTTCTTGATCTCCTCGGCGTAGGTCTCGTACTCGTAGCGCAGACAGCACATGAGGCGGCCGCAGCAGCCCGAGATCTTGGTGGAGTTCAGGGACAGATTCTGCTCCTTGGCCATCTTCATGGAGACCTGACCGAAGTCGGAGAGGAAGGTGGTACAGCACAGGGGACGGCCGCAGGCACCCAAACCCCCGATCATGCGGGCCTCATCGCGGATACCGATCTGGCGCAGCTCGATGCGGATGTGGAACACACCCGCCAGATCCTTGACCAGCTCACGGAAGTCCACGCGGCCTGCCGAGGTGAAGTAGAAGAGAAGCTTGGCGTTATCGAAGGTGTACTGCACCGACACCAGCTTCATGTCCAGCTTATGCTCGCGGATCTTCTGGATACCGATGCGGAAGGCGGATTCCTCCCTGTCGCGGTTCTCCTTATTGTGGGCGATGTCGGCCTCGGTAGCCACCCGCACCACGGGGCGCAGGGGCAGGACCACCATGGACAGATCTACCATGCGGTTGCCCATGCAGATCTCGCCGAACTCCAGACCGCGGGCGGTCTCCACGATGGCGTACTTCCCTGCCACACAGGTGTGCTCACCGGGATCAAAGAAGTAGGTCTTTCCGCCGGGGCGGAAACGGATCCCCGCCACAACGACCTTACCCTCGGGCAGGACCTCGGGGATGGCCTCACGGGCAGGCTCAAAAATATCTCTCTCCAGAATGCGCTCCAGCTCAGCGGCGTCGGGGGCGTCCTCGGGGACGGCGGGTGCGGTTCGGGCGGCCGCGTTGTCTTCGATAAGGAGGTTGTCCATATCGGGCAGATCGGTATGGGCGGGTCCGCGGTGGATGTTGCGCTGGGGACGGCCCGTGGCGGGGGGCTGACGGCGGGCGTTGCCCTCACCCGACCTGGGGGCGGTCTGCTCACGGGGCTCCTGCTTGGGGGCCTCGGCCTTGGGAGTATCGGCCTTGGCACCGTCGCGGTCGGGGCGGTTGCCCTTGTTGCGGTTCTGCTGACCGCGGTCGTTCTGGTTACGGCGGTCGTTCTGGCGGCCTGCGTCCCGATTCTGAGTCTCGGGGGAGGGGGTCTCACTGCCTGCTACGGGGGTGTTCTGCTCGGCTCCCTCGGGGTTTTTGGGTCGGTTGTTCTTGCCGCCGCGGTGGTGGTGATTGTATCGGCCGCCGCGTCTGCCGTCACGGGGCTTGCTTCCCTCGCTCTGTCCCTCGGGACGGCCCTCGGGGCGGGGGGTCTTCTCATGTATATCCATCTGTGGTATTTCCTTTCACATGAATGCGTTTATGATCCCAGCTCCACCGCCAGCCCCATGAGGGTGAGGCGGATGTTGCCGTTGGCCTCCAGACCGTCGGCGCACCGCTCCAGGGCACTGTGGAGGTTCAGGAGGGCTTTGGTGGTGAAGCGGCAGGCCAGCTCCTCGGCGCTGTCGCGGTCGGTGTAGTATTTCAGCCTCACGCTGTCCCCGTGGCGCAGAAGGATGAGGTCGCGGGTGGCCAGACTGATGAGGGCCAACAGCTCCAGAACTCCCTCACGCTTGCCTCCGAAGTGGGTCAGAACGGCGGGGAGACTGTCGTAGCGGCGGGCGGCCATGACTCCCATGAACTCGTCGCAGGTCTCTCTCATTTTGAGGATGGGCTTGACCGCGCGGGCGTCGGCCAGGGTCAGGGCTTGACCAATACAGCCGTCGGCGCGCAGGATCACGGCGTTCAGATCCTCCTCCGAGAGGGTACAGCGGCGGGCGCGGAGGTAGTCGCGGATATCGTCATCGGGGATGGGACGGGTGCGCAGGACGGGGGCGCGGCTGCGGATGGTCTCCAGCAGGTGGTCGGCTCCGTCGCAGAGCAGAAGGAACAGCACGTAGGGCGGCGGCTCCTCCAGGGTCAGCAGTAAGGCGTTCTGGGCCTGCACCGTCATGGTCTCGGCATCCTCCACGATATAGATCTTGGTGTCCAGATCGTTGGGGGGGATGAGGACGTCACTCCTGAGAAATCGCACGGCATCCACGCCGATGGAGGCCTTCCCTTCCCGACCGATCACGTGGATGTCGGGGCACTTATCCTCCAGGACCTTCTCGCAGGCGGGGCACTCCCAGCAGGGCAGGGGGGCGTCCGCGGGGATCTCGCGGGGGATGGGCGGGGCATCGTCCAAAAGGTCAAAGAACCCCATCTGATCCTCGTCGCGGTGGTTCAGGGCTTGTCCCGGGCGGTTCTCGCAGGCGATGGCGGCGCAAATGTGGCGTGCGACGGTATGCCGTCCGCTTCCCTTGCGGCCATCCAGAATGTAGGCGTGGGAGAGACGGCCTCCGCGGATATCACGGTCCAGGCGCGAAAGAAGCTCGGGGTTGCCCACAACGGTATGGGTATTGTCTCGCTGTACGGCGGCCATGGCTGTCTCCCTCCTGCAAATACTTCATCAATTGTATAGTATACCAGAAATACGGGATTTTGTCAAGGGGAAATGCCCGTAAAACAGCAAAAAGGGCCGCCGTGGGGCGACCCTTTGGGGAAGATATACGAGGAGGATCAGGCGGTCTTGCGGCTCAATCTGCGGATCAGCTTGGTGACCCCCCAGACGATGAGGGAGAAGCCGTTGAAGAAGAGCAGGTAGCAGACCACGAACAGGGGGTAGGAGAACTCCTGCACGACCCCCAGCAGGGGGAGCTGGGTGGGGTAGTAGGGGGAGATGTAGAACATACTGAGATTGTCCCCCGGCCGGCAGGCGGGGGTATTCAGGTGGAGATGGTACACCAGAATATTCCCCACGATGGCGAGGGCGATGAAGCAGAGGAGCATGACGGCGGGGGCGTACATTTCCTTCAGGCACTTGCCGTAGCCGCGGGAGACAATGAGGTAGACACCCATGACCACCAGGACGGTATGCCAGAGCATGGCGTGGAGGGACATGGGGACGAAGTAGGTGTAGAGCACCGCCGAGGGCACCACCATGACCGCCAGACCGCCGATGATGCCGTAGAAGGCCAGGAAGCGGTAGCAGATCTCGCGGGCCTTATCCCAGGGCATGACCGAGGCGGCGATGGCCACGTAGATGGGCACCGAGCAGAACTGGAAGGGGAAGATCTCAAAGCGGTAGTAGTCGTAAAAGGCGTACCAGAAGAGCTGCTTGAAGACCTCACAGCCAATGAGGATCACCGAAAAGACCGAGACCGTGACGCGGTCGGCCTTGGGGCTGTGCTTGCGGGCGACCGTCAGGCCCATCACCACGCAGGCGATCACCATGATGGCCAGCCACAAAAGGTGGAACCAGCTGAACATACTGGGGCCCACGTCGCCGTTGTTGATGTCACCCCACGTCCATTCCAGCATTTTTTCCATAAAAAAGACCTCTCTTTCCTTGATGTCACAAACGGGCTCATTATACCATATGGGAGGATGAAGCGCAAGGATTTGGCTGAAGATTTAATACTATTAAATTATTCCCGAAGGCAAGGCGGAGAACGGCAACCAAAAAGGACCGCCGCGGGGGCGATCCTTTCGGGTATGGGTCAGTCCAGAACCTGTTGGTAGACCTCGTTTTTGGGCACCCCGCGGTCACGGGCGGCGGCCTTGATGGCGTCCTTTTTGGTCATGCCCTGCTCCATGTAGTGGGCCACGTGGTCGGGGATTGTCATGTCTGCCCAGAAGGCCCCCTCGGCGGTGCTTCCCTCCCCCGCGCCCTCCACCACAAGGACGTACTCCCCGCGGGGGGCGTTCTCCTCGTAGTAGACCACGGCCTCGGCCAGGGTCAGGCGCAAAACCTCCTCGTTGAGCTTGGTCAGCTCACGGCACAGAGAGATACGGCGGGTGTCCCCGAAGGCCTCGGAAAGGTCGGCGAGGGTGGTCTTGAGCTTGTGGGGGGCTTCGTGGAAGATCATGGTGCGGGTCTCGCCCTTGAGGGAATCCAGATGCTTTTTGCGGTCGGACTTATTCACCGACAGAAAGCCCTCGAAGCAGAAGCGGCCCGTGGGGAGTCCCGACAGAGTCAGGGCGGTGATGCCCGCACAGCACCCGGGGATGGAGGTCACCGCAATGCCTCTTTCGGCGCAGAGGGCCACCAGATCCTCACCCGGATCGGAGATGGCGGGGGTGCCCGCGTCGGTGACCAGGGCGCAGGACTCGCCGGCCCTGAGGCGGTCGCAGATGTTCTCGCCCCGCTCCCGCTTGTTGTGCTCGTGGTAGGAGACCAGGGGCTTCTGGATCTGGAGGTAGGAGAGGAGATGGGCGGTATTGCGGGTATCCTCGGCGGCGATGAAGTCCACCTCGGAGAGCACCTTGACGGCCCGCTCCGAGAGGTCGGACAGGTTTCCGATGGGGGTGGCAACGAGGTAGAGGGTGGAGGGGAGGATCCGGTTTTTTTCGGACATGGCAGGCTCCTTCCGTATATGGCTTGCACCGCGACGGGAGGGCGGCGCATATACTGACAGAAATGATTCTACCTACATTGTACCACAAAGGAGGCAATATGTCAATCAAAATTTACGTCGATCAGGGACATAATCCCGTGAATCCCAACGCGGGAGCCGAGGGGAACGGGCTCCGCGAGCAGGATCTGGTGTACGCCATCGGGCAGGAGCTGGCGGCGCTTTTGCGGGCTGACCCCGACTTTGAGGTGCGGCTCTCCCGTCCCACACGGGATACCCTGCTGGGCACCTCCAATGCCACCAGCCTTGCGGCGCGGGTGAACGAGGCCAACCGCTGGGGAGCGGACTACTTCATCAGCCTTCACACCAACGCCGCCTCGTCTTCCTCGGCCAGCGGCTCCGAGGCCTACGTTTACGCCCGCGGGACGAGGGCCTTTGGGTTTGCCGAGGACATTCTTGACAATCTGACCGACATCACGGGGCTTCGAGACCGAGGGGTAAAGGCGCGGCCGGGGCTGTACGTGTTGCGCAGGACCCGGATGCCCGCCACGCTTCTGGAGCTGGGATTCATCACCAACCCCGGGGACGCGGCGCTCATGCGGGACGATCCGGGGCTGTTCGCGGAGGGGATCTATCGGGGGATCAAGGAGTATACGGGGGCATAAATTGCAGTTTATCGGTGGGTTTGCTCGTGAGCCTTCCCCAGCGGGGAAGGGGGACCACCGTAGGTGGTGGATGAGGAGAGCGGGTTTGTTTTTTCGTACGGGTGTATACGGAAACCCCTTGATACACCAAGAAAAATCATA
>JAFULU010000227.1 GCA_017483125.1 Clostridia bacterium
CCGCCCACGATGGCGTTGAGCTCGGCCAGGTCGTTGGGGACTGTCCAGTCCAGGGTGATGTTGGAGAAGGGAGCCTGGGTGCCCCAGCGGGAAGGGGTGTTCACGCCGTAGATAAAGGACTCCACGCACTTCTTGACCTGATCGTAGGTGAGGTTGTCCACCTTGACGAAGGGGGCCAGGTAGGTGTCGAAGGAGGAGAAGGCCTGTGCGCCTGCCCACTCGTTCTGCATGATACCCAGGAAGTTGACCATCTGGTTGCAGAGGGTAGCAAGGTGCTTGGCGGGGGCGGAGGTGATCTTACCGGTGATACCGCCCAGACCCTCCTGGATCAGCTGCTTGAGGGACCAGCCCGCGCAGTAGCCCGTGAGCATGGACAGATCGTGGATGTGGATGTCGGCGTTGCGGTGAGCGTTGGCGATCTCGTCGTCGTAGACCTCGGAGAGCCAGTAGTTGGCGGTGATGGCACCCGAGTTGGAGAGGATCAGACCGCCTACCGAGTAGGTGACGGTGGAGTTCTCCTTGACGCGCCAGTCGGCGACCTTGAGGTAGGAGTCCACGATGGACTTGTAGTCCAGCATGGTGGCGCTGACGTTGCGCATCTTCTCGTGCTGGCGGCGGTAGAGAATGTAGGCCTTGGCCACGTCGTCGTAGCCTGCCTGGATCAGAACCTTCTCCACGCTGTCCTGGATGTCCTCCACCGAGATGGAGTGATCCTTGATCTTGGGCTCAAAGTCAGCGGTGACCTTGAGGGCGAGGAAGTCGATGATGTCCTGGTTGTAGTTGCGCTCCTGGGCGTCGAAGGCCAGCTTGATGGCGCCGGCGATCTTCTGAATGTCGAAGTTGATGATGCGTCCGTCACGCTTGAGTACGGTGTACATAGTGTTCCTCCTTGATGTAATGATTGTATGTGTGGGCGGGGATTTTTTGCACAAAAATACCGTGACGTTTGTCCTTTCGTAGGGCACGCGCCACGGTGAAATTTCGGATATGCTGTCGAAATCCCCGATTGTGCGTAGTATAAGGATACCACAACACATGGGATTTGTCAAGACCAAAAACACAAAATATTGGGTGAAAAATCAAAATCGGCACTATATATAGTGGATCATCCTCGGATTTGTGCATTTGGTACATAGTTGCACAAGACCGAGAGCAGGGCGGCGGTCTCCTCCCTGTCAAAGGCGGAGAGACCTCCCTCGTCGGGGTCTCCCACGATGAGGTCTCCCGAGTCCTCAAAGGTCTGGAGAAAGTAGCGCTCGTTGCCCCTCAGCCATTTCCCGATCTCCGCTACGCTCTCGGGGGTATGGAGGCCCTTGACGAGGGTGGTGCGGAACTCAAAGGGGACGGTGCCCTCCATGAGGAAGGCGGCACTCTCGGCGATGGGGGCGGTATCGAAGGCATGGATGCCCACGGTCTCGCCGTAGAGGGGGAGGGAATTCTTGATGTCCATGGCCACGTAGTCCAGAAGCCCCTCGGCGGCGAGGGATCTCAGGACGGCGGGGCGGTAGCCGTTGGTGTCCAGCTTGACGGCGTAGCCCATAGCCTTGATTTTACGGATGAAGTCGGGGAGGTCGGGCTGGAGGGTGGGCTCGCCCCCCGTGACACAGACCCCCTCCAGCATACCTCTGCGCTTTTGCAGGAGGGTGAAGAGCTCTTCCTCTGATATGGCCGAGTCGTCGGCGCGGCTTGAGAGGACGAGGGAGGCGTTATGGCAGAAGGGACAGCGGAAGTTGCACCCGAAGGTGAAGACGGTGCAGGCCATCCTTTCGGGGAAGTCCAGGAGGGTGAGCTTTTGCAGGCCTTTGATGAGCATAGGGGACTCCTTACGATGTTTTTTTTCATATATCTATTGCGTCTTGGCGGGATTTGTGCTATAATACGGGTGTGAACCCTTCCTATTATACCAAAAGGGCGGGGAAATTGCAAGAGCTTACGCGACAAATTTACAAATACTCACCGAAAAGGAGAACATACCATGAGAAAGACTGTTTCCACTCCCAACGCTCCCGCCGCCATCGGACCCTACTCCCAGGCCATCCGATGCGGCAACCTGCTTTTTACCTCGGGTCAGATCCCCTTGGATCCCGCCACGGGGACTGTGGTGGGGGACAACATTCGTGAGCAGGCCGAGCGGGTCATGCAGAACCTCGGCGCGGTGCTGACCGCGGGAGGCTCCTCCTTTGAGAACGCCGTCAAGACCACCTGCTTTCTGGCCGACATGGGGGATTTCGCTACCTTCAACGAGGTCTACGCAACCTACTTCACCACGAATCCCGCCCGCTCCTGTGTGGCGGTGAAGAACCTGCCCAAGGGGGTACTGGTGGAGGTGGAGGTCATCGCCCTGGCGGAGTGATGCGATCCGTTATGCCCGCATAACCCATTGATAAGAAAGGATATTTTGCTATGGAGAAAAAGCAGTACGGTCTGGATATTACCGACAAAAAGGACTTGGTGGGCATTTGCTACACCATGTGGTTCAACGCGGTGCTGGGGAGCGGTGACACCCCCGTGACCCACGCGAATAACGTCACCGAGTTGACCGAGAAGTACGGCTGGAGCGACGAGTTCGGCTTCGGAAACGCCGACGAACAACATAATGATATGTACGCCTTCCACTACTGGGCAGAGCCTGCGCAAGGGTACTACCGCAGCTCGGACAAGGCCGCTCACCGCCGCAATCTGACCCTTTTGCAGGAGGCGGGGGTGGACTTTCTGGTGCTGGATTTCACCTTCGTGGGTGGGCGAACGGTGCACAATAAGCCCTTTTGGGACAGCCACGTGGAGTATTCCTCCATCGCTCTGCTGGACACCATCACCGAGATGCGGGCCGAGGGGCTGAAGACCCCCTACGTGGTCATGTGGCCCAACGAGGTGGAGGCCTTTGAGGTGTTCTACGACAAGTTCTACGGGGTGGAGAAGTGGAAGGATTGCTTCGTCTATCGGGACGGCAAGCCCTTTATCCTCCATTGGAATTACAAGGCCTCCGAGACCGAGCGGTTCGTGACCCGAGCTATGTACGGTCTCCAGGGGAAGGTCAGAACGGGACAGTGGAGCTATCTGGAGGCGGACAACAGCCTCACCGTGTCCTATGATGCCGAGGGGAACCCCGAGCACGTGGGGGTGTCGGTGGCCACCCAGGAGACCTATATGTCCAATACCGCCACGGCCCACGGAAGACAGGGCGGGCGGTTCTGGAACACTCAATGGCAGACCGCCTTCAAGGTGCATCCCAAGATCGTGACCCTGACCTGGTGGAACGAGTGGTGTGCCCAGCTGTTCTGCGTGGGTGGGAAGTACGTCTTTACCGATAATTTCAATCAGGAATTCAGCCGCGACATTGAGCCTATGAAGGGCGGTCACGGGGATCTGTACTACCGCTGGCTGTGTGAGTACGTTCGCGCGTACAAGGCCCACGAGGAGTGCCCGAGGCTTACGCAGGAGTGACGCGGTTTCGTTGCGACGGTCGGGAAAGGGAGCAAAAACCCACGAAACAAGCCGAAAATGGTGCAAAACCATATGTGAAGTGGTGGGGAATCCCTGTTACGACCGTGTAACCTCTTTGCATAGAGAAAGACCCAAGGAGGGTGATCCTTGGGCCTTTTTTTGCGGTGGGGTTTGGATAGATCTGAACCTGCGTAGCCCTCTCACCCGCTTCGCGGGAGCTCTCCCAAAGGGAGAGCCTTTCGTGCCGTGGATGTGACGGAGAGGAAAACGCAAATCAAGTATTTTGCGGTGAGTGGTCTTACTTGACCAGCACGGTCTTGACGTTCTTTCCGGCCAGGGCGTCCTCAAAGGCCTTGTTGGCTTCGGCGACGGGGTAGCAGGCGGCGAGGTCGCGGATGATGGGTACGAGGGTGGGATTGGCCTCCAGGAAGGACAGGTAGTTCTTGACGTCGATCATGGAATACTGGGAGGATCCGATGATGCGGACGGCCTTGAAGGTGATGAGCTGGGGCTGGATCTCGATACCGCCCGCGTTGCTGTACTGGCCGGGAACGAGGTAGATGCCGCGGTTGCGGAGGATGTTCATGCCCTGGGGAATGGCGCGGGGAGAGCCTGAAGCCTCGTAGCAGAGGTCCACGCCCAGCCTGCCGTTCTCGGCCTGGAGCTTTTTGGTGATGGCCTCGCCGCCGAGGGTGGCCAGGGTCAGCACCTCGTCGGCACCCAGCTTGTACAGCAGTGCCTCGCGGGCGGGATCGGCGCGGTTGATGATGGCGTAGACCCGCTCCACGCCCATGGCCTTGAGGTACATGACGGCGTAGGAGCCAACGGGACCGCCGCCCTGCACCACGGCGGAGCGGATCTCCTCCCACTTCAGCCCGGCCTGCTCACCCAGACGGAAGGCGTGCATGGCGGTGGGGCCGGGGCAGGCGAAGACGGCGACGGCGGTGGGATCCAGGGAGGCGGGGATCTTCACCAGATTGGACAGGGGAGTGTAGTTGACCTCGGCATAGCCGCCCCAGAGGTAGGGGGCCTCCTCGATGCTGCCGCCGTTGGTGACCCCCATGCTCACACAGTTGGCGTCGTCTCCCGTCTTGCACAGGAGGCACTCGCCGCAGGGGACGGCGATATCGGCGATGACATTGTCTCCGACGGACAGACCGTACTTCTTGGCCTCGGCTGGGTCGCAGTCGGTGAGCTTGCCCACGAACTCATGGCCGATGATGGAGGGGGTGCCCACGGCCAGGGTGCCGCGCCAGAAGTGAAGATCGGTGCCGCAGACACCGCTGGCGATGAGGTCGGAGCGGCCGTAGCCCGCAGGGGTGGCGGTGACGGGGAACTCACGGATCTCCATGGGCTGTCCCGCGCCCGTGAAAATGGCGGCTTTCGCGAGGATATTGGTGTTCATGACGGTGTTCCTTTCAACAATGAATTGAGAAATTAACAGAAGGTTTACTTTTCGGTATATACCGTGAAGTTCTTAGACAGGATCTCCACCGCGCGGCGGAGGGCGTCGGCGGGGAGGGGCGGGGTATCGCGGTAGGGGTAGGGGATGCCCATGGCCTCGTATTTGCCTACGGCCAGGCGGTGGAAGGGAAGGAGGGCCACGGTTTTGGCACCCACCTCACGGAGGTCGGTCGCTATGGCGGTGAGGGCTTCCTCGGAGGTGTTGACGTTGGGGATGAGGGGGATGCGGATGTGGGTCTCCTTGGCGGTTTGGAGGAGGCGGGCGAGGTTGCTTTTGATGAGGGGGAGGTCACCGCCGATCCGCTCCTTCATGACGGTGGGATGGCTTGTTTTCCAGTCGAAGAAGACGGTATCCACGTAGGGAAGCACCGCCTCGAAGCGGCTCCACGGGACGCATCCCGCGGTGTCCAGAAGCACCGAAACGCCTTGGTTCTGCAGGGCTTTGGCCAGCTCGGCCACGGCCTCGGCCTGGAGGAGGGGTTCGCCTCCCGAGACCGTCACGCCGCCGCCGCTCTGTCGGTAGAAGTCTGCGTCCTCCATGACCTCGCGGACGATCTCGTCTACCGTCATGAGCCGTCCGTAGGTGACGGACTTGTTCGCCTTGGGGTAGGTCAGGGTGACGGTGTCGCGGGAGATTGTCTCGGGGTTGTGGCACCAAGGACAGCGGAGGTTACAGCCCTTGAGGAAGACGGTGGTGCGGATGCCGGGGCCGTCCCCCACCGAAAAGTGCTGGATATCCGAAATGTTGAGCTGTATCATAGCTTATTCCTGCTGGGTGCGGGCCAGAATATCCATCTGCACCTCGCGGGCGAGGGTGATGTAGATAGCCGAGAAGCCCGACACGCGGACAACCAGTTCGGGGTATTTTTCGGGGTGATCCATGGCGTCCTTCAGCACCTCGGTGGAGGTGGCGTTGATCTGCATCTCCTGGCCGCCCTTGGCGAAATAGACCCGGATGAGGGCGCGGAGCTTTTCCCGTCTGCCGTCCTCGAACATGGAGGGGGAGTATTTCTGGTTGATGACGGTCCCGCAGGCCACCTTGGTGTAGTCGGGCTTGGTGACGCTCAGCACCGTGGCGGTGGCACCGCGGGTGTCTCTGCCGTAGGTGGGGGAGGCGGCGTCGGACAGAGGCTCACCCGCTCGGCGCCCGTCGGGGGTGGCACCGATGACGTGGCCCGCGTAGATGTTGCTGACGTTGGCGGCCATGGCGGTGTAGTAGCCGCCGCCGTCGGGGGTGTGGTACTTCATGAACTCATCCGAAAGGAAGTCCACGAACCAGACGGCGTACTTGTCAACAAAGTCGTTGTTGTTGCCGTACTTGGGGGCGGCCAGCAGGGTCTCGCGGAGGGGCTCATAGCCCTCGAAGTTAGCCTTCAGAGCGGCGGCCAGCTCGGAGATGGTGGCGATCCTGTCGGTGAAGACCACCTGCTCGATGGCGGCCAGGGAATCGCAGAGGGTACCCACGCCCATGAGGGCCGCGCCGTGGACCGAGGGGTAGACCGCGCCGCCCATGTTGATGTCCAGGCCTCTGCCGATGCAGTCCTTGCAGAAGAGGGAGAGAAAGGGGGAAGTGTAGTTCTCGGGGTCGGGGAGGACGTTGACGCGGTTGAAGCCGTCTACGTATTCCTTCACGCCCGCCTTGAGCTGGGTCTCCAGCCGCTCCATGAGGATATCCATGGAGGTGATGGACTCCACGGGACCCGTATCCAGCCCCGCCGAGGGGTGGAAGTAGCCCTTGCCGTTATTGAAGACGTACTCTAAGAAGCGGGGGGTATCGAAGCGGCCGTCGGACCACGGGGGCTGCATACCCGTGATGAAGTTCTCGATGCACCCCACCATGGAGTAGTTACGGGCGTCCTCGATCGCATACCCGTAGCGGGAGAGGGCGGCGATATTGACCTCGTCGTTCATGAGGGCGGGATAGCCCAGGCCCGTGCCGATGACCTTGAGGCACTCGTCCAGGAAGTCCTCGGGGGTGGTGGGGGCGATGCGGGCCGACAGGTTGGGGCCGGGGAGGTTGATATTCCCCACGGCGCGGAGGATGCAAAAGCTCAGGCGGTTGGTGGCATCAGACCCGTCGGGCTTGACACCGCCCACGGCGATGTTGACCACGTCGTCGCCGCCCAGGTAGGCACGGCGCTCGTAGATCTTCATGAAGACGTTCTCCAGCAGGGCGGTGGCTTCATCCTCGGTGAGGGTGCCTACCTCCGTATCGTGGGCGAAGAAGGGGTAGAGGAACTGATCCATGCGGCCCAACGCCATGGCGTAGCGGCCCTCGCAGACGAAGCAGTTATGGATCATCCAGACCAGCTGGAGAGCCTCGGGGAAGGATACGGGAGCGCGGTCGCAGAGGGCTTTGCAGTTTTTCTTTATCTGACAGAGGGTTTCACTATGGTAACCCTCCGCTCCCGTCAGGGCCTCGGCGGCCTTGGCGTAGGCGGCGAGACGGTCACGGAGACCCAGGAGGGCAATGCGGCCGCTCTCCAGAAATTCCACGCGGTCGGCCTCGTCCTTATGGGCTTCCATGGAGGCCTCGATGCGGGAGAGCATTCCGGGGATACCCTCGGTGAGGATGGTATGGTAGTCGGGGGCGTAGTGGTCGCCGTTGTGGTGGAAGCCGCGGATCCCAAAGCCCGTGCAGGCCTCGGCGGCGGCTTGGCTCTCCTCGGGGGTGGCGTCTGTCCACAGGGGACGGATACTGCCCACGACGGTGTCGCCCTTGTAGATGTGGGGCTTGGGGGCGGCGAAGAGGGAAGCGATGCTGTAGGCGCGGCGGATGCCGTGGGGGGCGTCGGGATGGGCGGTCAGGCCCTCCGCGCGGAAAATATGGGGGGCGTAGGTCCCCGCGGGGGGAGTACGCAGCTCTTGCTTCAGAAGCTCGGTATTGGGATGGAGCATGAGGAGACCTCCTTTTCGCGTTCTTCCATTCCAGTATAGCATGAAGCGGCGGAAAATGCAAGAAAAAAGTGAAAATGGTGAGAGATTTTTTTCGGCGGGGGCGTGGGGGGCAAAATGGGGAGTGGATTTTCACAAAAAATATACATTCGGTTTGGATAAAGTGCCGAATGTGTTGGCGGTTTGTGAAAATCGGCGAAAAACTATTGCCAAAACGGGACAAATATAGTATAATGTACGAAAGAAGTGTCTCGCTTCTTATTCAAATCACAGAAAGGAAGAACCCCCCATGAAGAAGCTGCTACTCGTTGCAATTCTCATGCTCGCTCTGGTCTTCACCATCGTAGCGTGCACCGGCGGTAACAACCCCGATGACACGACTGTGGATGATACCACCGTCGAGAATCCTACCGAGGCTCCCACCGACGAGCCTGACGATCCCACCGAGCCTCCCACCGACGAGCCCGAGGATCCTACCGAGCCTCCTACCGATGAGCCCGAGGATCCCACCGAAAAGCCCACCGATAAGCCCGACGTTCCCACGGATCCTCCCGTGACCGATCCTCCCGTGGATCCCGCTGATCCCGTCTGGATCATCGACGCTGACGGTCTGGCCGCTATGACCAACGCCAACGCCGCTACCGTCGAGAAGACCGAGGACGGCTTTGCCAGCTTCACCGCTACCGGCGGCGACCCCTGGTTCCTGGTCTGCGGCAGCATCGGCGAGATGCCCGAGTACATGGTCCTCCGCTACCGCACCACCACCTCCCAGTCCGGTGAGTTCTTCATCAGCGAAGGCGCGGGCCCCGAGGGCGGTAAGTCCTTCGTCTTCAATTATGAGGGCAACGGCGAGTGGAACCTCCTGATCTTCCACCTGCCCACCGTGGCTCCCTACATGACCAGCAACACGGTCGGCCACATCCGCTACGACTTCTTCACCGGCGGCGCCGACGAGGGCTTCCTGGAGGTTGCCTACCTCGGCTTCTTCAACACCGCCGAGTACGCGCTGGCCTACGACTTTGAGATGTATCCTCCTTACGTTGAGGCTGACGATGCCGCGGCCGGTAAGGTGGCTAACTCCTTCGACACCTTCTACGTCAACGGCGGTATGTACTTCCCCGAGGACGGCGGTGCGGGTGACAAGCTGACCGCTCAGGACAACACCATCGTCTTCGGCGAGGGTGAGGCTCACGACAACATGATCCTGCGCGGTTGGATCGGCTTCAGCCAGCCCATGGCCAGCTTCGGCTATTACATTGATAACTACACCTTCGTCTATGGAGACTTCTTCGCCGCCACCGAGGACGGCGTCAAGGCCGCAGGCGGTGAGCACGCCTCCCGCTTCGAGATCAACGTTCCCCTGACTGCTCTTGAGGGCGGTGTCCACAAGGTTGGCTTCATCGTCAAGCTGGAGGACGGCACCGTTGTCCGTCTCCGCGAGGACCTGAAGGTCATCATCGTTCCCGAGACCACCGACGACGTCATCAACCTGGCCACCGGTCACGGCGCACCCTTCAGCGGCGCACCCAACAACTACTTCGGTCAGAGATACGATATCGGCGAGGCTATTCTGAAGAAGATCTCTATCGCTGATATGGCTACCTACGCCGACGGTAATACCAACACCTGGTCCTTCAAGGTCTGGCAGTGGAATACCGACTACGCCACCACCGTGGCTGCCACTCCCCTCTTTGAGACCAACGGCGAGAACCATCCCGACAACACCACCTTCAATATGGATATCCCCACCAACAAGTTCATCAGAGGCGATATCTACTACGAGATCTCCTACGACAGCGGCTCCGGCTGCTTCACCGGTTGGACCGCCGACACCGTCACCGAGGGCGTTGAGACCTACGTGGCAGGTCAGCTGAAGGAGGGCTCTTACAGCGCGTCCCTGATGGTGGGCACTCCCGTCACCGAGGAGGAGGTTCCCGAGGTCATTCCCGACCACCAGCTCCAGAATCCTCCCGTGTACATCATCAAGGCCAAGGACATGATGATGACCAACGCCAACCAGATGACCTTCGAGAAGATGGACGGCTACGTTCACTTCGTTCCCACGGGTGGCGACCCCAACTTCATGCTGTTCCACAACCAGACCGGCTCCCGCTACGCCGTCATCAAGTACCGCACCGAGTATCAGGCCAACATTCAGATCTTCCTGGGCTCCACCGGCGCAGGCCCCACCGATGACACCGTTATGATGGAGCAGGCTCTGAATCCCGACGGCCAGTGGCATCTCGCCATCTTCGACACCAACGTTCTGGTTGAGCGCGGTGTCTACGACGGTACCACCGCCGCTTACCTCCGCCTGGACGTCATGGAGTCCGGCTACGTTCTCGACGAGAACGGTGAGCCCTCCAAGGACGAGAGTGGCGCATGGCTGAAGCTGCCTCTGCCCGAGGGCTCCACCATCGACATCGCTTACTTCGCCTTCTTTGAGACCGAGGAGAAGATCAACAAGTTTGAGTACGCTCCCGTGGTCACCGACAAGACCGTCTACAACGTGGGCGAGCCCATCATGATCACCGCTACCGGTGCCGACAAGGATTGGGTCGGTATCGCTGCTGTGGATGCCACCGAGACTCTTCGCTGGTGGTACGTGGCTGACGTGGGTGAGGGCGTTGCCATCAACGCGCTGGATAACGCCGCCATTCAGGCCGGTACCGGTGACGCTATCGGCAACCTGCCCGCCGGCGATTACTACGTGGTCTGGGTTCCCAACGACCAGGCTATGAACGGCGCTCAGGGTCTCTGCCGCTATCCCATCACCATCGTGGATCCCAACGCCGATCCTGAGGAGCCCAATCCCGAGGTTCCCGAGGTTGAGAAGCTGGTGATCCCCCAGGATCAGTGGGTGATCTCGGGTCACGTGACCACCCTCGTGACCCCTGACGTTCCCAACCACGGCGATATGATCGCCGCCGGCGGTGTTTCCTCCGCCGCTCTCCTGCACCAGGGCTCCATCGCTCTGGGCGAGATCGACCTGTCCAAGTACTCCAAGGTCGTCATTATGTGGGGCTCCGACAACGGCCCCGGCACCCAGGATCTGTACGCCAAGAACGAGCACAACCGCTTCGCTCTGGTCAACGCTGACAAGAACATGGTCATGTCCCCCGCTGAGGACACCATTATTGCCGCCGCTACCTACGAGCTTCACGGCTGGGCTATCGCTCCCTTTGAGATCGATCTGACCGGTATCGACTACAACGGTCCCGTGTTCCTGACCCATGACTCTCTGGCTGGCGGCTTCGCTCTGGTCTACTCCATCGAGTTCATCGCATAATTCTGAGTATCCCTGTCCCCGCCCATTCGGGCGGGGACTTTTCTACGCTGGTTTTTAAAAAACTTAAAATAAAATGTGAAATTTCATGAAACAATTTGATAAAATGGGAAAAGGCTATTGCTTTTTAATAGGAAATATAGTATAATGGCTTCACCCGGGAGGCAGTTCACTGTCTCCAAATATTTTTTGGAAAGGAAACAATCCCATGAAGAAGCTGCTTTTGATCGCAACTCTCATGCTCGCTCTGGTTTTCACCATCGTGGCGTGTACCGGTGGCGAGACCCCCGATGACACCACCGTGGGCGACACCACCGTCGAGACCCCCACCGAGGCTCCTACCGACGAGCCTGACACTCCCGCTCCCGACACCGACGAGCCCGAGACTCCCTCTCCCGACACCGACGAGCCCGAGACTCCCGCTCCCGATACCGACGAGCCCGACACCCCCGCTCCCGACACCGACGAGCCCGAGACCCCCGAGCCCGAGACCGCTGATCCCGCCGATCCCGTCTGGATCGTCGGCGCAGAGCAGCTGAACGAGCTGGCCAACGTGGCAGGCGCCAGCAACACCTCCGCCGAGCTGAAGGACGGCTACATCAGCCTGACCGCCAAGGGCGGCGATCCCTGGTTCATGGTCGCCGGCAACCTGGGTGAGATGCCCGAGTATCTGGTTATCCGCTACCGCACCAACGCCTCTCAGGGCGGTGAGTTCTTCATCGGTAACGGCGCAGGCCCCGTAGGCGGCGAGTCCTTCCTCTTCAACTACAACGCCAACGGCGAGTGGAATCTCCTGATTTTCCACCTGCCCACCGTGGCTTCCTACATGGCTACCCCCACCGTCGGCTACATCCGCTACGACTTCTACACCGGCGGTGCCGATGAGGGCTTCCTGGACGTGGAGTACATCGCGTTCTTCAACACCGCTGAGTACGCTCAGGCTTACGACTTCGAGATGCACAAGGCTCCCATGTGGGATGCCGACAAGTCCGTCGTGGCTCACCAGTCCTTCGACCAGTTCTTCTATGGCGACGGCAGTCAGGACGATGCCGCCGGTGCTGATAGCCCCCTGAATCTGTACCACGCCGCCACCAAGCCCGACTGGGATAAGGTTGCTGACATGGTCGGCTCCGAGCACACCTGCCTGACCTACTGGGGCTGGATCGCTACCAAGTCCGAGACTATCGGTCAGTTCGGCTACCAGGTTGGTATGAACGCTCCCATCTTCGATGATGCTTGGACCCACGAGACCGAGCAGGGCGTTCTGGATGCCGCTGCCACCCTGGGCGGTGTGACCGGCTCCCGTATGAAGATCCGCATCGATACCACTGACTTCGACGGCGAGACCGTCGTCCGCGTTCTGTACAAGGATGCTGACGGTAACGTGGTCTGCCTGAACGAGGTCACCGTTATCGCTCCCGAGAAGGCTAAGGATATCACCAACACCTTCACCTCCGACTTCGCTTCCCAGACCGTTGATACCCCCATCAATTCCACCGACCTGGCCGGTGCCTTCACCCCCATGCTGAACCTGGGTGACTACAAGACCCTGGCTAACGGCTACAAGCTGGACGGTATCTCCGAGCTCTTCGCTGACGTCAACGGTAAGTACGCTCTGACCGTCAACTTCGCCGAAGGCAGAAACGGTAACTACTACGCTTTCGCCCGCGGTGTCCACGCTGTGGAGACCAACGCTACCGAGGGTGTCAACTTCACCATTAAGAACTTCTACGAGACCGACGGTACTGCCTCCGACATGGGCGGCGCAGGTATCTACGCCCGCATCGAGGGTACGGATCTGAAGATCATGATCAAGACCTACGACGCTGAATCCAACATCCGCGTCAAGAACGTGTACTACACCCTGCCCTGCACCGGCACGACCCTGACTCTGGCCGATGACAGCGAGACCGTTTACATCCTGGTGGACGGCGTTACCTACGCGACCGTTACCATGAGCGGTGAGACCGAGTACGACGGCTTTGCCAACGTCTCCCCCGCTACCACCTTCGCCAAGACCGCTGTCGTCACCCTGATTGACGGCACCACCGAGACCCTGACCGACACTCTGATCGACAGCACCTGCGACACCCAGACCGGTCTGGTCGTTCGTTCCGGCTCTTTCGTCTTCGACGTGCTGAACCTCACCGCCTTCTCCGCTGTCGAGAACCCCGGCTTTGGTACCGATGAGCCCGAGGAGCCCCAGAACGTGGTCATCGACATCGCTTCCGTCGAGGGCTACAAGGCGTCCAACAACTACGGCTACGATTGCCCCATCATCGACATCGGCTACAACGAGGTCTACCTCCTGGGTAGCTTCGACCTGAACCAGTACTCCCAGATCATCATCGAGTACTCCTATGACGGCGATTCTCCCAACGTGACCGACCGTACTCCCGAGCAGTGCTGGACTGATGCCGGTCACGCTCCCATCATCGGCTTCACCGCTCTGGACAAGTGCTTCGGCTACGCCAACGTCACCAACCAGGATGCCATCGACAACGGTATCTACACCGAGATTCCTTACACCACCGGTAACTGGGCCGCAGCCACCAGAACCGCAACCATTGAGATCCCCGCAAACATTGGTTACAACGGTCCTTGCTACCTGTCCGCCTACAATCCTTGGGGCCGCACCATCGCTGTCGTCTCCATCACTCTGGTTCCCAGAGCTTAATTCCATAGGGTTTTCCCGCCTCCCTTCTTGGGGGGCGGGATTTTTCTTTTTGGGGAAATGCGTTTTTTCTGTTGACAAAAGCTTTGGGCTGTGCTATAATGGAAATGTTGATTTGACAACAAGCCTTCCCAATACCCGAACGGAGAACAACCATATATGAACAACCGATTTGAGACCTTTACCCTGCTGATCACCTCCATCAGCCGCAGTATCCGCCGCATCAAGACCGAGACCATGGCGCGGTACGAGCTGAAGAGTCCCCACGTTTCCTGCCTGTACTACCTCTACAAGCAGCCGGGCATGACCGCCGCCGAGCTGTGTGAGGTCTGCGAGGAGGACAAGGCCGCCGTGTCCCGCTCTATCCTGTTTCTGGAGCAAAAGAATTATCTGATTCGGGAGATCTCTGCCGACAAGGGGGGACGGATCGGTGCCAAGCACTACCGCGCGCCCCTGACCCTGACCGAGGAGGGAAGAAGGATCGCGGGGGAGATCGCCGTGAAGGTGGATCGCATACTGGAAACCGTGGGTGAGGGCGTTTCCGAGGAGGAGCGCGCCATCATGTATACCGCTCTGGAGCGCATCAACCGCAACCTGCGGGGGCTGTGCGAGGAGTACGGTGAGGATACCGCCTCTTTTGAGTGAAATTTTTTTATCAAGCATAAGGAGATAGATCATGGACAAGCTGGATCCCAAGTACGAAGCCCTGTTTACCCCTTGGAGGATCGGTAACGTAGAGATCAAGAACCGCATCGTCCTCTGCCCCATGGGCGGAACCTCCCTCTTCGGCTGGTTCGAGCTGACGGGGTGCAAGTTCGACAAGGAGGCCGCCAACTTCTTCCTGGAGCGAGCCAGGAACAACGTGGGCCTCATCATCCCCGGTATTGCCCCTCTGCGGGATACCTTCTGGGGCAAGTGGCTGTGGCAGAACCCCAAGATGTTCGAGGAGCTGAAGGTCTTCATGGAGGAGATCCACAAGACCGGTGCCAAGCTCTTTGTCCAGCTCACCGCGGGCATGGGCCGCTCCTGGGCCATCACCGAGCTGGTGGCGCCCCTCCACCGCAACAAGTTCACCCGCGCCATCGTCAAGCCCATCATCGACACCAGCCACGAGCTGGCCTCCCCCAGCCCCCAGCCCTCCCGTTGGGCTCCCGATATCGAGTGCCCCGAGATGACCCTGGAGCAGATCCACGAGATCATCGAGGCCTTCGCCAAGACCGCCAAGCTCTGTAAGGATGCGGGGGTGGACGGCGTGGAGGTCCACGCGGTGCATGAGGGCTACCTCCTGGATCAGTTCTCCATGGAGTTCTTCAACAAGCGCACCGACGACTACGGCGGGTCCTTTGAGAACCGCTACCGCTTCGCCACCGACGTGGTGAGAGCCATCAAGGAGGCTTGCGGTGAGGACTTCCCCGTGTCTCTGCGCTATTCCGTGGAGTCCAAGATGAAGGGCTTCTGCGAGGGCGCCATGCCCGGCGAGGACTATGTGGAGGTGGGCCGTAACATGGCCGAGTCCGAAAAGGCCGCCAAGTACCTGCAGGACGCGGGCTACGATATGCTCAACGCCGACAACGGCACCTACGACTCCTGGTACTGGGCACATCCTCCGATGTACATGCCCCAGAACTGCAACCTGGAGGACGTGGCGCACATTAAGGAGTTCGTGGACATTCCCGTGGTCTGCGCGGGCCGTATGGAGCCCGATGTGGGCGCTCAGGCTGTGGCCGAGGGGCGTATTGACGCCGTGGGTGTGGCCCGTCAGTTCCTGGCGGATCCCGCGTGGATCACCAAGCTCATCGAGGACCGCCTGGAGGACATCCGTCCCTGCATCTGCTGTCACGCGGGCTGCTTCAACTTCTCCAAGTCCAAGGGTCATGCCAACACCCAGGATCTCACCGATACCATGGGTCTGGCCCGCTGCGCCCTGAACCCCGAGACCATGCAGTCCAAGAAATACCGCGTTGAGCCTGCCAAGAAGCAGAAGAAGATCGCCGTCATCGGCGGCGGTATCGGCGGTATGGAGGCCGCCATCCTCTGCGCCAAGCGGGGCCATTCCGTCACCCTGTACGAGAAGACCGACAAGCTGGGCGGTGTCTTCATTGCCGCCGCCGCCCCCTCCTTCAAGGAGAAGGACCGCGAGCTCATCGCCTGGTACATCCGCGAGGTGGCCAAGCTCCCCATCACCGTGAAGATGAACACCGAGGTCACGGATATCAAGGCTCTGGACGCCGACGAGATCATTGTGGCTACGGGTGCCAAGGCCAAGAGACTGCCCATTCAGGGTGCCGACACCGCCATTGAGGCTGTGGACTATCTGCTGGGCAATAAGACGGTTGGCGAGCGCGTGGTGGTCATCGGCGGCGGTCTGACGGGCTGTGAGATCGCTTACGATCTCTTCCTGCAGGGTAAGAAGCCCGCCGTCGTGGAGATGCAGGACGACCTCATCACCACCCCCGGCATCTGTCTGGCCAATACCTCCTACCTCCGCGACTGCTTCAAGACCAACAACGTCCCCGTTCATCTGGAGACCGCTGTCTCCGAGATCACGGCCGACGGCGTGGCAGTCACCCACAAGGACGGCACCACCGAGGTCATTCCCGCCGATTCGGTGGTCCTGTCGGTGGGCTACAACCCCGCTCCCGTGGCCACCAAGGGCGTGCACGTCATCGGTGACGCCAAGAACGTGGGCAACCTGCGCACCGTCATCTGGGGCGCGTGGGATGTGTGCATGAAGCTGTGAGAACGAGGGGAACGGCCTCCGGCGGCTTAAGACCCTTTTTGAAAAAGGGCCTTAAGGATCCCCAAAAACTTTATTGCCATTGCGATTTAGAAACAATAAGATAAAAAATCAACAATATGTTAAAAGGAGTCGAATCCTATGATCCTGACACAAGAGCAACAGGCCATTCTCAACGGCGAAAAGGGTGAGACCCTGGCCAAGGTGATGAAGACCCTGGTGATGTACGGCGACGCCTTTGAGGCTGAGAAGCTGGTCCCCATCACCTCTACCTACAACCATCTGGTGACCTCCTTCGGTCTGAAGGTCATGTCCCCCGTGTACGATCTCATGCAGCAGATTTTGGACGCGGGGGTGGCTTCGGGGCAGAAGTTCTCGGTGGACCCCCGTCCCCTGGACAAGAACGTCCCCGCCAACTTCCTCCAGAATTTCGTTTTCAACAAGTTCATGTACACCAAGCAGGGCTACTACGAGGATCAGCTCGAAAAGCTGGGCCTCATGGATAAGGACGCCTTCTCCTGCACCTGCTACATGGACGAGGTGGGCAACAAGCCGAAGAAGGGGGATATCCTTTCCTGGGCAGAGTCGAGTGCCGTGGTCTACGCCAATTCGGTGCTGGGCGCCCGTTGCAACCGCAACTCGGGTATCATTGATATTATGGGTTCCATCGTGGGCTACGTGCCCTACTTCGGGCTTTTGACCGACGAGGGCAGAAAGGCCACTTGGGTGGTCAAGGTTCAGACCACCAGGAAGCCCGAGGCCCAGCTGTTGGGCTCCGCCATCGGTATGAAGGTCATGGAGGACGTGCCTTACGTGGTGGGTCTGGATCAGTGGATCGGGACCGAGCTGAACGATGCCGCCTGCTCCTACCTGAAGGACTTCGGCGCGGCCACCGCCTCCAACGGCGCGGTGGGTCTGTACCACATTGCGAACCTCACTCCCGAGGCCGTGGAGCTGGGTGAGTCCCTCATCGCCGAGGGCGCCAAGGAGTACATCATCGACGACGCCGAGCTGGCCCGCGTCCAGGCCAACTACCCCGTCATGTGGAAGGATCCCGACGCCACCCCCAAGCTCTGCTTTGTGGGCTGTCCTCACCTCTCTCTGGAGCAGCTGAAGGACTGGACCGACAGGATCGAGGCGGGTCTGAAGGAGAATGGCAACAAGAGGGTTCTGATCCCCACCGTCCTCACCGCCGCTCCCAAGGTGCTGGAGGCCTTCAACAAGACGGATTACGCCGCCAGACTGAAGGCTACGGGGGTCATCACCTCCTACATCTGCCCCCTCATGTACATGAACAATCCTCTGTGCAAGAAGATGCCCGTCATCACCTCGTCCAACAAGCTCCGCACCTACACCAGCTCCCGCTACTACACCGACGCGGAGATCCTGAACGCCATTACCAAGGAGGGAAAGTGATATGAAACAGTTCAAGGGAAGAGTCGTAGCCCCCGGCACCTGCACCGCCGAGGCACTCGTCACCACCGAAGGCTTCAACACCCTGGCCTCCTTCCAGATGGCTCTCCAGTTCGGGGACAAGGAGGTCAAGTGCGGTGACCAGAACAACAAGGATCTCCACGGCAAGCCCATGATCGGCAAGGCCCTCTGCCTGCCCCAGACCATCGGCTCCACCACGGGCGGCCTGGTCCTCTACTGCGCCTGCGCCATGGAGAAGAACCCCGCCTGTATGCTGTTTGCCAACCACATTGATTCTCTCGCCGCCGCCGGTGCCATTCTGGCCGACGTCTGGGTGGACGGCGTTTCCATGCCCGTCGTGGACTGCCTGGGGGATGAGTTCCTGCAGTACGTCAAGGACGGCATGAAGGTTACCGTCAAGGAAGACGGCGTGGTTGAGGTGGAGTAAAAAACGACTGTCAAATAAAGGAAAACGGATGCTACCGTGAGGGGTGGCATCCGTTTTTTCTTATTGGGGACCGATCGGATCAGACCTTCATCTTCCCCGACCACTCCAGGAGCTTGATGAACAGGCCGCCGATGACGGTGCGGTTCTGGAAGTGGATGTGGTCAGCACCGATGGTGTCGTACCAGTCGGTCATGGGGACGCGGTGGCGGGTGAAGTGGTAGGAGGTCCACAGGGGGGCGACGTAGCGCTCGAAATCGGCGTCGCTCCGCAGGAGGGTGGCGGTCCAGACCAGCCAGTCCGACTTGGTATAGTCGGCGCGGTTGTCCAGGGGCATACCGTAGGGCTTGAAGCGGGTGAAGTTGGTCTGTACCTCGCTCTCCAGCACCTCGGCGGGGAAGATGCCCGTGCCGAAGAGCTTGTCCCACACGGCGTTGTACTTCATGGAGTAGGTGCCGGGGCGGTCGAAGGCCAGGCGGTAGGAGCCGTCCCCGTTGGCGGCGCGGTCGGCCCAGGACCCCGCCATGCGGCGGGCCTCGGCCATGTAGTGCTCGTACTCGGCCTCGTTGCCCTTCATGCGGTGGAGGAGACCGAAGCAGGCCACACCCATGATGGCCTTGATGGAGAGGTTACAGTTGTGGGCGAGGTGACCCGCAAAATCGTCGGTGCAGAGCTGGTTCTCGGGGTCCTCACCGTACTGCAGGAGGTACTTGACCCAGTCGGACAGGGTGTCCCAATGGGCCTCGGCGAAGGAGATGTCCCCCTCGGCGATGGCGGCGGTGGTGACCATCACCAGCATATTGCCGCACTCCTCCACGGGCATCTGCATATGGACGGCGTTGTCGCCGTAGACCTGGCCATTGACCAGGGGGTATCGACCGCAGTCGTGGGGGGCGAAGTCGAAGGGCCAAGCGGGGCTCTCGGCGTACTTGAAGATGGGGCGGGCCATGCCCTTGACCAGCTCGGGGTTGTAGAGCAGGAACAGGGGGATGGAGGGGTAGGAGACGTCTACCGTGGCGGCACAGCCGTTGGAGAAGCACTCCTTGGAGATGAACAACACCTTGCCCTCGGTATCCACCACGCACTTGTGGGCGGAGATGGCCTGGCGGTAGGCCAGAGAGAGCATTTCGGCGTACTGCACACCGCCTGCGCGGGTGGCGTCGCAGTAGAGCTTGTCCGAGAAGGCCTTGCATCGGTCCATGATGGGGCCGTACTCGATATAGGCGCGCTCGATGGCGGTCTCGATGGTCTCGCCGTTTTGGTTCCAGACCGAGGAAAGGGCCTCGCCGAAGTACTGAATGGAGGCGCGGCAGTCGTCGTAGGCCAGGAGGATGAGGGAATCGCACACATTGCCCACGGGGACGGTGCCCATGATATAGGCCATCTTGTCCTGCTCGCAGACGAAGTGGTGGACTTCACCCTTGGGAGCGGTGAGGTAGAGGTAGCCCCACTCGATGCGGAGATCGTCCCCCGAGCGGTTCAGGGGGGTCTGGTGGGTCTTGCCCATCTTGACGGTGGGCATTCCGGCTACGGAAAGGATCTCTCTTTCGGTGGTATCGTCCCCCTTCTTGTTCATGACGAACTCCTCGGAGGCCAGGACCGAGGCGGTGACGGTGTGATCCTTGCCGTCTACCGACTTGTAGGACAGGGCGATGTAGCCCACGGGGCGAGTCATGAGGGCGAGATCGTCGGGGAGGAGGGGGGTGGTGAAGCGGACGGTGAGGTCGATCTTACCGTCGGTGAACACGTAGGTGGTGGTCAGGGCGGTGACGTCCACCGAGACCTGCTCCATCTTGGGGCGGTCCTCACAGACGCCCATGAAGAGCTTTTCCTCGCCGTCCACCGAGCAGACACCGATGAGGGTGTTGTCGGAGCCCGTCCAATGCTTGACGGGGACGTCGTGGAGGCGGTCGGCCATGGACCAGATCGTGAAGTAGGGGTCAACGTTGATGAGGGGGTAGGCGGGAGCGCGGAGCTTCATGGTATGTCTTCCTTTCAAGGTGGATTTTCGGTAGGTCTATTATAGCATGGATGGGGGGATTTGTCAATGGGGGGATGTGGGGGAACCCTTGGTTTATTCTGCTTGGGATGATTCGGGTAAAGTTTCAAATTTGGGTTTGTCGGGCGGAGCCCGTCACGCCCGAAGGGCATATCTCGCCCGAAGGGCACATCTCGCCTGCAAGGCATATCGTGCCCGAAGGGCATCTCGCAAACTCACAAAAAGGCTGATTTCGCCTGACGGCG
>JAFULU010000228.1 GCA_017483125.1 Clostridia bacterium
GCACTCAACGCATCGAGATCAAGAGATGGATCCCAAACATGGATATGGTATGCGAAAGCGGAAACCGCCTGTTCGGTTGCCGATACGGCGACGACGGGCGAGGGAATTTCGTCAACGAGATTTATATCTCGGCGCGGGGAAGCTTCCTGCGCTGGGGCGTGGGTACGGGGACGGACGATTCCCCCATGATTTTCAGCGTGGGCATTGACGGCGCCTTTACGGGAGCCATCACCTACGACGGCTATCCCACCTTCTTCAAGGAGCGGGCCATGCTCCGCGTCGGCGGGTATACCCCCGCTGACTTTACCCTGTACGATACCAAGTGCCTCGGCGTCGCCCCAAAGTGCGGGAGAAGCCTTGCCGTGGTCGAGAACACCCTCTACTACAAGTCCAGAGACCCCATCATGGCCTTTGACGGATCGGCCCCCGTCCCCGTATCCGATAAGCTGGGGAGCCTGTACGACCTGCCCTTCGCCGTGGGCGGTGCCTGCGGGCGGAAATACTACGTATCCATGCGGAGCTACGATGGCAAGAAAAAGCACCTGTACGTGCTGGATACGGCCCTGGGGCTGTGGCACCGCGAGGACGCGCTCTACGCCGACTCCATGGCCGAGGACGGCGATAATATGTACATCGCGTCCTCGGGCGAGGTGTGGCACGTGAGAGAGTCTGATGCCTATCAGGAGGCCGCAAGCATCCCGTGGTACGCCGAGAGCGGTCTCATCGGCCTGGAGAGCCACGATAAGAAATATCTTGTCAAGCTGTCCGTAAGGCTCCAGCTGGCGACAGGCTCATCGGCGCGGGTGTCGGTGCAGTACGACTCCTCCAAGGTCTGGAAGCAGGTGTGGGCCACGATGGCCGGCTCCCTACGGACCGTGACGGTGCCCGTCCTCCCCATCCGATGCGACCATATGAGGATCCGCATCGAGGGCGTGGGGGCTTGCCGTATCTACTCCATCATCAAAACTTTTGAAGCAGCGGAGGATTGGTAAATGAAACATGAAATAAGCAAATGTCCGCCCCTCAAGGGGACGGTCGAGCAGAAGCTGGAGCAGCTCCGCACCCATCAAAACAGAGTGGTGGACGAGCTGGCCAAGACCGTAAGCGCCCTTGAGCGGGAGCTGGAGCGCATCAAGAAGGAGGCCAACGCCAAATGAGCAAGAGTATACTGGATGAATATATCAAGCGGAGGCAGGGCGGCTCGGCGGTCTATAACCCCCGTCAGGTCCAATACGGGCAGGGGATGAGTTACAGGCAACCCACAGCCCCGCAAACGCAGATACCCGCCAATCAGAACGGGCAGGTCCCCGTCTACCGACCCAACCAATGGAGCAGACCAGCCATGGT
This sequence comes from Clostridia bacterium, assembly GCA_017483125.1. Taxonomy (GTDB): domain Bacteria; phylum Bacillota; class Clostridia; order Oscillospirales; family CAG-272; genus CAMEON01. Next base: position 1,348 of record JAFULU010000228.1, read on the forward strand.
GAAGGCTCCGACCACGGTACAGCCGGAGACGCCCGCGCTTGACGCGGTACCGCCGACGGACAGCGGAGGGAGCAACGTCCTCACTTGGGACGATCAGATCGACATTGAGATCCAGAACGCCGCCAAGAAGGTGCTGGAGGTCAGCAACAGAAAATTCCGGTATTCCACCCGTGAAAGCCCCATCTACAGCATCATGCGCCAGGAATACCTCAAAGAGGCCGACCTGGCCGCAGGACGAGCCACGGCGGCGGCGGCGCAGAACGCGGGAGGCTTCGGGTCCAGCTTCGCGGTCATGGCGGGAGAGGAAGCCAGACGCCAGGTCATGGAGGGCTTCTATGATCAGGAGGACGAGCTGTACGCGGCGGCACGGTCGGAGTATGAGGCCGAGCAGGCAAGCGCGTTTGACAACTACCTCAAGCTTCGGGAACTGCTGGCCATGGAGCAGGAGCGGATCAAGACCGAGAGACCCATGACCATGACCCTCCCCGACGGCACCACCGTAGAAGTCACCGACGCC
>JAFULU010000229.1 GCA_017483125.1 Clostridia bacterium
ACACGATAACCATTTCTTTGTCAAAGTTCACATCCTTAAACTCCGTAAAGATTTCATTGAGTGCTTCTTGGCTCTCGACAACAAAAGTTTTGCTCTCGGTAAGCTCATTATTGCTATCAATCCACGATTCTTTGAATGTAAAACCATCTTTGAGAATAACGGCATCAACCATATCATTTGAATCTAATGGCACGTCGGGTTCGGGTTCCACACCAAGGTCGCTTGCCGCTGAAATGTGAATAGATATTATTTGAGAAGATTGCGAAAGCGTTTTTAGAGCTTCAATGTTGATGTTATTGTATTTAACTCTAACAATCATCCTTGTTGGCTCGTTTGCTTGAACGATATTGGAATAGTGCATATCCTCAAACAGTTCTTCACTTACGTTACCATTATAGTAGAAACAAAATTCAATGGCATCATAAGCATTACTGCCCATCTTTATGGTTGAGTTTATGCCATCTATTACATCGGTATCCTTAGTAGGGGTGCGCTTAGTGTTTTCTAACGAATCAAATACGATTTTTTGAAGATTAAATCCCATCACATCGCTATTGATCGGTGGAAAATAACCGCACTTATCGCAGACACCATTTTCATCCTCGTCAAAATGTTCGCCCGTAGTTTCTATTCTACACATATTTAGGCTACACGACCAATCGCACCAATGATGTGTTTCGTTGTATTGCCATTCACCGTAGGTATGAACGCAATTCAAAATTATATAATTGCATGTATCGCAAACACTATCGCCGTCTTTGTCGATATGTTCTCCCGTGGTATCTATATCACACAAATCCAAACTACAAGACCAATCACACCAATGATATGTTTCGTCATATTGCCATTCGCCATAGGTATGAACACATTCGGTATTGCTATCGGTTGGTTGCTCGGTACTTAACATTTTTTTATAACCACAGATGTCACATATATTATCAGTATTATCATCAACGTGATCCGATATAGGTGATTCTTCCAAATTACAAGTATTCAAGCTACAAGTAATAGGCTGCCAATGACCATATTCGTTATATTTCCAATCCTCTGTGATATGCTCGTGCTTTGAAGAATCACAACTTGCCAAACACAACAACAGCAACATTAAGGCTAAAATTAAAGATAATATTTTTTTCATTGTGTTGACCTCCTTTTACCCATCAACGGAAGGTTCGTCCTCAATTGCGGTTGATGGTTCTGAAATGTGAATATAGGATATATCGGAACGCTTTGAAAGCTCTTTCAGAGCTTCCATATTGATGTTTACATACTTGACTTGAATAACGGTTCTATCGGGGTATTTCAACTGCATTATTCCCGAGTAGTTCAATGCTTCAAGTTCTTCTTCCGGAATATGAGCATAGAGAGTGATTTCAATAGAATCATAGGTGTATTTCCATTGATCTATCAAGGCGTTCATCAAAGAAACCACTTCGGCATCACTCTTTGCTACGTTGCCTTCATTGTTAGAGAACTTGAATTTTTCGTATGCAAATCCTGTTACAGAGTTTTCTATCTCGTCGGTAGGAGCTTCAGTGACAGATCCTTCATAGGCACTGCGAGAAGCCAAATAGAATATATAGTCGCCTTTGTTTTCCAAATTCCAATCGAGGAATTGATCTCTTGTTACAAAGATATACAGACTGCCATTTTTATAATCTCTGTTTATGGTTTTTGCAAGGATTTCGTTATATTCCGTTTCTTCAATCTTCTGTCCGTTCGCCCTTGTCATAATGATAGCAATATACTCGTTGGAATAATTCTGTAAGGCATCATATAGAGAGGTGTCAACAGAAAATCCATTCCACTCCATATAGCCCTCTTCCGAGTCGTTATCAGAACCAAGTTGATTGCTCCAAATGATTTTATCAATGTCCGTTGGTAAAACATTATCTACGATTTCGTTGCCACCGCCGTCATTTAACATTGGAATAATCGTAAAGGCGGCTACAATAATCAAGCAGAAGCAAGCTGCGAGTGAAGCCCATTTTACCCAATGCGTCTTGCTTCGGTGAGGTTTTTCTTCTGCCTTAAACTCTGCTGCTTCTTTGATATGTCGGGAACTGATATTTCCCATTGCTTTAGATATTTTTTCTCTTTTCATATCGTGACTCCTTTTTCGATTAGGTACTGCCTGAGTTTTTCTCTTGTGCGAGAAAGACGGACAGTTACAGCATGATTGTTCATTTTGAACATTGCCGCAATATCTGAAATGGAATCTGAAAACCAATAACGCCTAACGAACATAACGCGATTAGTTTTATCCAAGCCGTCAAGGAAATCATCAAATAACTCGGTAAGCTCGTTTGCGTTCACCTCATCCTGTACGGTTGTGGCAGAGGGCAAACAGTTTTCAAGCTCATCGAGAGCCACATCGTAGTAGCTGTTGCGCTTTCTTGCGGTGTTTTGATGATAACGCTTGATAGATATGTTCCGAACAATGCGACAAATATAGGTAAGTAAGGGATTAGGATTTTGAGGCGGTATAGTGTTCCAAGCCCCCAAATAGGTATCGTTGACACATTCCTCGGCATCAGAATCGTTCTTCAGAATATTGACGGCGATTTTATGACAAGTATCTCCATACTTTTTCGATAGCTCAACGATTGCTTGTTCCGAGCGCTCGTAGAACAATTCAATTATCTTACTATCGTCCATATCATCACCTTCCTTTGTATGCCTCACCTATATACTACGGTTTTGAAAAAGAATGTCACATAATTTTCCAAATATTTTTGAAAACCCTCGCTCTTTTTAGGGAACGAGGGCTGAATTTTTTACTCACCATACACAATATAACAAGTTAATCCATTACCGTTTATATAGACCGACTGACTGTTACCATCCAAATCTAACGTCCAAAAATCCACACGCCACATATTCGAAATTTCATCATAGGAAACGGATATAGTATCGTATTCGATGGTAAGCTCAAACTTCGCTCTTACTATTGCATCGATTGCTCCTGTAATCTCAGACTCAACATTCCAGTTATTAAAGTGTTCGTGCTTTACACCGGGATCGCCAATCTTGTATTCTTCAAGTGCTTGAGCATAGCTGAATGTTCGTATTTCGCTTAAAAAAGTATATGACTCATTGCAGCGGATGCAACTAAAAGTGGTCTTGCCTTCGTCAGTCTTTTCTGCCCAACTATGATATGGCAGAGCCGAATCTTCATGAGTAAATTTTTCCATACCACATTTCGAACAGGCATAATTAACGGTTATAGACCAACAATCGCTTGTTTGACTCGTGACTTGCCAATTATGGTTCTCTGGATTTCCCTGATTTATGCCAAAAGAATCTAATATTGTTTGAATCTCGTCATCAGAGATTTTTATTGTACACAAGAACTGGTTATTATTTGTAATCATTACTGCACCGCAGCTACAAATCGCAAATCTATAATGCCAAGGAACATCTTCACGTTCATTATCAAACATATAGATGTAATGCAAAAATTCGCACTCAGTAGTATCCATAATTGCATCTTTTCCATCAGTTGCTCGGAAAATTGCGGTCAGAATATCATGTCTATCATCATACATTGTGCCGTTAGACATATCGGTGATAGGAGAATTTGAGTATACAATACAGGGTGTTGTCGCAATTCTTTGGAATCTGAATTTACCATCTATAATCTCCAAATTCAACATTGAGTCATACGGAACGTGATCGTTAATTTCATTATCAGGATTTATCGAATTGGGATCTGTGGTTAAATGCTCAGAACCGCAGATTCTACACTTATAGATTAAGGTGGACTCGTTTAAGTGTCCCGCTTTTACTAAGTCTTCGGCATTGACACAAAGATGTGTTTCCTTACATTCTGCGCATTCGTATTTCTCTTCGCTCGACGAAACGAGAATCCAATTGTGCGCACACTCCGCATTTGTATTAAGGGTATCATCCGTTGTTTGAGAACCACCGTTTTGTGGTAACACATTGTCACAGCCCGAAAAAGCGGAAACGCATAGCAGAATTATAAGAAACATTGTTAGAACTTTTTTCATAGTAATCTCCTTTCGTTACCTTGATGCTTGGAAACAAGTCATTACCTCAATCATCATATACAGTATGCCTTCGTTTTCTTATGCCATAGGATAAACTATATCGCTACATTTTCCGTATTCGTTATACTCACCGGTATAGATATTCGTTGCTTCATATTCGCCTAACAGTTCAAGCAAAGCATCTCGATCAATAGCCTTGCACTCGTTAGAACCATACTCAATGATATAGTAGGCATCATCAAAGCACAAATCATATTCGTTAGAAACATAGCACCATGTTACTCGAACAACACCAATAACTCCTCCTTCGGTTTTTGCATACCAACCGAATATTCCGTTTACAGTGTTTTCCATTTCTCCATGGTTTTGAATGTGTGGAGGAAGAATTTTACCACTTTCAAACGAGTCTTTTATAGTTGCATAAGCTGAAGGAAGATCCGGCAGTTTTTCTTCATCTTCTTTTGTAAAACGTGCCTTTGACCAGTTAACACTATCTGCATAAATCATTCCGCTTTCATTGGTTGCAAATCCTCCCATATACCTGCGGAAGTTCAACTGAACAGAGGGATAATGACTCGTCTTAAAGCCGTCTCCTCGCTGAATATATAATCCGTTTTCAAAAGATTGAATAAACTCCAATACTTCCTTAGCTTCCCCCGATACGCTATCAAGGACGCTAACAGAACGATAGCCGTCATCAGAGTAAAATTCTTGTTCCGCCTGTGCTATTGTATATCCGTTCAAGTATTTATTAGGCTGTCCCATGATATTATTTGGCCATCCGGTAGACGATGCCCAATACTCATTAGATCCCCACAACCTTCCATCAAAGTTTCCATCCGAATCAAATGCCATAAAATTTTCGCCCATGGAATCAAAATAGGTATTAAGATAACCTAACAGAACAATATCAAGACGTTCTGCGCAGCTTTGAGTTTTGTTGTAAAGAACAGAATGCTCATAACCGTATTGTCCCATATCTACAATTACGAATTTGTCAAAAATTGTAAAGTCGGTCATAAAACGTTTCGGAACAATGTAGTAGAAAGTATCAGTGATATTCTCGCCTTTAAGGAGTTTGATGGTTTCCATTTTCAACAAATGAAATTCGTCCTGTGTCCAATCATCGTAAAAGGTATAAGTGTCGGGAAGAACGGTAATCAATCGTGCAATAACAGAAACACCTTCGGTGTTTATTTCCGCCGCTGCCCCTCCATCTCAGGTTGCTTCACTTCCATAATATTGTGGTGCTGACGAAGGTACTTGAACATTCACAATCGGTATATTTGGTCTGTTATTTTCATCCGTCGTCCCAGGTCCCGGATTTACACCGATGTCATTGCTCGTTCCATCGGGAGGAACAATAACCCCCGGATCATCCTCTCGCAACATCGGCACAACGATGACCGCGCTTACAATCAGCAAGAAGCAAGCTGCGATTGCTCCAAAGCGAAGCCATATTCCTTTCGTCTTGGATTTATTGGCTTTCTTTTGAAGCTTGTTATCCATTGATACAAAGCGCTCTACAACATCGGGTTCAATGTTGCTGACACCATCTAAAAACTCATTTTCTTTCATATAGAATAGCCCTCCTTTTCCAGTTTTTCTTTCAGATCGCACTTGATGGCCGCGATCTCTTTGTTGACTGTTGATTCGCTACATTCGAGTAGCCTTGCGATTTCCTTAATCGGTCGTGCGAAGTAATATCTGCTCATAAAGATATACATTCGACGGTCTGATAACGAACGGACAAAATCGCTGATAAACCTGCCAAGCTCTTTGGCATCTGTTTCAGAATACATATCATCATCGTCGGCAATGAAATCCTCAACCTCGGACAGAGATACCGTTAATTCTGAAGCAATTCGCTTTTGCCGTTTTCTTGCCTTGTAACAATCAATTGCCGTCCTTCTCATGATCGTAGCAAGAAACGCTTGAAGCAAAGTCGGTCTTGCAGGGGGAATCGAATTCCAAGCGCCGATATATGTATCATTCAGACATTCCTCGCTATCGCACGTATCATGAACGATGTTATACGCTACGGATAGCAAGAACTTCTTATACTTGATATCGGTCTCCTTGATGGCTTGCTCGTCGCGTTGCCAATAAAGCTCAACGATCTGCACATCACTCATTGTTGCGGTCTCTTTTGGTTGAAGTTCCATATTGCACCTCCTTCTCTGATATTCTGAAAGGCCCTTCATAAATACAGTCGACAAAAATTAGAAAAACTGTAAAAGGATTATAAAGTTTTTTGATTTTTTATATTATTGTATCGATATGACAAAATGCGCCCATAACTTATCAAAAGCTATGGGCGCATCCTCATTTTTGTATAGATTGATTTCCCACAACTATTGGGGGAAGTGTATTCAATTGCAATTAGTTATTATTCATCGTATGACTTTCTGAAAAGTATCTGCATAAAGTTCCGTCTACCATAGAGTACACGGATGATGCGAACCTCGTCGCCCTCGACCTTGTAAAATGCGGTGTAGTTGCCGCATACAAGGAAGCGGTAAGGCACTTCAAGGCTGATGATAGAGGAAAGCGGTGCACCGATTTCGGGGAAATCCGCAAGCTGACGGATGCGCTTCATAATCTTCTCAATCGTATTGATTGCCGATTGCTCGCTGCACAGCTCGTCGGTGATATACGCTTTGATCTCCTTCATATCCTCAAGGGCGTCGGGTGTAAAATTGATTTTAGCCATTGCTTACCCCCAGAAGTGCTTCGACCTCCGAGATATCAATATATCCTTTTTCTTTAGCAGAAGCTTCACCTTTGGCAAGCTCACTCATCAGCTTAAGCGTTGCCTGAGTCTTTTCGAATTCCTCCATATCAACGATGGCGTATCTGCCGCGACCGTTTTTGGTGAGGAATACGGGTTCTCCAACGGCGATATCGCGCAGTACCTCGTTATAGTTGCGCAGATCTGATACGGGTTTAATGTTTGGCATATAGGTTCTCCTTTCACTATGGAAATTTGCGTCAGCAAATTCGGGCGCGAACACGCGAAACATCAAATTCGACAGAACTTTATGTTCGCGCTTTCCTCCTTCTTTGTTTCTGCTGTATTTATTATACACTAATTCTTCGTAAAATTCAACAGCAAAATCAAAACTTTCATAAAAAATTTATAAAAGCAAGGGATGAACCGCTTGGGAACACCCCTTGCTTTTGGTTTATGCGAGTATCAGTTTACGCATTACGGTTTCTTCGGCAGAGTTGCGAACGTTGTTCATCATCTGCACCCACCGCATTTGGTCGGTCGCCTTTAGGTGTTCGTCGATACCTTGAACATCGGCAAGCTCTACCGTCAGAGAAGTCAGCATTTCGTGTGCCTGTTCGTCAATCTCGGAGAGGTAGGCGTTGAGGCGTCCTTCACCGAGCAGGGCGGAGTACCTTCCGCGACGGTGTTGCTTGAGATAGTCGAGGTGCATCTTTCCGTATTTGCCGATGTGCTTCTGTTCGGGAAGCTCCACATCGGGAACGAGGTTGCCTTTTTCCTCGCGGTATGTACCTCCGAGCTGTTCATAAATGGTTTTGGTGTCCTTCATTTCTTTGTTCCTCCGTACGTTTTATTTCATCAAAGCCTTACACCGTAAGGGAAAACGCGTACTTGACGGTTATCTTGTGTCCTTGCGATATTCGGTTATGACGTTCAAATCTCATAGTTCGTACGGGGTTCATATTGTTGACCATCTGCCCACCGATAGAACCCGCCTGAGCGGAGGTCAGCTGACCGTTGTAGCCCTGGTTCAGGGTGACGCCCACCTCGTTGGCGGCCTCCATCTTGAACTGGTTGAGTGCCTGCTTTGCCTCGGGAACGAGGGTCTTATTGCTTCTTGCCATGGTAATGGACTCCTTTTCGTCAAAACTCTTGCTGGTCCCGCCACCTGAACGCCGTGACTCGGCACGCCAAGGGAACCGCGCACCTTGCGCCTCCGACTCGGCAGGGAAACAGCGCATCTATATCATCGAGACCCCGAAGGACTCGCCGCGGCCGTCCCTCGGACTCGCCGTGTCTTACGCCCTGTCGCGTCTCTGGTATTATTGTGGGCACTTTTGCGAGAGATATGAATGGAAAGTATTTCTTGATGGCAAGCCTGCGAAGAAGGAAGATTCGCGGTATTATGGCAAAGTCTTGACATGTGAAAGTTTATTTGCTATAATAGAGAAAACCGAAACTGCGAACGAGAACGGTATCCTGATCCTTCGATACAAGAGGAATTGATATGAAATACCCCATCAGCAAAGAGTTTTTCCCCTTCTCCCGCTTCACGCCCCCCATCAGCGAGAGCTTCCTTGCCATGGCCGTGCCCCACATGAAGCCCCCGCGGTCGCTGTTCAGGGCCAAGGAGCTCACCGTAACCCGCCATGAGGTCCCAAGCTACGACGGCGCCATGGTCGAGTGCTTCCTCCTGTCCCCCAAGACTCTGACGGAGCCCTCCCCCTGCCTGATCTACATCCACGGCGGCGGCTTCGTGCTGGCGGCGGCGGGCTACCACTACCAAAACGCCATGCGTTACGCGAGGGATGTGGGCTGTAAGGTGGTCTTCGTCAACTACCGCCTGGCACCGCAAAATCCCCATCCCGTTTTCTTCGAGGACTGCTTCGCCGCCATGGGCTGGGTCTACGACAACGCCACCGTCCTCGGTATCGACCCCCACCGCATCGGCATCGGCGGAGACAGCGCGGGCTCAACGCTTGCGGTTGGTGTGTGCATGATGGCAAGAGACCGAAAGCATCCCGTAAGGTTCGCCTTCCAAATGCTCCCGTACCCCTTCCTCGACGCCCGCAACAACAGCGAGTCCTGCAAGAAGTACACCGACACCCCCATGTGGAACTCCACCCTGTCCCACCGCATCTCCCCCATGACCAAGGTGGATCCCGCCCGCACCGACTACGTCTACTACTCCCCAGTGGAGGCCGAGAGCTTTGAGGGTCTGCCCCCCGCCTATATCGAGACGGCGGAGTTCGACTGCCTCCACGACGATGGTATCCTCTACGCCCAAAAGCTCCGCGAGGCGGGGATCGAGGTCACTTTGAACGAGACCAAGGGGACCATGCACGGCTTTGACATTATGCAGAAAGCGGAGATCACCCGGTTGGCCTTGTCGGAGCGGATCAAATTTATGAAAAAGGTTCTCGAGAGAGATCCGTAAGAATCGGTTGCAACACGGAGAAAATATATGGGATACGAATACATAGTTGTCGCGCTTGCCTCGGTACTCGCGGGCATCGGAACAGGCTTGGTCGGCCTCAGCGCGGCAACCGCAATGGTTCCTCTGCTGATCGTTCTGTGCCCGACCTTTGGCGGTGAGCATGGCGCGTATATGGCCACAGCCATCGCCCTGGCCAGCGATATACTCGGATCGGCCGTGACCACCGGAGTATACGCGAAAAACAAAAAGATCGACTTAAAGCACGGATGGCTGATCGCCGCGTGTATCATCGGTATGTGTACGGTGGGCTCGGTCGCCGCTTACTTCACCCACCAGACCGTGCTCGGCGGCTTTTCGCTCTTTCTGTGCGTAGCCATCGGCATCCGTTTTCTGGTCAAGCCCGACTCCAAGGAACGCCCCGAAAAGGACGGGAAGGTCAAGCTGACCTTCAAGGAGATCGCGGTCTCCCTGTTCTTTGGACTGACCATCGGTTTTGGCACCGGCTTCTTCGGTTCGGGCGGAGGTATGATGATGCTGATCGTGTTTACCGCCATGCTGGGCTATGACCGCAAGACCGCGGTTGGCACCTCCACCTTCATCATGACCTTCACGGCCCTCATCGCCTCGGTCAGCCATATCCTCATCGAGCCGACCATCATCCTGGAATGCTGGGATTTCCTCCTGATCGCGATCGTGTTGGCCACGCTGTTTTCCCTGATCAGCGCGAGATTCGCCAATAAGGTCAAGGGAAAGACCGTGGGCTACGTGACGGGTGCCATCCTCCTCATCCTCGGCCTCTCTATGATTACCATCAATCATCTGGATCGGATGAATACCGCCCTTCTGCTGGAGTACCTGAAGGTGTTCGGCATCTACGTCGGCTACATCGTGGCGTTGGCCGCGGTGCTGATCGTAGTGCGCTTCACCACCAAGGTGCCGGATTACGTATTCCGCAAGCTGCTCCATTTCGTGGCCTTCACCTCCATCCTCCCGCTGGTGCTTTCCACCCGCATCTGGTGGATCTCCGCCGCGGTCGAGGTGCTTTTCCTGATCCTGGTGATCGCCGCACTCCACTTCTTCGAGGGGTTCTCCTTCTACCAAAAGCTCTTTGTGGAGAAGGGAAAACACGAGGTCATCAAAAGCTTTGTCGCCCTGTTCGGCCTGATGACGGCGCTGATCGCCATCTTCTGGGGCGGCTTCGGCGAAGACCGCCTGTACATAGCCATCGGTGCCATCATGGCCTGGGGCCCGGGTGACGCGGCGGCCGCCATCGTGGGCAGAAATCACGGCCGTCACCGCCTTCGTCTGCCTTCTGCCCGTCCTGCTGTTCATGTCCCCGCTCCCCTGGTACCTGTCGGTAGCCTTCTCCCTCCTCGTTGCCCCTGTTGCCTCCTTGACCGAGCTGTTTACCAAGGGGGGATGGGATACGGTTACTGTCCCTGTGGCGGTATCTTTGATCCTGTGCCTGACCATGCTTTGGTGACGGAGCGCCATGGGGCAATACGGATCAACCGGATGACAGAGCAAAATCGGCGGTTCTCAAAGCAGAGAGCCGCCAATGTTAAGCAAAAAAATCGTAAAGTTCCCAAAAGTGTCATGGTACGTGAGTAAAAGGTGTATTTGCGGCAAACAACAAAAAATGACAGATTATTATGGACAGGGTGGTTAAAAAATGTAAAAAATTATGTTAAAAATAGAGTAGATATAATCAAAAATGTATGCTATTATAAAAGAGTAAGATGGGAACATTGTTGAAAATGATTGGAGGGTTGCTATGGTTAGCTATGAAAGGCAACACGATAAGGACCCGAATTATTACATCGTGGGTTTAAATACTGATTTTGAATTTCCGTTGCACTTTCATCGTTGCTTTGAGCTTACCTTGGTTTTGGAAGGAGAGATGCAGGTGCGGCGTGAAAAAGAAAGCTTTACGCTGAAGGCCGGAGATATGATCTTCGTGGGAAGCAACTGCATTCACGATCAGCGAACGGTAGGTCACAGCGAATCATTGATCGCCATATTCAACCCGGATATTGTCGCGGCGGTTGCGTCCAAGTTCCTGAATCATCCGCTCAAAATGCCGGTTCTGAGAAATGTGAGTGAGCACAGTATTAAAACCTTCAAATCTCTCTACGAGCATCATCTTTGGGAAAAAGAAGGAAATGAGAATATTGCTTTTACCAAAGGCGCGCTCTATTCCCTGGTCGGTTTATTCGTCGATCAGATCGATCTAAACGTGGAAAACTATTACGCGGACCGACACATCCTGCTGGGCAAAATATTCGAGTACGTGGAGCAGCATAAGGAGACTCCGTGTACGTTGGATGAGGTGTCCAAAGAGTTGGAATACAGTTCCGTCTATCTCTCCCGCTTCTTCCATCAGAATACAGGCATGCCCTACCACGAATACGCTCAGATGGTGAAAATGAATCACGCCTGTTATCTGCTGAAAAACACGAGGTGGAGCATACTCGACATTTCCATTCAGTGCGGATACGCCTCCCTCAGCAGCTTCAACCGCAGCTTCAAGCAGATCGTCGGGATGAATCCCACAGCGTACCGCAAAATGAACTGACGCAAGGAAGCTCCCCTCAAAAAAATACGAATCGAAATAAGGAGAAGAATCATGTCTCTGATACCGACAAAGAACGAAAACAGCCTGTCCTACTGGTGCTCCTGGCACACCCAGAACATCGTCGCCAAGATCGACTGCATGGAAAAATACCCCCCCGAGGAAGCCCAGAGGAGGGTCCAGGGTGGGGATGGCGCCCGCTTAGCCCGTACCATGCTCAACGAGGAGTGGGTGTTCGGTGAAAACGGCTACGCCCACCAGTATCCCGAGGTCCGCTGTGATCTGTATTTTCTTATGGATGATGGCTGGGACGTGGACTACGGGATCCATCCCGACAGCCATTATTCCAAATTCGGCTCCCTCATGATGAGCGAGGAGCGGTTCCCCTCCGTAAAGGGTCAGTCCCCGGCCCGGCGCATGAAGATCATCAACGAAAAGCTCAAGGCCCTGGGCTGGAAGGGGCTTGGGATCTGGATCGCGGCGCAACGGGCGGCAGACGACTGCACAGCCCCCCTCGGAGATGTAGATAAAGCCTACTGGACCGAGCGCATCCTCTGGAGTCGGGAGGCGGGGGTCACCTACTGGAAGGTGGACTGGGGGGTTCACGCGGGGAACCCCGACTTCCGCCGTATGCTGACCGAGCTGGGCCGTGAGCTGTATCCCGCCCTGGTCATCGAGCACGCGATCTGTATGGGCCCTGTCAACGCCTTTGACCACCCCGACGCCGCCGTTAGGGGCCGCTATATGGGGGAAGAGCACGTGGCCGCGAATGCCAAGGAGGTCATGGCCTTTTCCGACGTGTTCCGCAGCTACGACGTGCTGAACGCTCTGTGTGTCCCTACGACGCTGGACCGTGTCGGCACCCTCCTTGCATGGTCGGGGGCCGTGGTCAACGGCGAGGATGAGTGCTTTGTCAACGCCGTGCTGGGCTGCTCCTGCGGCGTCATGCGGAGCCACTACTGCCAAAGGGCTATCAACGAGGCGGGAGACAACCGAGGCTTCCGTCTGCAAGAGGTCACGGCGGCTCTGCGCTGGCAGAGGCTGGCTCCCCCCTTCGCGGGCGGAACCGTGACCTACAGCGACGAGGTGCTGTTCGATAACCGCCTGTACCAAGTGGGTGACTCCTGGTGGGGCGGTGCCGACGGCCGAGAGCTCACGCAAGGGGCCCCCGCCGTGATCGCGCGCAATGTCGGTGTCGATACCCTCCGCGTGGAAGGCGAAGTTAAGCCCTTCGTGGCGGCCTCCCTCCATCCGAACGGTGCCTTCAGCGTCGGCGTGTTCCCCCGCGTGATTAATGGCCATCACCACTATCCCGCGTGCACCCTGTATTGCGAGATCCCCGAGGGCGTGACGACGGTCGGCGTGTTCGGCGAGAACTGCGAAATGCGGCTACGCCTTCCCGAGATCCCCGCCAGGGTCCTGGTCCAGAGCCTCATCGGTGATGAGGTGACCGACTGTACGAGCCGCTTCGTGTCGGGTGATACCGTCGTACTGTCGGCAGAGGATATGAAGACCCTGTTCGCCACGGACGACAGGACCGCCCCTGCCCTGCTGATCCGCATTGAATACCGTTAAATGGAGGAAAATTCCTATGAAATGCAACGAGATCAATATCCGCGACCCCTTCGTCGTATACAAGGACGGAATCTACTATATGTACGGAACCCGCGCCGCCAATTTCGGTCAGGGGACCGGCGGCTTTGACGTGTATACCTCCACCGACCTGGAGACCTGGAGTAATCCCATCCCCTGCTTTGATTCCGAAGCCTACGGCATGAACCGCTGTGTCAACTGGGCCCCCGAGGTACACGAGTACCGCGGCGCCTACTATATGTTCGCTACCTTCACCCGTGAGTGCGGTCTGCGCGCCACTTTTATCCTGCGATCCGAGAGCCTTTTGGGGCCTTTCGTCCCCCACAGTAAGGGCGGAGTGACCCCCACCGAATGGGAATGCCTGGACGGCACCCTGTACGTGGCCCCCAACGGCGATCCCTACGTGGTCTTCTGCCACGAGCATACCCAGATCCTTGACGGTACCATCTGCTACCGCCGCCTGAGCGAGGATCTGACCGAAGGCATCGGGGAGGCCACCGTCCTGTTCAACGCCTCCTCGGTGGAGGGAGTGGATGCCGTCATGGGCGACCACTTTGTTACCGACGGCCCCTTCCTGTTCCGCTCGGCGTCGGGGGAGCTGTTCATGATCTGGTCCTCCTTCGTACAGGGACGATACGCCGAGTACCTCGTGAAATTCGCGGACGGTCAGCTGGGGACCGAGTTTGCCCATCTGGATCCCCTGGTCACCAGCGACGGCGGCCACGGTATGATCTTCCGCGCGGGAGACAAGCTCTGCCTGACCTTCCATTCCCCCAACGCGTCGGGGTCGGAGCATCCCGTTTTCCTTGAGATCGAGGACAGGGGCGATATCCTTACAGTCAAGTAAGACCCAAAAAACATGAGCGATACAGACGAAAACAGAAAGGAACGTAAACCATGAAGAACACGACCAAGCGCATCCTTGCCGGCCTGCTCGCGGCACTCATGCTGGGGACAGCCGTAGCCTGTACGGGGAACGATGACCCCGCCGATACTGACGAGTCGGTGAGCGCGGACACCACCCAGACCGTTACCGACGGCAATACGGCCGAGTCCGAGACCGAGCCCGAGACCGAGCCTCTGCCCGAGGACTTCGTCGTGACCGAGGAGAACGGCGCCGCCACCGTCCTGACCCCCGCAGGCCTTACCTACACCGTCACGGGCTACACCGCCGCGGATGGGGGCATCTTCACCTTCACCGACGAGCTGACCGTCAGCCTTGCCCACAAGAGCCTTGAGGAGTCCTTCAACCGCTTCACCATGCGCTACTCCTCGGACAAGCCCCTCCGTATGTTCGTCACCTACGGCACCAAGGAGGACGACTACTACCTGGAGGCAGGCTCGGGAGACTTTTCGGGTCTGATCTCGGGCTTCATGGCCAAGGAGAATGGGGAGAAGCTCACCTCCCTCCGCATCAAGTCCTGCGTGGACGGTGCCGCCTCCTTCTCCCTGACGAGCCTCACCACCGAGCAGAGAGAGGTCCCCGAGGAGACCTTCTTCATCGAGAACGACCGCTTCAAGCTGGGTGTCGCGCTCCATATGGGCGGCGGCATCAACTATCTGGAGGACAAGAAGGACGGCGATGCGCGGCTGAGCAGTCTGATCAACCAGCACGACGGCGGCCGTCTCCTCCAGCAGTCCTACTACGGCGTCATGGAGAACGACGAGTACAAGCCCGGCGACTACAACGGCACCCCCTGGTGCTACAACCCCGTCCAGGGCGGTGACCTCAAGGGCGGTAAGTCCCGCATCATCGACTTCGTGGTGAAGGAGAACACGGTCTACGTCAAGGCCCAGCCCTGCGACTGGGGAGCCAGCCTCCCCATCTCCCCCGCGTACATGGAAAACACCTATACCCTCTTTGAGGACCGCGTGCAGGTGGATAACCGCTTCGTGGACTTCTCGGGCTGGGAGCACCGCTACGCCTCCCAGGAGCTCCCCGCCTTCTACACCGTCAGCTATCTGAAGTGCTTCTCCATGTACAACGGAACCAAGCCCTGGACGGGGGATACCATGTCCTACCGCGACGATCTGGATTTCTGGGGCTCCTCCGCCTATCACGACGATTGCAGCTTTGGTCTCCGAGAGAGCAACACCGAGACCTGGTGCGCCTGGACCAACAAGAAGGGAGACTTCGGCATCGGCCTGTACGTGCCCAACGTGGACTCCTACCTGGCGGGCCGCTTCCTGAAAGATGAAATCATCTCAAAGTCCGCCATGGATAATCCCTGCTGCTACGTAGCCCCCCTGAAGACCATCAAGCTGACCGCCTTCGAGCCTCTGGAGTACAGCTACCTCGTGGCCACGGGATCCCTGGAGGATATCCGTAAGACCTTTACCGACAACAAGGACTTTGCCACCAACGAGAGCCTGAACAAGTACGGTCAGTCCGGCCGCGTGGCCGACGATGCCATGATCTACAACGAGTATAAGTATGGCCAGCCCATTCAGGTAGCCGATCCCATCTCCGCCAACCTGGATCTGACCAAGGAGGCAAACTGTAAGCACGTCAGCGCCGCCCATAGCTCCGAGGTGCGCTTTTCTACCGAGCAGAACGCCACGGTCCTGAAGGTCACGGGGGGCGATCCCTACGTGAGCATTTCCTATGCCGACCTGCTTTCCGCCGACGACTACAGGAAGGTCAAGATCACGTACATGATCCCCACCGACAACAGCTCAGGGAATTATCTGTGCGACGTATTCTTCTGCGCGGGCGATATCGGCAACCCCACCGGTGAAGCCGTTCAGCGTCACAACCTCATCACCGACGGCGAGTACCACGTCCTGGAGGTCGATCTGTCCGGTGAGGCCAACTGGAAGGGCAGTATTCACTCCATCCGCTTTGACTTCTTCGACGGCTGTACCGAGGGCGACGTCATGTACGTCAAGAGCGTAGTTCTGGAATAATCTCGTATCCCATCTGTATTATACGGTCGATGTGACCGCATAAATAAAAACCAAAGCAAAAAGGAGACACACTATGAACACCAAGCGCATCCTCTCTCTGCTGGTATGCATCGCCATGCTGCTGGCCATGATCCCCCTGTCTCTCACCACCGTCGGCGCCGCCGAGGTTAAGGGTGACTGGACCACCTACCGCTTCGCCAACGAGTACGACGACCCCAACGAAGAGGTCGACCCCGATGAGGAGCCCACCATCTACAAGCCCGAGGCAGGTTATACCTACACCGACGAGGGCTTTACCATCGTCCCCGCTGACTACAAGGACACTACCCCCGCCATGAGCGTGGTGACCAAGGAGCCCCAGCCCGTCAAGGACGGTATCTACCTCCAGTTCCGTATCGACGACTACTCCTACGACGGCGGTATGAACGTGGACCAGTGGATCTGCCTGTCCCTGACCACCGGTGAGAAGGTCGCTCCCGGCTCCTCCGAGTACGGCGGCGGCTGGCTGACCCTGCTCCGCGGTACCGGTAACGGCGCCGCGACTACCCTGCCTCACCTGACCGACCCCAAGACCGAGGATTTCGCGGGCACCTTCAACCCCATGGGCACCCCCGCCTCCATTGAGGTCCCCATGGACGAGGAGGGCCGCGAGATCTACACCTTTGAGGTGTCCTGGAACGGCACCGCATACGAGATCAAGGTCAACGGCAACGTCCAGGGCGGCAACGATCAGGCAACCGCTCTGCTGGAGAAGATCAACGCCAACGGTGAGTTTTACGTGGGTATCAATATCCAGGCCGCCGTTACCAACGGCACCGCCGCCATCACCATCCTGAAGTACGGCACCTCCGAGGCTGACGCCACCACTCCCGTGGGTACCGACTCCAAGGAGCCCGAGGAGAACGAGATGGAGATCGCCCCCATCGCCGACCCCTCCACCGTGGAGGCCAACAAGCCCGCCATCCTCTGGTCCCCCGAGACCGTCAACATCAGGGGCGGTAATAACTGCACCTTCACCGTGCTGGGTGACAACACCTGGCGCGTGACCGCCAGCGACTCCAACGTGTTCTTCAACTTCAACCCCAAGAGATCCTGGTCCTTCGCGGGCGAGGACTTCCCCGTGTTCGGTATTCTGGTCCGCAACATCTGGGTGGACGGCGGTACCGCCTGGTACGCCGCGGGTGAGGTGGCCGGTGCTCTCATCGACTGCACCATGCCCTTCTCCATCTACGACGGTGACAGCTGGGAGGGCACGGATGACGTGGAGTACTTCTTCGTGCCCATTGATATGACCGATCTGTGGGAGGGCCGTATCAACACCATGCGTCTGGATCTGGTCATGTCCGACGCCGAGAACCGTGAGTTCGATATCTGCTTTGCCGGTATGTTCCGCACCGTGGAGGAGGGCACCGCTTACGCCGAGGAGTATCTGAAGACCAACAACATCATCTCCGAGGACTACACCAAGGCCCCCGAGACCGAGGCTCCCGATACCGAGGCCCCCGACACCGACGACGGTGAGACCAACCCCGCCGACACCAACGGTGCTGACACCAACGCCGCTACCGACGCCTCCACCACCGACGCCCCCGCCGAGAAGGGCTGCGGTTCGGTGATCGGTATGAGCGCCGCCGCCGTCCTGGCCGCCGCTTCTGCCTTCGTGGCACTCAAGAAGAAGGACTGATTTCCACTTTTCGATTCTTTCAAGGCAGGCCTCCCCGTTTTCCCTTAACGGGGAGGGCTGACTGAGATCCTTTCACTCCTTTCAACGGGAGCCGCTCCCCCGCCCGCAAGGGTGGGGGAGTTTTATCTATCGACTTACGGTTCCCCCGTCTACCCCAACGTGGAGTACCCCATCCCCTTCGACCCGCCCTATGTATCCTGCGAGAACCCCGTGGGCCGCTACCGCCGCCGCTTCACCGCGAAAAAAGCCGCGCGGAGCATCCTGTACTTCGGCGGTGATGACGATGCTTGTTGGATGATCACGGCTGTAAGATCACAAGGACTTGACACTTGATTATTTTTTTGATATAATGAAACAAAACAACGCAAACAATCCCCCAAAGAAAGGAGTCCCGCCATGTCCGCCTACAACGAACTCATCAAAAACTTCGAGCGCATCCGCTCCTACATGCGGGATTTCTACGTGTACGGCTTCAAGAGCCGCGACGGGTATCAGTCCAAGAGCGCGCGGTCTTATGACGACGAGCGCCGCCGCATGGAGAGCTGGCTGGGGGACCACATGAGCTTTGTCCGTACCCCCGAGGGGAAGAACGTCTTCATCTCCATCGACAGCCGCACCATCCCCCATAACCCCCTCTACAACGCCTGGAAGGCCAAGAGCTTCACCGACGGAGACATCACCCTCCACTTCATCCTCTTCGATATCCTCCACGACCCCGCGGTCAGACGCGCCCTCCCCGAGATCCTTTCCGAGATCGACGGAAAGTACCTGGCGGGCTTTGAGTCACCGCTGATGTTCGATGAGTCCACCGTCCGCAAAAAGCTCAAGGAATACTGCGAGGCGGGCATCCTGACAGCCGAGAAGGAGGGCCGTAAGGTCTACTACCGCCGCGCCGACTCCACCGACGTGTCGAGCCTCACCGACGTCCTCCACTACTACTCCGAGGTCGCCCCCTGCGGCGTCATCGGCTCCTTCATTCTGGATAAGGCGGTCACCGACACCGATTCCTTCACCTTCAAGCACCACTACATAACCGGCGCCATCGACAGCGGCGTGCTGGCCGCCCTCTTTACCGCCATGCGGGAGAAACGGGCCGTCACCGTCACCAACATGAGCCGCCGCAAGGATCTCCCCCGCCGCAGCCGCATTATCCCCCTCCGTATCCTCATCAGTGCCCAGAACGGCCGTCAGCACCTCTTCGCCTACCTCCCCGACTTCAATTCCTTCAACTCCTACCGCGTGGACTACCTCTCCAATGTGAAGCCGGAGGATCCCACCCCCCGCTTCGACGAGCTGCGGGCCGAGCTGGATCGGATGCAGAGCAAGATGTGGGGCGTCAGCGTCAAGCGCAATAAGTGGGGCAACGAGCATCTGGAGCACGTGGAGTTCACCATCCGCGTGGAGGAGGGAGAGGACTACATCGTGAAACGCCTCTACCGCGAAAAGCGGGTGGGCACCGTGGAAAAGCTGGACGAGCATACCTACCGCTTCTATGCGGACGTCTACGATTCCAGTGAGATGATCCCGTGGATCCGCACCTTCATCTGCCGTATCATCAAGATGAATTTCTCCAACCGCACCCAAGAGAACAAGTTCAAGCAGGATCTGAATGAGATGTACCGTATGTACGGCCTCGACGGGGAGGTGAAGCCATGATCTTTTCCGAGCTGTATTCCGCCTACTACAACACCGTGGCCGCCATCATCTCCCGCATTCTGGATGGTGAGAGAAACGAAAAAGAACTCCAAAAGATCGTGACCGAGCGGGCCTTCGGGGAGAGCGGTCTCACCATCCTCCCCTCCCTCAATACCGAAAAGTGGCAGCTGGTCCACTCCGACATGACCACCCCTCTGGAGCATACCCCCACCATGCCCCTCACCACACTCCAGAAACGCTGGCTCAAGGCCATCTCCCTGGATCCCCGCGTCCGCCTCTTCGGGGTGACCTTCCCCGATCTGGAAGATGTGGAACCCCTCTTTACCCCCGAGGACTACTACGTCTACGACAAGTACGCCGACGGCGACCCCTTCGAGGACGAGGAGTACATCCGCCAGTTCCGCGTCATCCTGGAGGCCATCCGCGACGGCTCCCAGATCAAGTTTGAGATGGTCAACCGCAAGGGCAATACCATGTTCATCCGTTGCCGTCCCGTGCGGCTGGAGTACTCCGAAAAGGACGATAAATTCCGCCTCGTCACCGCGGGCTGGCGGGCCGTCTCCACCGTCAATCTGGCTAAGATCCAAAAATGCGTCCACTACACGGGAGAAAAGCCCTCCTTCGGCCATGAGAAGGAGCCCACCTACGATACCGTCACCGTAAGGCTCCGTGACGAGCGCAACGCCCTGGAGCGGTTCATGCTCCACTTCGCCCATTTCGAGAAGCAGGCCGAGAAGCTGGGGAAGGATCTCTACCTCGTCAGGATCCGCTACGTCCACGACGACGCCCCCGAAATGGTGATCCGTATCCTCTCCTTCGGCCCCCTCGTGGAGGTGATCGGCTCGGAGGAGTTTCGGGGACTGGTGATCGACAAGCTGAAAAAGCAGAAAAATATCGGGTTAAAATAAGGAAACTGCGAAATTATGCGGAAAACCTCTGATGATCCTGCGCCTTTTTGGCGGGATCTTCAGGGGTTTTCATAAGTTCGCAGCTTTTTTTCCGTGATTATGCAGGAAATATGTGGTACAATGAGGGCACGAAAGGCGCGGACAGCAAACCTTTGCAGAAGCCTGTTAAGCTTTGATCGCAACACGAAGTTGCCGGATAAGTCCTCTAAAGGGACGCGTATCCCACAGACTTGACTTTGTACACCGAGCGACCGTGTCATAACGCGCCTTGAAAAGATGCCAACAGCAAAAAAGCTATCATTGGCCCCTTTAGGAGCAGCTGTTCTTTGTAAGCAGCCACGAACGGTGTGAAAGACCCGTATGATATGGAAGGGCATCTTGATTTTGAAAGGCACAGACAGCAACCCCTACAAAACAAACAGTATTGGAACTGGATCATGTGCCTTGTAACAGCTCTTACCGGTTAACAATTGCCAACCACTCATGCAGTTGGTGATTCACTTGCCGCTAAGATAGAAAGACGCGAACAGCAATGACCGAACCAAGAATGCCGATGCAGGCACCCGCCATCTCGGAGGTAAGGCACCGATTGCGTCTTGCAAAGCTCCCGCCCGCCGGCGTTTGTGACCGTTGTGAGCGGGTGGGAGTACCGAATCATGTTTTAAAGGCGCATCCAGCAACCAACACTTGCGCGCTCTGAGCAACGACTCGTAAAACCGTGCCGCATGGCGTTTGCGGCAAATGCGCCTTGTTATACGGGGGGCTGTTTCCGCGAGAATGCAAGAGGAAGCTCTTGAGGGGAGGTTCACTGCCTCCACCCCCCACACCATAAAGGCACTCACAGCCATCATGCTCAGTAATTGGAACGATGCAACAGTGCCTTGTCATAAGCCTCGGTAGCTCAGTCGGTAGAGCGAGGGACTGAAAATCCCTGCGTCGCAGGTTCGACCCCTGCCCAAGGCACCATAAAGGCACCAACAGCAACCTTCATGCCTACTGGAAGAGGGAGCGCAAGCTCCTGCGCGGGTTCGAGCCCCGCAATGAACGGTGCCTTGACCAAGATCAAGCAAAATTTACACGAAAAGGAAGTGAGCTTCATGTTAGAGTATCTGAAAACCGAGGCGAATACCGCCTACACCGAAAACGGCGCCGTGTCCAACGCCACCACAGGATCCGACTGCCTCGATCTCTTCGCCACCATCGGCGCCCTCCGCCGCGCGAGCGACGAGGAGATCATCACCCGCTTCGTCCGCGCCTATACCGAAAGCAGAGACGCCGCCATGAAGCTCCTGTTCTTCGCCCGCGATATCCGCGGGGGCCTGGGTGAGCGTAGGGTCTTCCGCGTCATCCTCCGCTGGCTGGCCTGCAACGAGCCTTCAAGCGTCCGCAAGAATCTGGCAAGGGTGGCCGAGTACGGCCGCTACGACGATCTCCTGGCCCTCATGGGGACCCCCTGCGAGTCCGAGATGCTGGATCTTCTGAAGGCGCAGTTTGAGGCGGACAATGCCGCGCTGGAGAACGGCGGGGAGGTCTCCCTGCTGGCCAAGTGGCTCCCCTCGGTCAACGCCTCCAACCCCGAGACGGTGCGAAACGGCAAGAAGATCGCCCGCCGTCTCGGTCTGACCGACGCCGCCTACCGCAAGGCTCTGGTGGCTCTCCGCGCCCATATCCGCATCATCGAGAATAACCTCCGCGAGAAGGACTATACCTTCGATTACGAAAAGCAGCCCTCCAAAGCTCTGTACAAGTACCGCAAGGCCTTCCTCCGCAACGACGGCCAGCGGTACGAGAGCTTCATCAGCCGTGTCAGCTCGGGTGAAGCCAAGCTCCACGCGGACACCCTCGCCCCCTACGAGCTGGTGGAGCCTTACCTGAACGACGCTTTTTTCACCCGTGATTCCCGTAGCTTCATGAAGCCCGTCACCGAGCAGGAAAAGGCGGTGCTGAACGCCACCTGGGCCTCCCTCCCCGACTTCGGCAGTGCCGAGAACGCCCTGGCCGTGATCGACACCTCTGGCTCCATGTACTGGAACGCCAAGCCCCTGCCCGCCGCCGTGGCCCTGTCCCTCGGTCTGTACTTCGCCGAGCATAACAGGGGGCTGTACCGAAACCACTTCATTGAGTTCTCGGCAAGCCCCCGACTCATTGAGGTCAAGGGCGAGACCTTCACCGACCGCCTGCGCTACGTGGCCTCCTTCAACGAGGTAGCCAACACCAACCTGGAGGCGGTGTTCGACCTCATCCTGAACAGCGCGGTGAAGAACCGCGCCCTCCCCGAGGACCTGCCCGCCAAGCTCATCATCATCTCCGACATGGAGTTCGACAGCTGTGTGTCCCATGCCGACAAGAGCGTGTTTGAGAGCGCCAAGGAGCGGTTCAAATACCACGGCTACAAGCTCCCCGAGGTGGTCTTCTGGAACGTAGCCTCCCGCACCCGCCAACAGCCCGTCACCATGAACGAGCAGGGTGTTATGCTGGTTTCGGGCTGTACCCCCCGTCTTTTTGAGATGGTAGCGGGGGGCACCGTGGACCCCTATGCGTTCATGATGGAGGTTCTCGGGAGCGAGCGGTACGCGGGGATCGTAGCGTAATCATCATACCATTGGGGGGCGGGCGACTGTCCCCCTTTGTTCAAGCATACAGAAAGGAATAAGCATCATGATAGAGATCATAGGACAATACAACACCGCCAAGTGCTTCGCCACCACCGTGGACGAGGGAGCCGTAGAGCAGATCCGCGAGGTCTGCAACACCGAGGCCTTTGCCAATTGCAAGATCCGCATCATGCCCGACGTCCACGCGGGCAAGGGCTGTACCATCGGCACCACCATGACCGTTACCGATAAGATCGTCCCCGCCATGGTGGGGGTGGATATCGGATGCGGGATGTACACCGTCTACCTCGGTCAGATCGAGATCGACTTTGAAAAGCTGGACGCGGCCGCCCACTCCATCCCCTGCGGGCGAAACGTCTGGGAGGGTCGGAAGGAGCGCTTTGACCTCACCCGCCTGCGCTGTTACCGTCAGCTGAAGGACTCCAAGCGCCTGGAGCGCTCCCTGAGCACCCTGGGCGGCGGCAACCACTTCATCGAGGTGGACACCGACGAGGCGGGAGGGAAGTACCTCGTCATCCACTCGGGCAGCCGCAATCTCGGCACCCAGGTGGCAGAATACTACCAGCAGATCGCCGTGGACCTGAATATGGGCAAGGAGGAATACTTCAAGCAGCGGGAGGAGATCATTACCACCTATAAGGCCGAGGGCCGCCGCAGTGAGATCCAGGCCACCCTGAAGGCTCTGGAGAAGGAGTTCAAGGCCAAGGACCCCACCCTCCCCCGCGACCTCTGCTTCCTCTACGGCTCCTTCATGGAGGATTATCTCCACGACGTGGATATCTGCCAGCAATTCGCCGAGCGCAACCGCGAGAAGATGGCCGAGATCATCCTGAACGCCTGCGGTTGGACCGCTCTGGAGACCTTCCAGACCATCCACAACTACATCGACGTGAACGAAATGATCCTCCGCAAGGGCGCGGTCTCGGCCAAGGAGGGCGAAAAGCTCCTCATCCCCATCAATATGCGGGACGGCTCCCTGATCTGTATGGGCAAGGGCAACGAGGACTGGAACCGCTCCGCCCCCCACGGCGCGGGCCGTCTCATGTCCCGCTCCGCCGCCTTCGAGCGTCTGACCATGGCCGAGTACGAGGCCCAGATGGCGGGCATCTACTCCACCTGCGTCGTCCCCGACACCCTCGACGAGTCCCCCATGGCCTACAAGAGCATGGATGAGATCGTGGAGAATATTCAGCCTACCGCAGAGATTCTGAAGCGGATCAAGCCTATCTACAACTTCAAGGCCGCGGAATCGTAAAGCGACTCTCTTACAATGGAACAGGTAGTGATCCCCTCAAAAGAAAGATCCCCCGCAAGGGCGGGGGATGGGGGGATCAGTCCTGCTCGGCCAGGTCGTCCAGGGATAGCATCATGCGCGTCAGTCGGTTCTTGATGATGGTGACGGATTTCTTGTACGTGGAGGTCACGGTGTTCTGCTTGGACTTGACGATATCGCGGAAGGCGTTCTGGAAGCCGCCCAGGGCATCGGTGTAGAAGATACCCGAATCGGTGGTGAGGCTGTTCACGATAAGCTCCATCATGGCCGCCGACTGGGGATCCTGGGCGATCTTGGTGCGCAGAGTTTCCTCGTAGTAGACGGGCTTGACTACCCTGTGAGCGGTGGAGGAGAGAGCCTCCAGCACAGCGCCGATCTCGTCCAGACGGTCGCCCTGCACCGTGGTGGGGACGGCGATGACGGTGAACTGATCGTGGAGCATGGTGTGGTACTCGGACTGGGTCTCGTCAAACTTGGGCATGGGCACGATACCGAACATATCGGTCATGCTGCGGATGGTCTCCCGCTCCAGACCCATGATGCGGATGGTGGCCATAGCGCCTCTGCCGTCAGCGAACATATCGCAGGCCGCATCCATGTGGCCGTCATAGGTGATGGTATCCCAGATGTAGGAGGAATCGTCGGTGCCGTAATACAGGGTGAGAACCTTTTCGGCTACCTCGTGCAGCTTGCCCGAATCGAAGACCAGCAAAAAGTCATCGTTCTCGTCACGGGTCAGAATGTCCACCTCGCAGGCGCTCCAGTACGGATCCACGCTGATGTGCTGGGTGGAGATGAAGCCGTAAATATCCTCCTCATCCTGGATATTGTTGCCGTTGTCGCGGTGGAAGAGGGGGACGAGGGAGATCTGCTTGTCCAGAGTCCAGGTGCCGTTCTCCACGTACTCGTAGGGGTACTTCTCTCCGACGTCGTCAAAGAGCTGCTGGTTGAAGACCGTGGCGTAGGCGAATCGGTAGATGGAAAGCACCATGGAGCCCGTCAGCACGAACTGGGTGCCCTTGTACAGGGTGGCATCGTTGAGACCCTCCGACCACCAGGGCATATCGAAATCGATGTAGGCGCTGTTGCGAAGATTGGCGAAGGTACCGCGGGGCGTCTGCCCCAGAGTCGTCCAGCAGGATGCGGCCAGCACGTCGTATTCGTGGGTGCCCGCCGATACGGCGTTGACCACGCGGTTGACGATGACGTAAGCGTCCAGACTGTCCTCGGAGACGTTGGTGATCTCCACCTTGAGACGCTCCTCTACGGCCTTGTTCCGCTCGAAAACGGCATCGTTGATGGGCTCGCCCGTCAGCTCCTCCACCCAGATCTCGCGGTCAGTCCAGCCCTCGCGCTCGCGGGAGAGGAAGACGATCTTGTCGCCCTCATAGTCCAGGTCGGAGGGGAGACTGTCCCGAAGCTCGGTTTCGGCCTCGGACTCCGTAGCGGCATCGGTTTGGGTGACGGCGGGGGGCTCTTGGTTTTCGCCGCAGGAGGCGAGGGGGGCGGTCAGCAGGAGGACGGCGAGAAGGGAGGCAAGAATGCGCTGGATCTTCATGGTGTATCTCCTTTTGTTTTATTAGCTTCATTGTACCATACAGCTCCTGAAAAGTCAATATCCAATTATAAAATTTCATGTAATCCAGAATGCCCCGCCGCGGAATATACGCGAAAAAAGGCAAATACCCCTTGACAGAACGGCGGAAAAGGGCTATAATAGTAGCATTCATTGCATACCGACCCTACCGAAAGGAACTACCATACCATGGCAAAAATGTGGGCAGGCCGCACCGACGGCCACACCGATCAGATCGCCGACGATTTCAATTCCTCCATCCACTTCGACTCCCGTATGTACCGTCAGGACATCACGGGGAGTATGGCCCACGCGTCTATGCTGGCCGCCTGTCATATCATCACCGAGGCCGAGGCCGACACCCTCATCGCGGGCCTGGAGGGGATCCTTGCCGACATTGAGTCGGGTGCACTCCCCATCGACATGACCTGCGAGGATATCCATATGTTCGTGGAGCAGGTGCTGACCGAGCGGCTGGGGGACGTGGGCAAGAAGCTCCACACCGCCAGAAGCCGTAACGACCAGGTGGCTCTGGATATCCGTATGTACCTCCGCGACGAGATCACCGAGATCATCGCCTTGATCCGCGACCTCATCGAGGCCCTGACCGAGCAGGCTGAAGCCAACGCCGCTACCATCATGCCCGGCTACACCCACCTCCAGCGCGCCCAGCCCATCACCTTCGGCCACCACCTCATGGCCTACGCCATGATGCTCCTCCGCGACATTGACCGCCTGAAGGACGTGAGCCGCCGCATGAACCTCTCCCCCATCGGCTCCTGCGCCCTGGCGGGTACCACCTACAACACCGACCGCCGCTTCGAGGCGCAGAAGCTGGGCTTTGACGGTATCGTCCTCAACTCGTTGGACGGCGTGTCCGACCGTGACTTCGCGGTGGAGTTCATCTCCGCCTGCTCCCTTTTGATGATGCACCTCTCCCGCTTCTCGGAGGAGATCATCCTGTGGTCCAGCTGGGAGTTCAAGTTCGTGGAGCTGTCCGACGCCTACACCACCGGCTCCTCCATCATGCCCCAGAA
>JAFULU010000230.1 GCA_017483125.1 Clostridia bacterium
CGCGGTCCCCCTTCCCCCAAGGGAAGGCTTACGTCAATGCCCCGCTTCCTCTGTAACAATTCAAAAAAACATTGTCTGATAAGAAAATAGTGCGGTTTCCTCAATGAGCCTTCCCTTGGGGGAAGGTGGCACCCGCAAACGGCGGGTGACGGATGAGGGGAAGGGGGCGGTTCTCATCTTGTTATACTGATAAACCCCAATTTGAAGCCTCAAACAAATTCATCATGATCTACCGGTATTATACCCCATCGGAGAGCTTCTGTCAAGTAGGCTTTTCAAATACAAAAAGAGGCCGCCGAAGCGACCCCTATTTGTTAGCGAAAGCAAGATTACTTCTCGACCTTGTCGTACTTGACCAGACCGATCTTGATGTAGTTCTCACCCTCCTCGAAGGTGAAGGTACCGCTCTTGATGTCGTCGTCGCTGGTCTCCAGAGAGATGGTGATCTCCATGGTGCCGTCGTCCTTCTCGGTGATCTCGTAGGTGCCCTCGAGGGTAGTGGTGTTGCTCTGACCCAGCAGGGTAGCAGTCTTGCTGATCTCGACCTTCTTGCCGCTGAAGGTGTAGGTAGCGGTGTAGCCGGCCAGACTGCCGCCGATCTCAGCCTTGTAGGTGCCCTTCAGGGTCTTGCCGCAGGAAGCGAACACGAGGGTGACCATCATCAGAGCCAGAACGACTGCAAGGATGCGAATAGACTTTTTCATCGTAAAAGTCTCCTTTCAAAATGCTTCGGGCGGGGTCCCCGTCCGTTTGTTCATATTATAGCGGATTTTGAGGGATTTGTCAAGAGTTTTTTGCATTTTTGTCACAATTTATACAAAATTTAATAAGATTAATTCCGTTCGGTTTTGCGTTTTGTTACGATTGAGTTGACAATTCTCTCACAGATGGGATAGAGGGTCGCGGCGGCGCAGAGGGCGATGCAGGCGCAGGCAAACACGTTACCGATGACGCTGTAGACCGTCACGCGGTCGGAGAGGTGAACCTCCTCCAGCACGTAGCCCGTCTTAAGGGGTGCCAGACTCTCCAGCACCTCACCTCGGTCATTGATGACGGAGGACACCCCCGTATTGGCCGAGCGCACCACGTACCGTCCCGTCTCGATGGCGCGGAGCTGGGACTGGGCGTGGTGCATCCACACGCCGCGGGAGTCGGTGAACCAGGAGTCGTTGGTGGAGACCGCCAGCAGCCGCGCCCCGTTTGCGATGCTGTCGAAGGCGTTGCGCTCGTAGATGGAGTCAAAGCAGATGAGGGAGCCCACCTGCCCCACCTCCAGATCAAAGACCACCGAATCCTCCCCCGCGGGGATATCCTCGGCCAGAGTATTGATCTCGGCCAGAGGGGGAACCAGGGTCATGACCAGGTTGCGGAAGGGGACGAATTCACCGAAGGGCACGGGGTTGCGTTTGTTGTAGACGGTGTCGTGGACGGTACCGTCGGGGAGGGCCACCACAATGGAGTTGTAGTCGGCCTCGCTTCCCTCCTCCACGCGGGTGAAGAGCCCGCAAAGGATGGGCACGCCGCACTCACGGGACAGATTCGTCACGTATTCGTAGACCCACGCCTGACGGTCGATGTTGGCGGGGATGCAGGTCTCGGGCCAGACAATGATCTCGGCTCCCTCGGCGGCGGCCTTGCGGGAGAGGTCGCCGTAGACCTTCAGCACCGCGTCCATGGAGCCGCTGCCCCAGTTCTCCAGAGAGCCCTTGTTGCCCTGGATGGCGGCGGCTTGGAGGGCGGGTCCCTCGTCCTTCAGGGAGGCCATGCGGATGGCGCCGAAGCACAGATTGCCGAAGCACAACGCCGCCGCCAGAGCACCGCAGAGGACACGCTTTTTGGGGTGCAGGAACAGGTACGCAAGGAGTCCGTTCACCGCCACGATGAGGAAGGTGACGAAGTAGGACCCAAAGATGGCGGCGGATTGAAGGTGGAGCACGGTCTCGGCCTGACCGATGGCCAGTCTGGCCCACGGCACTCCCGACCAGCCGCTATGGGCCTGCCACCACTCCAGCGCCGTCCAGAGGCAGGCGAAGAGGATGGGGTGAAGCAGGGTGTGTTTCGACAGCCACTTGCCCCGTGTCGCCGCTCCCATGAGGGGAAACAGCAGAGCCGCCCCGAGGGCTTGGAACAAGGACAGACCCAGGCAGGCAAAGCCCACCACCACCGCCGAGGCGGCGTGGGTCATCCCCGCAAAGTCCAGGGGGTACATATAGAGGAACCAATGGAAATTCACGGCATAGAAGGGCCAGAAGAAGCAGAGGCCCAGGCCGTAGAGGCGGCGGTACTTCACCGTAGGATCGGCGGTCAGGGTGAGGATCACCCAAAGGGAGGGGATGAGGGCGATCCACTCAAAGGCACCGATCTGAGGGAAGATGACGGTCAGGGCGAAGAGAATACCGCCCGTAGGGAGGATGATCCACTTCCATTTGGTCACAATCTCCCTTAGGGTCATGGGCTGGCGGGCGGTCATGCGTCATGTCCTCCATTCGGCTTACTGGGCGGCGCGTCCCACTTGGGGACACTCTTGCCCTTGAGGTCAAAGCCCTTGGTGAACCAGATGTCTGCGGGGGGAATAACGAACTCGCGGCCGCGGAGGTAGTTGAGGGAGCCCGCGTCCTCGGGGAGGTCAAAGCGGAGGCGGTAGGCGTAGAGGGCCTGGAACTTGTAGCCCGAGCGCTTGTCGTCGCGGTTGACGCCATACTTGCCGTCACCCACCAGCGGGTGGCCGATGTGGGCCATGTGAGCGCGGATCTGGTGGGTACGCCCCGTGACCAGCTCCACCTCTAAAAGGGAGACGGTGTCCTTCCCCTCCCGCCGCTCACCCAGCACGCGGTACTTGGTGACAATCTCCTTGGCACCGGGGAAGTCCTTGTCCCGCACCTCCACCATATTTTTCGCGCTGTCCTTGCGGAGGTAGCCGCGGAGGGTGGCCTTCTCCCGCTCCACGTGACCGTGGACGAGACAGAGGTAGAACTTGGACAGCCAGTCCTCGCGGATGACCTCATTCATGTCCCGCAGGGCGGCGGCGTCCTTGGCGGCGATGACCATGCCTCCCGTGTTGCGGTCGATGCGGTTGCAGAGGGCGGGAGCAAAGGACTGCTCGGCGGCGGGATCGTACTCCCCCTTGCTACAGAGGTAGGCCTGGATGTGCATGATGAGGGTGTTCTCGCCCCCCTCGGCGTCGTCGTGGACCAGCACCCCGGGGCGCTTGTTGAGGAGCATGATGTGGTCGTCCTCGTGGACGATGTCCAGCTTGGGCTTGATGGACGACAAGGCCCCCGTGTCCTTGGAGGCGGAATCGAAGAATTCATCCTTGATGAAGAGCTGGATCTCGTCGCCCTCCCGGAGAATCTGACTCTGCTCACAGCGAGCGCGGTTGACCTTGATCTTTTTGGTGCGGATGAACTTATACATGAGGGACTGGGGCAGGCCCTTGACCGCCTTGGTGAGGAACTTGTCAAGGCGTTGGCCCGCGTCGTTTTTCTGAACGGTTAGAATACGCATGGGATCTCCTTGTTTGGGGAGTGTTTCAAATTTGGGTTTGTCGGGCTGTTCCTTTGCCTTCCCCAGCGGGGAAGGGGGACCGCGAAGCGGTGGATGAGGAGAGCAAATTACGGTTCGGTATCGGGTATTATTTTTCTTGGCGTATCAAGGGTTTTACGTATACACCCGCTTGTAAATTCAAACCCGCTCTCCTCATCCGTCACTTCGTGACACCTTCCCCGCTGGGGAAGGCAAGTAACGAGGAAACCCACCGCTAAACTGCAATTTGAACCAAACCAAAGTGAAAAGGAGAGGGAAAGCAGTCCTTCCCTCTCCCCAAAGTCTTTTACAGAGTACCGAAAATACGGTCGCCGGCGTCGCCCAGACCGGGAACGATGTAGGCGTGGTCGTTGAGCTTCTCATCCAGGGCGGCGGTGTAGATATCCACGTCGGGGTGAGCCTCCTGCACCGCCTTGACACCCTCGGGAGCGGCCACCAGGCACATGAAGCGGATGTTGGTACAGCCGTGCTCCTTCAGCTTGGTCAGGGCGTCCACAGCCGAGCCGCCGGTAGCCAGCATGGGATCCACCAGAATGACCAGACGCTCCTGGACGTCGGTGGGGAGCTTGCAGTAGTACTCCACGGGCTTGTGGGTGGCGGGGTCGCGGTACAGACCGATGTGGCCCACCTTGGCCACGGGAACCAGGCGGCGGAGACCGTCCACCATGCCCAGACCCGCGCGGAGAATGGGAACGATGGCCAGCTTACGGCCCGCTACCATCTTGGCCTTCATCTTGCACAGGGGGGTCTCGATGCTGACCTCCTCCAGGGGCAGGTCACGGGTCAGCTCATAGCCCATCAGCATGGCGATCTCGTCCAGAAGCTCACGGAAATCCTTGGAGCCTGTCTTCTTGTTGCGCATGATGGACAGCTTGTGGGTTACCAGGGGATGATCGACGATATGCAGGGTGCTCATGGTCACGTTCTCCTTTTTATTGCAAAGTCTTGGGAAAAATTCTCTTCCCCTCTATTATACTCCCTTTTTGAAGATATTGCAAGGGTATTGGGCAAATTCTTTTGCAAAAAACAAAAGTTTTACACTTTTTATATTTACATTTCGGGAGCTTCGTGGTACAATTAGAGTGAAGAATTATATCCAAGGAGGCCTTATGTCCTCAACCGAGAAGAAATTCACCTTCGCCGCCCTGACCCTGGGTTGCAAGGTCAATCAATACGAGACCGAGGCCATCTGCGAGGCTCTGGAGGCTGTGGGCTTTACCCAACGGCCCTCCCACGAGGTCTGCGATCTGTATATCCTCAATACCTGCACCGTCACCGCCGAATCCGACCGCAAGTCCCGCCAGATGACCCGCAGGCTCATCCAGAAGAATCCCGACGCCATCGTGATGATCACGGGGTGCTCGGCCCAGGCCCACGCCGAGGACTTTGCCCATATTGACGGCGTGAGTGCCGTGGTGGGCAACCGTCAAAAGCTCCGCGTGGCCGAGATCGCCCGCGAGCTCATGGAGAGGGGCAAGCCCACATCCCCCGTGGTGGAGGTGCCCGATCTCACGGGAGCCGACTTTGAGTCCATGTCCATCACCCGCTTTGTCCGCGCCCGCGCCTACGTCAAGATCCAGGACGGCTGTGAGTCCCGCTGTGCCTATTGCGCCATTCCCGCCGCCCGCGGCCCCGTCCGCTCTAAGCCCATGGACGAGGTGATCGCCGAGGTCACCGCCCTCACCGAGGGGGGCTGCCGCGAGATCGTGCTGACGGGCATTGAGACGGGGGCCTGGGGGAGAGATCTGGGCAGTCTCCGCTTGCAGGATCTGCTGGTGGAGATCGACAGGATCCCCCATATCGGCCGCATCCGTCTGGGGTCGTTGGATCCCACGGTCATGACCCGGGATTTCGTAGACAAGATCAAGGATCTGAAGTCCCTGGCCCCCCATTTCCACCTCTCCATGCAGAGCGGATGCAGTGCCACCCTGGCCCGCATGAGGCGCAAGTACAACGCCCGTCAAGCAGAGGCCGCCATGGCACGGGTACGAGCCGCCATCCCCGCGGTGCAGTTCACCACCGACATGATCGTGGGCTTCCCCGGGGAGACCCGGGAGGAGTTCGCCGAGAGCGCCGATTTTGCCCGCCGCGCCGAGTTTCTCCACATTCACGTTTTCCCCTACTCCAGGAGGGAGGGTACCCCCGCCGCTGCTATGAAGGATCAGATCCCCGAGGCGATCAAACACGAGCGGGTGGCGGTGCTGTCCCGTATCAGCGAGGAGTCCTGCGGAGCCATTCTGGATCGGGTGCTGGCATCCCCCACTCCTCTGACCGTCCTCACCGAGACCGTTGGGGAGGGCTTCGTCATGGCCCACACCCCCAATTTTCTGGAGGTCAAGATCCTCACCGACTGCCCCCTTCCCCGCGCCGAGATCACCGTCCTTCCCCTCCGCCGTGAGGGTGAGATGTTGATCTGCGCCCCCACAGAAGTCTGAATCGCGCCCGAAAAGGAGTGTTCCCATGTCCACTTTTTCCAATTCCCCCATTCCCCGCGAGGATCCCGCCAAGGTACCCGCAGAGGATCTGACCCCTACGGAGCCGCCCAAGGAGCCTGCGGAGACGGCTGAAGCCGCCGCTCCCGCTCTACCCGCCGAGGAGTCCACGGGCGGTGAAGTCCAAGCCGCCGAAGAGGCTGTGACAAGCGAGGGCCAAGCACCCGAAACCTCCGAGGGAGACACCGCCGAGACCCAAGCCATCGCGACAGAGGCCGAAGCCTCACCTGACGGTGAAGCCGCACCTCAAGCCCCCCACAAGCCCCAAGAGCCCCCCATGCCCTGGGCCATTGTGGTACGGCATTTCACCCAAGCCCCCGCCGAGGCCTACAAGAAGCTGAATACCGACTTCGGTCTGTCTCTGGATGGCCACGGATATACCCGTCTCCAAAAGCTCTTCCGTACCGTCCTGAACCGTGACCCCACCGCCGGGGAGCTGTGCCTGCTGGATGCCCTTGACCGCGAGACGAGGGATCTGCCCCGCCGTGAGGCCTTGGGTGAGCTCTACACCGACTCCCCCGCCATCGCCGAGACCTGGGCCGACATGATGACCAAGCATACCGAGCTGTTCGCCGCCGCGGGACTTCTCCGCAAGGAGCGCCGCGTACCGCCGCCCTGCACCTTTGAGGAGGCCTTGACCCTCATCGGCCGTTACCTCTACCGCGCGGGATTGGTCACCCCTCTTTCGGACGGTCTTCCCTTCGGAGGTAAGAATTCCGACGGACGCACCGCCGTCCTCTGCTCACCCGCCCGGGAGGCCGACGCCATTGCCGAGGGCTATACCCTTATCAAGCGGGTGGAGCTTGGCACTGCTACCCGCAGCATCTGGGTGCGCCGCGGCCCCGCCATGACGGTCACGCCCGAAAAATCGGGGGATTTTCTGGTCTGCCTCCACGCCCCCGACCCCACCGCGCTGGCCTCTGTGCTGGAGGGTGAGCGGAAGAAGAGCCGCCCCGCCGTGGGTGCCGTCGCCGCTCTGGCCTCCCGTTCTCCCCTGGAGACGGTCCTGACCCTCTGTGAGGGAGCTGATCTCTACCCCGTTCGGCTTCCCCGCTCCCCCGAGGAGACCTGCGACGGCCCCGCCGCCCTGCTCCGTCTCTGCCGCCGTCCCCTTCTGACCGCGGATACCCGCCCCGACTATCTCCTCCGTGTTCCCGTGAAGAAGGTACGGGAGCTGAGCGAGACTCTGCGCGCCGCGGGCATCGTGGCGGTCTCGGTGGGACAGGTGAAGTCGGGCGGACGTATCCGCGTGCTCATGCGGCAGGGGGACAAGGATATCCCCGTGGTCAATCTCGCCGCCGATACGATCCGCGCTTACCCCGCGACGGCCCTTTACCGCCGCCGCGCCGAGGCAGTCACCGCCGAGGCTGTCGCTCCCGCCGTAGTCCTTCCCCTCCCCGAGGAGGGTCTGCTCATGGCCGCCTCGGAGGCTACCGTTACCCGCGAGGGCACAGGCTATGCCACCGCCATGGAGACGGTTTCGGCAGCCGTCACCCCCCTGACCGAGGGTGGGATCTCCACCCGTGATATCCGTCTGTCGGTGAAGCTCACCGCCTCCGACGGGGAGGGTGCCCACGGAAGCCGAGCCTTGGAGGTGCTGTGCGGTCTCTACCGCGCCGCCGCCGAGGGTGGTATGGCCGTGGAGGATCCCGTCTTCACCGTAAAGTCCCCCGCCGAGGGACAAGACCCCGCCGTATACCTGTCGGTGGTGGCCTACCGTCGGGCATGATCCCCTGTTTTCCTTGACTTCCAAAACAAACATACGAAAGGAACCTGAACCATGAACCACATTTTCGAGCCTCTTTGCAAAAAGCCCCGCGCCGTCATTCTGGACACCGACATCGGCCCCGACTGCGACGACGTGGGTGCGCTGGTCTGCCTCATTGACTACGCCAAGAAGTACAATTTCCCCATTCTGGGTATCTGCAACTGCACCTCCAACAAGGCGGGCACGGGCACCATTGACGCCGTCTGCCGTCATTGCGGTATGGAGACCCCCTACCTGGGGCAGTGGAGCGGCGAGGGCTTCCAGGACGATCCTGCCTGCCACAAGTACAACGACGCCGTGGCCGAGAAGTTCTCGGAGGCCTACCGAAACGGCACCCTGAAGACCGCCGACGAGGTCACCTTCTACCGCACCCTGCTGGCAAAGGCCGAGGACGACAGCGTCATGATCATCACCATCGGTATGTTCAACGATCTGGCTGCCCTTTTGAAGAGCGATGCCGACGACATCTCCCCCCTGTCGGGCATGGAGCTGGTGAAGGCTAAGGTCAACTGTCTGGTCTCCATGGCCGCTATCCTTCCCGAGGGCCGCGAGTGCAACGTCATTTCCGACTACAAGGCCGCCGAGGCGGTCTTCAACCAGTGGCCCACCGCCGTGTACCTGTCCGATTTCCACATTGGCTGGAAGATCATGACGGGCTACGAGCACATTCAGGATCCCGCCGCCGTCGAGGCCCACCCCCTGGTCCTGGCCTACCACCTCTACACCCGTGGCTGGACCCACCTCCCCGCCGAGGGCATGAATTCCTCCTACGATCTCACCGCCATCCAGTTCGCCGTGGAGGGTGAGGGAGAGCACTACTCCCTTCTGGAGCCCGTGGATCTGGAGTTCTACGCCGCCATCCCCGAGCAGCCCGAGCTGGCAGACGCCACCCGCGCCATCCCCAACCCCGAGGGCAAGTTCCGCTTCATGAAGAAGGAGGCCTCCGACGAGGTCATCCGCGATTCCCTCAACGCCATCCTGAGAAGCTACTGATCGAAAAAAGGGCTGACTTCACGTCGGCCCTTTCCTTTTTCACTCATCTGTTCTTGATAAGCAGCTCCATGAAGCCCAGAGTCAACTGCTTTTCCCGATGGTTGAGCTGATCGTACAGCGCCCCGATCTCGTCCCGCATATAGAGCTCTCCGTTCATGGCCGATCCCGTGACCAGCACCGCCATATCGCACTCCAGCACGGTGGAGACCGCCGCCAAGAGGTCCAGGCTGATACGGGTGATCCCCCTCTCTACCTGGCTGATATACCCCACCGAAACCTCCAGCTTCTCCGCCAGGTCCTCCTGGGTATATTCCCTCAGGCGTCTCTGCTCCTTGATCCGTGTGCCAATCAATCTGTAATCCACTTGCATACATCTGCCTTCCTTTGGTCAGTATTTGGATCTATACCATAAGAATATTACAGTAATAGCTAAAAATGAAGATATTCGTAACTTTATTTTTAGTCATTGGTGTTGACATTCGACACATTTTATGCTATAATATACCCGGTTCCGAAGGGGTCAATACCGTTTGGAACCCCCTTCGTCCGGCTCTTGAGAAGGCAGATCCTTCCGCCTTCTATGACGGAGGGCGGCATAGCGGCGGCCCCGCATTTGGCAGAGCAGCCGCTATGCTGATATGGAAAACGAGCGAAAAACAGGCACTGTGAGTCCTTACGCGGTGCCTGTTTTGTTTCAATCGTATCAAATTTGTTAAAACGGCGATTTTCTACTGGACAAGCGGCGTATTTTGTGCTATACTATATCAGAATATATATAGTTTGGAGGGTTTCCCATGACCGCCTCGATCCCCCAATCCCCCGCTGCGGGCCGCCGATACCGCTTCAGCATCCTCCGCGTGCTGCTCTGCGGCTTTTTCATGTCGGTGCTGGTCGCCGCCTGTCTGTACTGCAAATACACCGCCATTGATTTCTTCCACGCCCGCCTTCTGGAGCAGGAGAGTAAGACCTCGGCCTGGATCCTCAAGCAGGTGGGCTTTGCCCTGCCCTGGATCTTTATGTGTATCTTCCATGCCATCACCTACCGCAAGCACGACCGCCGCGACGGTATTGTTGCCCGCGAGATGTTCTGGGAGGTCATGCTGGTCACGGTCTTTACCTACTTCATCCTGCTTCCCTACCTGAAGGGCATCAGCGAGGAGATGTACGCCGCCGCCCTGGAGGCAGGTGCCAAGATCCCCCAGACCGACGGCAAGGTGGATCAGACCTTCATCATGCTCTTCCACGAGTGGTTCGTCCGCATGGCGGTGCCCCTGGCCGCTCTCCTGATTTTCTACTCCGCCCGCGCCCGCCGCGAGCGTCTTTTCCCCGAGACCGAGGCCGCCGAGCCCCTCATGACCCGCGCCGAGTACGACGCTCTGCGGGCAAGTGAGGCCGCCGCCGAGACGGCCGCCGAGACGGCCGGTGAGGCTACCGACGACACGGTGACCAAGACTACACAAGAACCCGCCGAAGACACCCATACCGCAAGCAAGGAGGTACCCGCACATGAGTAACAAGAAAACCAATACCGCCCTCCGCATCGCCGCGGGTGTGGGGCTGGGGCTGAGCGGTGCCGCTCTGGCCGTGGGCGCGCTGTACACCGAGATCATGACCTCGGTGGTCTCCCGCCGCCGTACCCCCGCCACCGACGCCGTGGTCGCCATGGCTACGGGCTACGAGCCCGCTCCCCCCGATCCCGTCATTGCCGAGCTGACCCGCGCCCTGAAGGAGACCCCCATGGAGACCGTGGCTATCCGCAGTCGGGACAACTACGTTCTGCGGGCTCATTGGTACCCCGCGGAGGGGGCTTTGCGCACCGTCATTCTGGTTCACGGCTGGCACAGCCGCTGGTACGTGGACTTCTCCGCCAGCGCCCCCTTCCTTCACGAGAACCGTTGCAATCTCCTCTTCATCGACCAGCGGTGCCACGGGGAGAGCGGCGGTGACCTCATCTCCTACGGCATCACCGAGCGCTACGACGTACTGTCCTGGCTGGACTGGCTGGAGGAGAATCACGGCGGTCTGCCCGTCTACCTCTGCGGCATCTCCATGGGCGCGGCGACCGTGCTTATGACCGCGGGACTCCCCATTGCGGGGCGGGTCTGCGGCATCATCGCCGACTGCGGCTACTCCACCCCTCAGGAGATCGTCAGCCTTACCCTGAAGAAGAACATAGGAGGCATGGCAGGCCCCACCCTGGCCGCCATCAACCTCAACAGCAAGCTCCGCGAGGGCTTCACCCTCAAGGACTACACCCCCATTGAGGCCATGACCGCCAACAAGGAGGTTCCCTGCCTCTTCGTCCACGGAGACGCCGACGACTTCGTGCCGTG
This sequence comes from Clostridia bacterium, assembly GCA_017483125.1. GTDB lineage: Bacteria > Bacillota > Clostridia > Oscillospirales > CAG-272 > CAMEON01. The sequence goes on from JAFULU010000230.1 coordinate 11,130, forward strand.
GCGCATGAGTCTGGAGAACTACTACGCCTGCCAAGCCCCCAAGGATCTTTTGGTCATCAACGGCGCGGGGCACGGGTTGAGCTTTTTGGTCGACGGCGACCGCTACAAGAAGAAGATCCTGGAGTTCTTCGCCGCCTACGACGTCATGCCCGCCCCCGCCGAGAAGCCCCGCAAGTGCCTCTTCGGGAAAAGAAAGGCGGACGCATGAACCTCCAATACCTCCGTTACGCCCTGGAGATCTCCCGCACGGGATCCATCTCCAAGGCCGCCGAGAATCTGTCGGTGGCCCAGCCCAACCTCTCCCGCGCCGTCAAGGAGCTGGAGAGCCAGCTGGGCATCTCCATCTTCGAGCGCACCCGCACGGGCATGACCGTCACCCCCGAGGGAGAAAGACTCCTCTCGGCGGGGGATCGCATTCTCCGTGAGGTGGGGGAGCTGGAGACCATGTTCGACGGGGAGACACTTCCCCGTGAGAGCCTGTCGGTCATGGCCGCACCCGCGGCGTACCTGTCCCACGCCTTTGTCTCCTTCTGCGCTTCCCTCCCCGAGGACACGATCTACGAAACACGGTACAGCGAGGGAGACTTGACCGAGACCCTGGACGCCGTGATGAGCGGCACCGTCAAGCTGGGCACCATCCGCATTCCCGTGCATTTTGAGAAGTACTACACCGACAAGCTCACCGCCAAGGAGCTGAAGTATGAGACCGTCACCGAATTCTCCCCCGTGATTCTGGCGGGGTTGGGCAGTCCGCTGGCGGGCAAGGACACCGTCACTCCCGTGGCGTTGGGGGAGCTTTGCCGGGTGGTCAGCCCCGAGGCCCTTCCCTTGGAGTGGAACCGAAGCGACGCTACGGTGAAAAAGGAGATCACGGTCACCGACCGCGCCACGGCCTATGCCCTTCTGGTAGGCGATCCCACCCTGTGCGTGGTCGCGCCTCCCATGCCTGCTTTTCTGGCGGCACAGCTGGGGCTGGTTCAACGCCCCTGCTTTGACACCACCCTCTACCGCGACCTGTTGATCTGCCGCAAGGACTACCGCCTGACGGCCACCGACGAGGCCTTTCTCCGCGCCCTCAAGGGGACGGCGAGGGCCATTAAGGATTGATCACATTCATAGAAAAAGCCGACCCGAAAGACAGGATTTGCCTTTCGGGTCGGTATTTTTTGGGGGAGAGGAGGATGTTCACAAATTGGGGTTTATCGGTGGGTTTCCTCGTTCTTTGCCTTCCCCAGCGGGGAAGGGGGACCGCAAAGCGGTGGATGAGGAGAGCAAGTTTCCGCTCGGTATCGGGTATGATTTTTCTCGGTGTATCAAGGGGGTTTCCGTATACACCCGTACGAAAAAACAAACCCTCTCTCCTCATCCACCACCTACGGTGGTCC
>JAFULU010000231.1 GCA_017483125.1 Clostridia bacterium
AACTGCTAATGAATAATGAATAATGAAGTCGCCGCAAGCGGCTAATGAATAATGAATAATTTCGGTTGAAATCCTACGGATTTCTCCATTGATTTGATATAAAATGCGGGAAACCGAAGGTTTCCGTCCACAATTATTCATTCTTCATTATTCATCATTCATTATTCATTATTTGGTTTATCGCCCCGATAAACCCAAATTTGAAGTTCCCACCCAAGCGGCTTCCGCCGTTGCACACAACACAACATACCTATGAACAACACCTTTTCTACCCAAAGTGATCCCTTTGAGTCCCCTCTGCTGCCCACCCCCTCGGAGAATCCCGCGGAGGTACGCAGAGTCTTTTCCCTCTTGGGTCTGGCCTACGCCGTTCTGACCCTGGCTCATCAGCTCACCGCCATTGCCTGCCAATATCTGCTGGCCTTCCTCGCCCCCGCCGCCCTATCCTCATGGTGGGTCCCGTGGGTGCTGTCCATTGTCCCCCTGTACACCGTGGGGTTGGGACTTACGTGGCTGATCCTCCGCAAGGTCCCTGTCTCCCCCCACAACACCGACCACGCCCTCAACGCCTCGGCGGCGGTGGAGAAGCCCCCCTTCCGCTTTGGCCATTGGGTGGTCCTGCTCATCATCGCCTTCGGGTGCATGACCGCGGGGGGGCTGACGGGCAACATCATCATGGCCATCCTCTCGGCGGTTCTGGACTACGACTACGCCAACGCCCTGAATACCATCGTGGATCAGTCCCCCGTCTGGATGACCTTCATCGCCACCTGTATCTGCGCCCCTCTGGGGGAGGAGCTGCTCTTCCGTAAGCTCCTCATCGACCGCACCCGCCGCTTCGGCGACCTCCCCTCCATCCTTCTGTCGGGGCTTCTGTTCGGTCTCTTCCACGGCAACCTGTTCCAGTTCTTCTACGCCGCCATGGTAGGTATGATCATGGCCTACGTCTACACCCGCACGGGCAAGTACTGGTGGTGCGTCGCCATGCACGCCGCCATCAACTTCATGGGCAGTATCGTCAACCCCGCCCTCGTCGGACTCCTCCCCGAGGACATGATGAGCTTTGAGAACCTGCTCCAGCCCTTTATCTACCTCTTCATCCTGATCTGGCAGTACGGTATGCTCATCGCGGGCATCGTCCTGTTCTGCGTCCTCTTCTCCCGCCGCAAGCTCTCCCGCGGCCCCTCCCCCCTCTACCGCGAGAACGCCGCCTCCCTCATGCTGGGAAACGTGGGTATGATCGCCGCGCTGGCCGTCATGGGGCTGGTCATGGCCATCAACCTCTGGCCCATGCGGTGATCGGGAGCTACCACACACAGCGTCCGCATTCCCATCCCAAGAAAGGAGTCCCCTATGGCCCCACGCGCCGCAACCAAGTCCGCATCCCGCCTGATGGGTCTGGGGATCGCCTTTCTGCTGGTCTGCGCCGTCTACACGATCCGTCTGGCATTTCTGGAGCTTCACCCCGACCACATCGGTGGCCACAGGCAGGACGGCACCACCGAGCGCACCGTGGTGGTCCAGGCCGTCCGCGGCCAGATCTACGACCGCAACGGCGTGCCTCTGGTGGTCAACACCTACACCTACAACCTCACTATGGACTATTCAGTCCTGCCCAAGGATCAAGCGGCCCGCAACAGCGCGATGCTGAAGGCCCTCCATATGCTGGAGGAGTGTGGCGAGGTGGGAAAATTCGCCACCTACGACTTCCCCTTTGAGGGGTATTATCCCAACTATACCTACAAATCCTCCGCCTCGGATCCCGTATCCGACACCTACGATACCCTTCTGGAGGTGGTGGAGACCAACGGTCTGCGCCGCGAGGCCATCCTGCGCATCAAGAGCGAGGAGCGCATGAACACCTCCGAAGCCATCGACTTCTACGAGGCCGATCCCACCGCCGCCATCACGGCAGATCGGCTCACCGAGTATTTCGTGGAAGAGTATCAGCTGGATGCCAAGGATCCCGACGGCTCCCCCCTCTACGGGAACGCCGACGTCGACCGTCTCATCCGTGTCCTCTGGGGCATGGAGGCGGTGGGCTTTTCCCGCGCCAACGACTATGTTCTGGCGAAAAACATCTCCATGGAGACGGTCACCCACGAAAAGGAGCTGGGCATCGCGGGCATCGGATTCTCCACCGAGAGCTCCCGCGTCTACTGCTACCCCGGCTACGCCTCCCACATTCTGGGGCAGACAGGCCCCATCTACGCCGAGGAGTGGGCCTACTACAAGGAGCTGGGCTACGCCATGAACGCCCGCGTAGGAAAATCGGGCTGTGAGGCCGCCTTTGAGTCCTACCTCCACGGGCAGGACGGCGTCAAGGTGGTGGTGGAGGACGCCGACGGCAATATCATCCGCGAGTACATGAAGACCGAGCCCGTGGCGGGGCAGGACGTCTACCTCACCATCGACATAAACCTCCAGATCGCCGCCGAGGACGCCCTCAAGGAAAACGTCCTCCACATCCAGAAGACCTACAACCGTCAGGACTGCAAGGCGGGGGCGCTGGTGGCCATGGACCCGAACAGCGGTGCCCTTCTGGCCCTGGCCTCCTATCCCACCTTCGATCTGACCACCTACAACCGCGACTACAACGACCTGCTCTCCAACGACGCCCTCCCCCTCCTCAACCGCGCCCTGAGCGGTCTCTACGCCCCCGGCTCCACCTTCAAGCCCGGCATGGTGGCGGCGGGACTCACCGAGGGGGTCATCACGTCCTCCACCAAGCTGGAGTGCGCGGGGACCTACACCTACTACCAGAGCTACCAGCCCGACTGCTGGATCCACAACAGCTCGGGTGCCGTGAAGCAGCATGGCTGGATCAACGCCGCCGAGGCTCTGCGGGTGTCCTGCAACTGCTACTTCTACGATCTGGGCAGACAGCTGGGCATCACCAACATGAATCTCTACTGCCGTATGTACGGCCTGGGAGAATCCACGGGCATTGAGCTGGGGGAACAGCGGGGCTCTCTGGCGGGGCCCGACCACCGCGCCGACATGCACGGTCTGGAGTGGCAGCCCACCGACACCATCGCCGCCGCCATCGGCCAGTCGGACAACGCCTTTACCCCTCTGCAGCTGGGGGTCTACACCTCCACGTTGGTCAACGGCGGCACCCGCTACGCCGCCCACCTGCTTCTGAAGGTCCGTGACTTCTCCACCCGCACCGACACGGTGGTCACCACCCCCTCGGTCCTCAGCGAGTTCACCCTCCCCGAGGCCCATCGCCTT
>JAFULU010000232.1 GCA_017483125.1 Clostridia bacterium
AAGATTTTTCGATCAAACACCCGAAAAGCATTGCCCTGTATGGAATATCCATAGTCGAAAGCCGTTATCGTACCGCCGCTTCGTTCTTGATTTTGCATTTTGCATTTTGCATTTTCAAGCTCCCCGATAAACCCCAATTTATTATTCTCTCAACAAACTCTCAAACACCCCACACCGCCGACTGCGCCGCCAGTCTCGCGGTAGAGAAAGCGATCTGCAAATTAAACCCGCCCGTATAGGCGTCCACGTCCAGCACCTCCCCCGCAAAGTAGAAGCCGCGGGCCAGCTTGGACTCCATGGTCTTGGGGTCCACCTCGCTGACCTTGACACCGCCCTTGGTGACGATGGCCTCGGCAATGGGGCGGGTGCGGATGGGGCGGAGGGTGATGTCGTGGAGAACCGACACCAGCGCGCGTCTCTGCTCCTTGGTGATGGCGTTGACCTTCACACGGGGGTCGATGCCGGTCAGCTCCACCACGGGCTCGATGGCCTTGACGGGGAGGAGGTCGGAGAGGGCGTTGATGAAGTCCTTGTTGGCGTACTTCTTGAAGTCCGACAGAATGCGGGCGTCCAGGGCGGCGTCATCCAGGGCGGGCTTGAGGTTGATATGCAGCTCGTACTTCCCCGATTCCACGTCGGGGATATGGGCGGAGGCCGAGAGAATCAGGGGGCCCGTCACGCCGTAGTGGGTAAAGAGCATCTCCCCGAAGTCCTCGTAGATACACTTATTCTTGGTCGTGTCCACCACCTTCAGGCTGACGTTGCGAAGGGACAAGCCCATCATGCGGGAGCAGAGGTTGCCCTCGCAGACCAGGGGGACCAGGGAGGCCTTGGGGGTGACAATGGTGTGACCCAGGGACTCGGCCAGCTTGTAGCCGTTTCCGTCGGAGCCCGTGACGGGGTAGGAGCAGCCCCCCGTGCAGAGGATGGCGGCGGCCACGGGGATATCCTTCCCGCCCACGCGGACTGAGGTGACGATGGGCTTTCCGTCCACCTCCTCGGCATGGACCGAGGTCACGCGGCCCTGCATGGTCTTGACCCCCAGCTCGCGGCAGCGCTTCACCAGAGCATCCACCACGTCTCCCGCCTTGTCGGACACGGGAAAGACCCGCTTGCCCCGCTCCACCTTGAGGGGGACTCCCAGAGACTCGAAGTAGTCTTGGGTATCCTTGGTATCAAAGCCCGCCAGAGCGGCGTAGAGGAATCGGGGGTTGGTGGGGACGTTGGACAGAAACTCGTCGCGGTCGCAGTCGTTGGTGAGGTTACACCGACCCTTGCCCGTGATGCGGAGCTTCTTGCCCATGCGGTCGTTCTGCTCGATGAGCAGGATCTCGTCGGTATCGGGGTCGGAGATCTCGGCGGCGTAGGCGGCGGCCATGAGGCCTGCGGCACCTCCGCCGATGATGGCGATCACTCTTTTATCGGTCATGGTCATTACCCTTGGTTCTTATCGTACACGTCGTACTCGTCCCAGATATGCTCCAGCTTCTGAAGCCGCTCTCTCACCGCCTCCTCGTTGGTGCGGGAGACCGCCACGATGATGGCGTTGAGCAGGGACAGGGGGGCCACCAGGGAGTCCACGTAGGAGGCCATATCGCTCTGGGCGATGAGCACCTGCTGGGCGGAGGGGGCGATGGGGGACTCGGGAGAGTCGGTGAGGGCCACCACGTCGGCACCCGCGCGGCGGGCGAACTCCACCGCCTTGATGACACGCTTGGAGTAGCGGGGGAAGCTGATGGCGAAGAGGACGTCGCCCTCCCCGATGGCCATCATCTGCTGGAACAGCTCACTGCCCGCGGTGGTGTCGATGAGGCGGACGTTATCGAAGATCATCTGGAGGCTGTAGCTGAAGAAATTCGCCAGCATGGCCGAGGAGCGCACGCCGATGACGTAGATGTTCTTGGCCTTCACCAAAGCGTCTACGGCGTCGTGGAAGGCGGCGCGGCTGATGCTCTCCAGGGTGTGGCGGATGTTGTCCACGTTGGTGTTCAGCACCTTCTCCAGCACGTCGCCGTCACCAATGAGGTGGTTGGTGACCTCCATGCGCTGGAAGGAGGTGAGCTTGGTGCGGATCAATTCCTGCAAGGCCTTCTGGAACTCGGGGTAGCCCGCGTAGCCCAGCTCCATGACGAAGCGCACCACGGTGGACTCGGACACGCTGACCTCGGCGCCCAGCTTGGCGGCGGTCATGTAGGCGGCCTTATCGTAGTGGGCAAGGAGGTAGCGGGCGATCTGGCGCTGGCCCTTGGAGAAGCCGTCCATATTCTCTTCAATGTTGCGGAGGATATCGCGTTTCATGGGTAATTTTCCATCCTTTGTGATCTATGATTGCCGAATGGTCGGGGAATCGCATACAAAGATTATTATAGCACAAAAGAGGGGAAAAGTCAACGGTTTTTGCAGGATGGGAAAAAGAATATTGCATAATTGAAGGAGGAGTGCGGGGGGCTTGCAGGAGAGGCAAATTGCAGTTATCGGTGGGTTTCCTCGTGAGCCTTCCCCAGCGGGGAAGGGGGACCACCGTAGGTGGTGGATGAGGAGAGAGGGTTTGTTTTTTCGTACGGGTGTATACGGAAACCCCTTGATACACCAAGAAAAATCATACCCGATACCGAG
>JAFULU010000233.1 GCA_017483125.1 Clostridia bacterium
GGGACCGCGAAGCGGTGGATGAGGAGAGCAAATTACGGTTCGGTATCGGGTATGATTTTTCTTGGCGTATCAAGGGTTTTACGTATACACCCGTTTGTAAATTCAAACCCGCTCTCCTCATCCACCACCTACAGTGGTCCCCCTTCCCCGCTGGGGAAGGCAAAGGAGCGACCCAACAAACCCAAATTTGAAAACAAGACCAATCAAAAAAGCAAAAACCCCGCCGAAGCTCGGCGGGGTTTTCATATAGGTTACGTAGCAAATCAGACTCTCTTGGAGAGAACCTCTTCCTCGTACTTCTCGATCTCGGAGTACCAGTTGTTGCAGGGGCAAACACCATTACGGACGCAGAACTCGGCCCAAACGTCACCCAGAGGCATGAGCTTGTACTCCTCCTGCAGAGCGAACAGCTTGGAGTAGTTGCCGGCATCCTGCAGAGCCTTCAGATCCTCGTTGGGAGTCAGCAGGGCGTTGAGCAGAGCCTTCTGGACGTTGCGCATACCGATGATGAGAGCGGAGACGCGGTTGATGGAGGCATCGAAATAGTCGGTGGACAGGAACACGCGGTCCAGAGCGTCGCAACGGACGACCTCCTTCATCATCTCGCGGGTCTCATCGTCGAAGGCGACCACGTGGTCGGAGTCCCAACGGATGGGGCGGGTGATGTGGAGAGCGATCTTGTCAGAGAAGCAAAGGAGAGCGGGGATCTTGTCGGAGACCACCTCGGTGGGATGGTAGTGACCGTTGTCCATCAGAGGAGTGATGCCGCGGGAGATGGCGTAGCACAGGGAGAACTCGCCGGAGCCAACGGTGTAAGCCTCGACGCCGATGCCGAAGACCTTGGACTCGACGGTGACGTAGACCTTGGACTTATCGTAGCCGCAGGCCAGGGCGCGGTCGATGGAGTCAGCGTAGCGAGCGCGGGGACCCATACGGTCAGCGGGGATGTCCTTGGTACCGTCGCCGGTCCAGATGTTCATGACGCAGGGGTAGCCGGTCTCGTTGGCGAAGTACTCGGAGATGCGGATACAAGCGATGACGTGGTTAACCCAGTAGTCACGGACCTTCTTGTCGGGGTGGGACAGGGTCATGCCGTCAGCGGCCATGGGGTGGGAGAAGATGGTGGGGTTGAAGTCCAGACCGCAACCGTGCTTCTTGGCCAGCTCGACCCACTTCTTGAAGTGGCGGGGCTCCAGCTTGTCGCGCTCGATGACCTCGCCGGGCTCGCCGATGGCGTAGTTGGCGTGGACGTTGATCTTGTGGGTACCGGGGATCAGGGACAGGGCCTTGTCCAGGTCAGCGAAGACCTCCTCGGGGTTGCGGGCGATGCCGGGGTAGTTACCGGTGGTCTGGATACCGCCGGTCAGGGCACCCATGCCCTCGAAGCCGTGGACGTCGTCGGCCTGCCAGCAGTGCATGGAAATGCGGATGTTCTGGAGCTTGGCCAGAGCTGCCTCGGTGTCAACACCGATCTTGGCATACATTTCCTTGGCGGAGAGATAACGCTCGTTCTGATTCATGTTTATGTTCCTCCATAAAAATAAATACGGAATTCTCTGCAAGGAGCATCCTTGCATACAGCACTATGATACCATATTTTCCTGTTTTTTGCAATAGGTTTCGGGGAATTTCTTTGATTTTTCTTCAAAAAAGCTCACTCCACGGCGCTTCCCCACTCCCCCACCGCCTGATTCTTCAGATACCGATAGTAGGCGTCGCTCATCCCCGCCCAGGCCATGAACTGCGCTTTGGCGGGCTCGTAGCGGTTGTCGGCGAAGTGGTGGATGGTCTCGATGTAGGAATACCACTTGTCCCAATCGGTGCGCTCGCCGTTGGTACAGCGGAAGCGGTCCAGCTGGTACTGCATGACGGGGCGGATGGTGTCCACCAGGGTATCCAGCTCGGCGTGCATCCGCTCGGGGGAAAAGGCCACCTCCATGCACCAGATATAGCGCATCTGGAAGCGTTCGCGGAAGTCCTTGTTCCGAAGCATATGGCCCACGATACGGGACAGGACGGGGCCGTCGTTGATCACACCCCAGAGGTCGGTGTGGATATCCGAGTTCAATCCCACGCCGTGGTCAGTGTCCACGATGGTGAAGTGCCACTTGGTATCCATGGTGGGGTGGTCGGAGTTGGTATTGCGCCATACCTTGATGTTGTTGGAGGGCCAGTCGGAGCAGCAGAGGTAGATCTGGGCACAGTACTGGTCGATGAGGCCGTCCAGGTCGATGCGCTCGGCGATGTAGTCGTAATTGGACTGCACCGACATATCGTTCTGCATACAGAAGTTCACCAGGCTCATGAAGTAGTCGGCCTCCTTGGGGTCACCGTTGGCGGTGGTGAAGTCCACGTTCCAGCCGAAGGTCAAGGGGTAGGGACACTCCAGGAGGGCGAAATCCTCCTCGGCGATGCCGTACTTTCCTTCAAAATACTTGGGATCCATGCGGTCGCGGGCGTTGAAGGTGCCCCAGAACTCCCCGTTGACAAAGGTCATGACGGGGGCGTAGGCCATGACGTCGGGGATGAGAACACGGTCCAGCCGCTGGATGTAGGCGTCGCCGATGTGGGAGCGGGAGATGGTGGAGCCGCTCATGTCGCCGCCGCCGTTGCGGAGGAGGATGTGGCGGTACCAGGTGACCCGCTCGCCGTCGGGGGTTGTGGAGGCGTAGTCCTTGTAGAGGTCGTAGTTGAGAGTACCCAGGTTCTCGTGGACCTCCTCGGTGTCCATGACGGTGGATTTGAGGAGGATACGGAAGGACTTCTGGGTCATGCCCAGAGAGCCGCGGCCGTTCATGGCGATCTCGGACCAGCCCGCGTGGACGCTTTGCCCCTCGGGGGAGAAGAACTCCACGTAGGCGGGGATGTGGCTGTGACCCCCGTCGGCGTCGGTGCGGAGGATGTTGTAGATGCCCTCTTTGCCGATGAATTGGTCGGCGTTCACCGAGACGCTGACCATGTCCACCCCCCACTCGGTGTAAGCCTTACCGATGAGGTAGGTATGGGTGGTCAGGGGGGTGACGGCTCCGTCGGCCTTTCGTACCGCGAAGGCACGGATCACCGCCGCGCCCGGGAAGGTGGCGGTGAGGGGATCGTAGACGCGGCCCAGGAAGGAGGCGGTCTTGGCGGTGAGGCTTCCCCAGGGCATTTCGGTGGTATCCTGCAAATGGAGGGGACCCGTATAGGCGTTGGACACACCCAGGCGGGGGTCGGTGCCGTTGATGGAGTAGTAGACCGTGTAGCCCTCGGGGGCGGTCATGGTAAGGTCAAAGCCCTCCTCATAGACCCCGCTGGGGTGGGAGAACACCACCTCGTCGATCAGGGAGCTGACGGCGGTATTGACCCGCCCTTCTGTGGTACGGGGCGTGATCTGGGAGAGGACGGTATAGGAGGCCTTGCCCAGATGGATGGACTGGTAGTCAGTTTTGTGGGTGTCCGCCTTCTTGCGGATGACCTTATTGACCGAGCCGCTGTCAACGTAGTGGTAAGTATCAGCCGCGTCCAGGGGGTGGGAGGTGACGTAGGAGTACAGCCCCGCAAGCTCGCGAAGAGGGGCTTCGGTGGGGAGGGTCATACCCGCGAGGCCGAGGCAGATACGGGTGGACTTTGGGTCGGGGGAGAGGGACTTGAAGGTCTTATCGAAGGACTCCACCGAAAGGGTATTCTCATGGGCACCGCCCGCGTCCTTTCCGCGGACCAGGAAGAAGCCATCGGCGGGGATCGTGTCCCCCTCGGCAAAGCGGTATTCGGTGAATTCGCCGCCCTGATCCGAGACGTAGAGGGACAGCCCCGCCAGAGAAACGGGGGAATGACTGCCGTTGTGCAGCTCCACGTAGTTCGCGGCCGCCAGAGCCTGACCTGCTACCTTGCCTGTGGCGTAGTAAGAGGTGATGACCAGCGCGCCGAGGTCGGCGGTGGGATCGGGGGCTACGAGGGGCGGGACGGGATCCGGCTCCTCGGCGGGGGTATCGGGGGGAAGGGTGAGAATGCCGTCGCCGCTGTCGGGGGTGTTGGTGCTTCCCTCCTCTGTGCCGAGGGTATCGGACGGAAGGGTGGGGGCGGGCGTACAGGCGGTGAGGATCAAGAGACAGGACAGAAGCAGAAGGACCGCGCTCACGAGGCATCTATTGAGTTGTTTGGGTTTCATAGAGCCTCCTTTCGGTCACGATGACGGCAGATCCGCCACCGAACGGTAGAAATGCAGGGTATCGAAGTCCCGCTCCAGCTGATTGAGCAGGAAGGTTTCGGTGGCCCGCTCCAATGCGCGCTCCTCCTCGCCGTCCTTCATGGAGAAGGAGAAGATCTTCTTGTCGGGGGCGGTCAGGACGTAGCGCAGGGCGGCCAGCACCGAGGAGGAGACGGGGCAGACGATATTCCGCTCCCCCGGCACGTCCTCGATCCGTCCTACGCCTCCCATGCGGTTGCGCTTGGTCTGGCAGTCGGCGCAGATGAGGCGGCCGTTCATGATGTCGAAGTAGGCGTTTTCGGGGTAGGTCTCCCCGCAGAGGGAGCAGCCCGTGAGATCTGGGCAGTAGCCCATGAGGGCGGCGGACCGCAGCTCAAAAACCGACTTCACGAGGGTGGCGGGCTTTTGACCGTTGTCCAGCACGTAGAGGGAGTTGAGCAGCATTTTGAGCAGGAGGGAGGTCTCCTCCTCGGCGGCCTCCTCGGGGGTGAGGTCGTCGGCCACGTCGCAGAGGTAGGTAGCCAGCGCCATGTGGGTAATATCGGCGGTGAGGTTGTAGAAGGGGATCAGCACCGAGCCGCCGCGGAACCAGTAGAGATCGCCGCCCTTACCGCGGTACAGCTCGAAATTGCCGTAGGTGAAGAGCTGGGTGCTGGGGTCCTGTGCCCCCGCCTTCTTGGAGGAGCCGCCCTTGACCATCACCGAAAGACGGCCGTGATCCTCTGTGAGGATATGCAGGACCCGATCGCTGTTGCCCGAGGGGTAGGAGCGGATCACGAGGCCGTTGGTGGTGATGAGCATGGGGTTCACTCCTTTCTTTAGAATTTCAAATTTGGGTTTATAGGGATGTTTATAACGGTTTGTTTGTGACTTGCCCGCGTTATTTGCCCTCTCACCGCTTCGCGGAGCTCCCCCAGAGGGGGAGCCTTAGAACGGCGGGAAGACTCTTGTCGGGAAATGGTTTTTTGGGGGTTATCACGAAAGGCTCTCCCTCTGGGAGAGCTCCCGCGAAGCGGGTGAGAGGGCTTTTCGGCGAGAGCAAGCCCCCGCCCTACGACGAGGAAACCCACCGATAAACTGCAATTTGTAACATTTAGCAATCGGTCATTGCTGGGATCTTACTTCAAAAAATCCAGAATATCCGCCACCACGCGGTCATGGCAGGCATCGTTGAGGATCTCGTGGCGGTAGCCGCTATAGAGACGGCAGGTAACGGGGTGACCCGCCTTTTGGAGCCTTTCGCAGACCGTCTCCACGCCCTTACCGAAATCCCCCACGGGGTCGTCGTGACCCGAGACCAGCAGGATGGGCAGGCCTTGGGGAAGGGACTTGAACCATGCCCCGCGGTTGGCGTTCTTGGTGAGGCGGATGAGGTCCCCCATGGCGGACACGGTAAACTTGTAGTTACAGAAGGGGTCGTTCGCGTACCTCTCCCGCACGCCGCCATCCTTGGTGAGCCAGGCGCGGGGGTCGCTTGCTCCGTCGTCGAACCTTTTGTTGTAGCCCCCAAAGGCCATGTTGTCGATGAAGGGGGAGATGTGGCGGGGGCCCTTACAGGCCTTGATGATGCCGATGAGGGCAAGACCCACCCCCGCGATGGGGTTAGGACCGCCCGTGCCCATGATGATGAGCTTGTGGGGCTTTACGTACTTCTCGGCGGCCAGGCGGGCGATGAAGGACCCCATGCTGTGGCCCATGAGGACGTAGGGTAGGTTTTTCCCGTACTCTCCGCGGACGGCGTCCGAGAAGGCCTTGACGTCACGGAGCAGGAGATCGTCACCACCCTTTTCGGCGATGAAGCCCAGCTCGGAGGGGTCGGCGGCGGTGTTGCCGTGGCCCAGATGGTCGTAGCCGCAGGTGATATAGCCCGCCTCGGCCATCTCCCGCATGAATCGGTCGTAGCGGGCGATGTGCTCGGTCATGCCGTGTAGGACGTGGAGGATGCCGACGGGGGACTTATCGGGGAGATAGACCTTGCCCGCGAGATCGTGAACGCCGTCAACAGACGGAACGGAATAATTCAGTACATTCATAGTTTTCTCCTCAAAACGCTCTGCAGGCGTTGACCGCTCTGTGCCAGCCCTTCAGCAGTTCGTCCCGCTTACCCGCGTCCATATCGGGGGTGTAGGCAAAGCCTCCCTCCAGGGAAATGAGGGTATCGGCGGGGGAGGCGAAGAAGCCCACGGCCAGGCCCGCCAGAGCGGCGGCACCCCACGCGGTGGCCTCGGCGGTGGCGGGACGGGTGACGGGGATCCCCGAAATATCGCTCTGGAACTGCATGAGCAGGCGGTTTTCCGAGGCTCCGCCGTCCACCTTCAGGGAGGTGATGCTCCCCGCCCCGAAGGCGGCCATATCGGCCTGCATGGCGGCAAGGACGTCCTCGGTCTGGTAGGCCACGGCCTCCAGCGCGGCGCGGATGATGTGGTTACGGCCCGTACCGCGGGTCAGACCCAGAATACTGCCGCGGGCGCTCATATCCCAGTAGGGCGCGCCCAGACCCGTAAAGGCGGGCACCACGTAGACGCCGCCGCTGTCGGGGACCTTGGAGGCGAAGTACTCGCTGTCGCAGGAGTCATTGATGAGCTTCATTTCGTCGCGGAGCCATTGCACCACGGCACCGCCCACGAAAACGCTTCCCTCCAGGGCATACCGCAGAGTCTCCCCCTTGCGGGTGGCGGCCACGGTGGTGAGCAGGTCGCTCACGCTCATGACGGGCTCGTCCCCCGTGTGGGTCAGAAGGAAGCAGCCCGTACCGTAGGTGTTCTTGGCCTCGCCCCGCTCAAAGCAGCCCTGACCGAAGAGGGCGGCCTGCTGGTCACCCGCCATGCCCGCCAGTGGCAGAGAGGCACCCATGACGGTGATTTCACCGTAGACCTCGGAGGAGGATCTGATCTCGGGAAGCATGGAGCGGGGGATATCCAGAAGCTTCAGCATGGTATCATCCCAGTCCCCTGTGCGGAGATTCATGAGCATGGTGCGGGAGGCGTTGGTGACGTCGGTGATAAAGACCCGCCCCTCGGTGAGCTTCCAGGTGATCCAGGTATCCACGGTACCGAACAGAAGCTCCCCTGCCTCGGCCTTCTCTCTGGCCCCCTCCACGTGATCCAGGATCCACTTGAGCTTGGTACCGCTGAAGTAGGGGTCGATGCGCAGGCCCGTCCGCTCACGGATGAGCTCGGCGTAGCCGTTCGCCTCCAGCTCGGCGCAGATGTCGGCGGTGCGGCGGCATTGCCACACGATGGCGTTGCAGTAGGGTCGGCCGCTGTACCTGTCCCAGACCACCACGGTCTCACGCTGGTTGGTCAGACCCACGGCGGCAATGTCGGACAGGTCAATGCCGCTCCCCGCCAGGCACTCGGTCATGGAGGCGTACTGGGCGGCGTAGATGGCCATGGGGTCCTGCTCCACCCACCCCGCGTGGGGGTAGATCTGGGGAACCTCGTGGCGGGCCATGGCCACGGTATGGCCCTCGCGGTCAAACAGAATGGCGCGGGCGGAGGTGGTACCCTCGTCCAGAGCCAGAATATACTTCTTCATGGGGATGCCCCTTTCTGTGAGTTTTTCTTTCCCTATTATACAATATTTTGGGGCAGAATGCAATATATCGGGGATATTTTTTCCTATATATTATGAAAATTCACAAATACGGGCACAAAAAAGCCCTCCGGACGTGGGTGTCGGGAGGGCTGTATGTGGGTATGGTGCTATGGGATCAGGGGAGGAGGATCACCCGACGGTCGGCGGGATCAGACATCCTCCGCCGTCTCTACGGGTACCAGCTCGGTCACCATCAGAACGGGGGCGTTCCATGAGGGCATTCCCTTGAATTCCTTATACGTCTCGAGGGTTCCCGTTACGCACAGCATAAAGCCGTTGGGGAAAAGACCGATACTCGATGGCTCACCGTACTCGTCGATATAGGCGCGCAGGATCTCCTTGGGAAGAACCACGGGAAGACCGTGAAGGCCGTCGGACTCCAGATCGGCTGACGGGAGACAGAGGTAGAGATAGCAGTTTTCGGTGTGTCCCGCGGTAACGCTGTGCTCCAGCACCTGCCCTGTGACCTGGACTTTGATATGCTCGGTCTTGCCCAGGTTGTCGGTCAGATACTTCCACTGTGCGCTCTGGGTCTCGGGGCTGTCGTTTGAGAGAATGGCGATATTGTCCTTGACCGTGATGCCCACCTCCTCCAGCTCGGGGGTGAGGGCCGTAAGGTCGGGGGCCTTTTCGGCGCAGGCGGTGAAGGACAGCAGCAGAACCAAAGCGAGGACAGCGGCGCGAAGAGTGATTTTCATAGATTTCATAAGAACCTCCTTGTGTGTGTTGTCTTCAGTATATCACAAAAAGCGAACCAAGGAACGATTCAGGGATGATCGGTCGTGATTTGGGATAATCGGTTGAAGCTCTACCCTATAAGACACCAAAAAAACCGAAATATGACAGAAAAAACGAAAAAACTTGAAAAAATCACGGAATCGGGATCACCCGACGGTCGGCGGTCAGCGCGGCCACCCGATGCTCGCAGGTATGGATGGCCACCACCTCGCGGAGGGCCTCCACGGCCTTGTCCGACTCTCCGTCCCCGCCGCGGACAGTCACCCGACCGTCGGCACGGACACAGAGGGTGGCCTCGGGGAGGCAGGCCACCGAGATCACGTCGCGGAGATCCTCGGCACGGCACTGACCCTTGCGGTTATCCCCCGCCACCTCTACACGGCCGTCGGCGCGGAGCCCCACGGTATGGAACTCCCCCGCGGCCACCATGACGATATGCTTCCAGAGAGAGACGTCGCATTGGCCGTAGCGGTTATCACCCGTGGCCACGCAGGTGCCGTCGGAGCGGAGGGCGACGGTATGCCGTACACCGCAGGCCACGAAGTCCACGTCGCGCCACTGGCGGGTGTCACAGCGGCCGTCGGGGTTGGCTCCCGCGGCGTAGACCCGTCCGTCGGAGCGGAGGGCGGCGGTATGCTCGTGACCGCAGGCCACCTGCAGCCACGCGTAGGGCAGGAGGGTGGGATCGGGATCCCCCGGGGCGGGAACGGCCCCGTGACGGGACTCCTCGGCAGAGACTCCCACGGTGTCCAGCTCACGGTTGAGGGTACGGAAATCGCACCGTCCGTCGGGGTTGCGCCCTGTGATAACCAGACTGCCGTCAGCCAGAATGGCGGCGGAATGGTAGGGTCCCGCGGCCACCTGCGTAGCCCCCGCGTAGGTGGCGATGCCGCATTGACCGCTGTCGTCGGCTCCCGTGGCGGTGACGGTGCCCTCCTCACCCAGCGTCAGGGTATGGACCATACCGATGGCGAAGGTACCGAGGGCGCGGCGGGCGGTGACGGCGGGGACCGAGCGGGTCACGGCGCGATCCAGAGCCGAGTATCTGACCGAGGGGGTAAAGACGCGGAGATCCCCCAGAGGCTCGGGCAGGAACTCGCTTCCCCGGATATGGATGCGGAGGGTGCCGTCGGCCATGACAAAGACCTGACGGCGGCTGCCAAAGCAGGCCATGGCGCGGACGGTATCCAGGGTATTGGGGACGTCGCTGTGTTTGCCCACGGCCAGCACCTGACCGTCGGAGCGCAGACCCAGGGTCAGCTCGGGCATGACCGCGATCTGCACCACGTGGTACCACGACTCGGTACGGCACTCCCCGCTCTGGTTGAGTCCCACGGCCTCCACGTGACCGTCGGCAAAGAGGGCCACGGTGTGGTTCCCCGAGGTGGCCACCGAGACAACGCCCCGCCAGCCCTCGGTATTGTATTGGCCAAAGTGACTGCTGCCCACGGCTCTCACACGGCCGTCGGCGGTCAGTCCCACCGTCAGATCCCCCGCGCAGGTCACGCGGGTCATATTCCTCCAGTCCTCCACGGCGCAGGGGTTGGCACGGGGAAGGTGGGCCACGCCGCGGCTCTTACCGCTGTCCCGTCGGCGGGCACCCGTAGCCACTGCGGTGCCGTCGGCGCGAAGTCCCACGGTGTGGCTGTCTCCCGCGGCGATGGCGGTGATATTCTTCCAATCTCCCGTGTCGCATTGGCCGCGGTCGTTGTCCCCGAAGGCGCGGACGGTGCCGTCGGCCAGCAGGACGGCGTAGTGCTTCCCTCCCGCGGCGGCCTGGATCACGGGGTAGAAGGGGCTGTCACCCAGCTTGCTCGGCAGGGTCGTCAAGGGGGCGTCGGGGGTCAGATCACTCCGCAGACGGGCGGTACCGTCGGTGTGGATGAACAGAGTCCCCTCCCCAAGGGCGGTCACACTCCTCGCGGGACGCTCCAGGGTGTCCGCCATCTGCTCGGCGGTCTCGTAGCGGTAGGTGTAGGCAACGGGGGTGGGCTGATCGGGGTTCAGGACGGTCAGACGGTCATCGTCCCCCGCCAGACGGGAGAGAATGGCCTCGGTGTCCCCCCGCAGGTGGGCCGAGAAGCGGGCAAAGGGGATCAGGGTGGGCTCCTCCTTGCCCGCGGGCGTTTCCCCGTCAGGCTCATGGGCGGTCATGACACCGCACTCGGAGAGCTTGCGGTAGCGGCCGTAGCCGTAGAGCTGGCGGGTATCGCGGAACAGGGTGACGTGGGTCATGGCGGTGCATTGCCCGTCGCTGTCCAGTCCCGTGGCGAGAACGGTACCCTCACGGGTCATGGCTACGGCATGGTCGGGCCCCGCGGCCAGGGCGATGACATCCCGCCAAGAGGTAGTATCGGGGGTCTCACAGAGGTAGCCCGTCACGGGATGGGGGGTATAGGAGGACTCGGTGGAATCTCGTTCCACGCGAAGCTCCCCCGCGGCCAGGACGCGGCCGTCGGCGGTCAGACCCAGGGCGTAGTCCCGACCGCAGGCAACAGAAACCACCCCGCTCCAGTCCCCCACGGCCTTGACCACAAGGTCGTTCTCTCCCGCCGCCATGACTCTGCCGCCATAGCCCAGGGCCACGGTAAAGCCCTCCCCCGCGGCGATGGAACGGACACGGTGGAAGCCACAGGTATCCCAGACCTCCCCGTCCCCAGGCTTATCACTGGCGGGGATCCTGCGGGTGGAGCGGACGGTACCGTCGGCGCAGAGGATGGCCATATGGGTATTCGTCACTACCACGTCGGTGGGGTGATGCCAATTTCCGTCAATGAGATCGGCCCCGAAGGGGGGCTGACCCGCCAGACGGAGGGTGCCGTCGTAGCCAAGCCCCACGGTGTAGGTATCGGCGGCGTAGACGCGGCGGATCCCGCTCCAGTCGGTGACGTCCCCCTGCCCCTTGTCGTTGCGGCCGCAGAACAGCACCCGACCGTCCTCGGTGACGCCCAGGGTATGGTATTTCCCCGCCGCTATGCACTTGACACCGCTCCAACCGTCCACGGCGGTGCACCCGTCGGTGTCGTTGCCGTCGGCGCTGACGTGTCCTCCCTCGTGGAGGGCCACCAGATGGGCGTTTCCGCAGGCAAGGGCGCGGACCGACGACCATTGCTTGGCTTTACCGAAGCCCGCGGAGGTCACCACGCGTCCATCGGCGGCGATACAGGCGGTGAAGCGGGGACCGCAGACCATACGGGTCCCGTAGCGGCTTGCCTCGGCCAGACGGATCTGGTAGGTCTTTTCCTCGGCGATGACACGGAGCATAGTGGCGCGGCGGTCGGCCAGAAGCTCGTCGAAGCCCTCGAACAAAACCCCGAAGCGTTGGGTATCGCACTGCCCGAACTCGTTTTTGCCCACGGCGAAGACCTTGCCGTCACGGGACAGGGCCACGGCGTGGCGGGGGCTGACGGCACAGGCCGCAAAGCCCGCCTGATTCATGGTGACGTCGGGGGCGGGACAGGTGGCGTAGAGCTGACCCGTGGCAGTCACGGCCAGGATCCGTTTGCCCGATGCGGCCATATAGATCAGGTTGCGCCAGGAGCGGACGGTGCGGGACAGGTGAGCGGTGGAGAGCAGGAGACCGTCCACCGTAATGGCGTAGAGATGCTCCCCCTCGGCGTCGGCAAACAGACCCGCCACATCGGTCCAGCGGCTCACGGCATAGCGGAGACGGGGGCCTCCTCCCGCCACAAGGACACGGCCATGAAGGGTCAGCCCCGCGGTAAAGCCCTTGCCGCAGACCACGTCCAGAACGGCGGGCCATTCGGCGGTGTCGGCGGCGTGACTCCCGTCACAGTATCCCACCGTCACCCGTCCGTTGCCCAGCAGGGCGGCGATATGGGTGTCGCTACAGGAGACGGCGCGGACGTGGGCGAGGTCGGACAGGCGGGTATCCACGGGAGCGGGGAGACGGAGGGTCCCATCCCTCATAAGGGCAACGGCGCGGCTGTCGGAGCAGGCCAGAGCGGTCACGTCCCCGTAGGCGGTCACGTCCCCTTGGCCGTAGCGGCTCGCCCCCGTGTACACGGCCTTTCCGCGGCTATGAAGGGCTGCGGTGAACTCCGAGCCGCAGAGAACAAGACCCTTGCGGGCCAGAATGCGGTTCTGAAGCCGTCTCAGCTTGGTACGGTCGCTTGCTTGGTTCATGGGATACCTCCGTAGCGGCGGGGGATGACCCCACCGCTCTCTTGTGCAAATAATCAGCGGGCGAAGTGAACGTCGGTGTAGGCGTAGAAGTTGCCCGGCTCGGTGACGTGGGCGGGGGCGTTGAAGGAGACCACGAAGAAGGGCAGGATATCCCGCTTGTCCTCGGGCATACGCACCGTGACCCTCACCTTATGGACGCCGCGCTGGAGAATGCCCTCACGGAGCTGGCTGACAGGGGCGCGGTGGTAGGCGGGCATGAAGGGGGACAGACCCTCGGTATGGATGATGACGTCTCCGTCCAGCTCCACGGTGGTGGGCCAGACACAGTTGCAGATCATGCGGGTCTCACGGGTGACGGGCGGGGTGGTGAGGGTGGCCTCGGCCACGTAGACTCCGTCGGCGGCGGGCTCGGTGAAGCGGACGGTGGCGGCGGGGACCAGGGTAGGCACGCCGTTGAGGGTCCAGCGGTTGGGAGCCAGCAGGGTGAAGGGGATGCGGTAGATCTTCCAGCGGTCACCGCAATTGAGGCGCTTGATGGCCAGGACGGTGGGGTAGACGCGGTCCACGGGGACGCTGTAATAGGCGTTGGGATCGGCCTTGACGGTGGGGTTGTACTGCACCGACTCACCGGGGGCCACCACGATCTGGGCGGGAACGTCGGCGGCCAGGCCGTAGGGGCACTCAATGCGGGTCTCCAGGGCCCAGGGCCAGCAGGTGTTGTTGGTGAGGGTGATGCTCAGGGTCTGGGAGCGCTCGGGGGCCACGGTGGGGTCACCGTCCTCGTAGCGGAGATCCACGCAGCAGGCCTCGCTCTTCTTGGCTCCCGCGGGGAGGGTGAAGTGCTGAACCGTGAAATCGGAGTTGTCCTCCTCGGTGATGACGAACTCGGCCTCGTCCTCACAGCAGAGCTTATCGTAGAGCCTGATACAGCGGTGGGTCAGCTCGTCCAGATCCTTGGGGGCGCGGAAGCCTCGGATGGCGGCGGAGACCTGAATGGCGTCGCCGATGGGCTCTGCCCACTTGGGGTCGATGCCCTCGCGGCCGTAGAGGATGCCCCAGATGGCGCCGCAGGTGGCCACAGTGCAGTCGGTGTCGTAGCCCAGATTGACCACCTTGAGGATAGCGTCCTCGAAGCTCTCGCCCCACAGAAGGCCCGCCAGACCGAAGGCAATGTTCTGAGGCGCGTCGGTGAAGTTGGGGTCGCCGAACTGTGTCAGCACCTGCTCACGGGCATCAAGGAGGTCGGTTCCCTGCTCAAAGAGGGCGAGCATGAGGGAGACGGCACCGTGGACGCGGGAGGTGGCGGGTATGTAGGTCAGGGCCTCGCGGATGAGGGCGGGGACGTCGGTGGAGAGGTAGGCGGCGGCCTCCAGAGCGGCGTTGAAGATCTCGCCGAAGACACCCTCGCCTCCCGCGTGATCCACCACGGCGTCCTGCCAGGCGAAGTAGGCCGCCAGACGGGGCTTACCCGCGGCGATGGCCGCCCAGACCTCGGAGCGGATGGGACAGCCCATGCAGTTTGTAAAGTGGTTATCGAACATCCCCGAGAAGGGGGGCTTGAAGCCGTAGCGCATGGCGGTGCCCGCGTGGCCGTACTCGTCCCAGGGGAAGTAGCAATGCTCGCTCCACTCGGCGGCGATGTGCTCGGCCGTGAGGTGGGTGCCGTACATCTCCATGGCGTGGAGGTTCAGGAGCTGGAGATCCAGGTCGTCGTTGGGAAGGGCGCCTCTGGGGTCCAGGCGGGGGTACCAGGTGAGGTCCATGACCTCCATGCGGCCCTCCACGGGGGTGCCGAGGGTGCCGCCGATATTCTTGCCCAGCCAGCAGGCGTATATTTTGTCGTACAGCGTTGCGGTGTCCATATTTCATCCTCCGTTTTTGCCCGTATGACACGGGTGTGTATAGGTAGTTATATTATACCAAAAAACCCCCTTGGGGTCAAGGGGGTTTGGGGAAAATTGCGTGAAATGTTGCTCCGAAAGAATTTTTTCTCTTTTTCCCCGAAAAATCCCAAAATAATCTTGACAAATCAACTTTCATGGGCTATAATAAAGACGTTGTGATAAGGGCAGGGTATGCCCGCATATTCTAATCATACCGCGCCGCGGAGAAACGGAGAATACGCTTATGTTAGAGACCCTGAAGAAGCTTCTGGCAGAGGAGCTGCAGATCGACCCCGAGACCGTCACCATGGATGCTGAGCTGGCGTCCGACCTTGGACTGAACTCCATTGAGCTGGCTGATCTGGTCATGCTCTGCGAGGAGAAGTTCGGCGTGACCATTGACGACGACGACATCCACAAGTTCGTGACCATCGGCGACGTGGTGGAGTACCTCGAGGCTCAGCAGTAATTCCCATGAATACGGCGTTACCCATCCGTGGGGCGCCGTTTTCTTGTCTACATTTCGCAAAGGAGCACCCATCATATGGCCAAAATTCACTGGAAGGGCTCTACCCTGCTGGGCCCCGTTCCCCCCGTTATGGTGACCTGCGGGGACATGGAGAAGTCCAACATCATCACCGTGGCGTGGGCGGGGATCATCAACACCCATCCCCCCAGAGTGTCCATATCGGTACGCCCCACCCGCCATTCCTACGGCATCATCAAGGAGAGGGGGGAGTTCGTCATCAACCTGACCCCCGTCTCGCTGGTGCGGGAGTGCGACTGGTGCGGCATCTACACGGGTGCCAAGGTGGACAAGTTCGCCAGGACGGGACTCCACAAGGAGCCCGCGGTGGAGGTGGCCTGCCCCGTCATCGCCGAATGCCCCCTGGCTCTGGAGTGCAAGGTGCTGGATATCATCCCCCAAGGCACCCACGATCTCTTTTTGGCCGAGGTGGTGGGGATCGACGTGGACGAGTCCCTGCTGAACGAGGAGGGCAAGCTCTGCCTGGATCGGGCGGGGCTGGCGGCCTTTGCCCACGGGGAGTACTTCGCCCTGGGAGAGGTCATCGGTAAGTTCGGCTTCTCGGTGGCCAAGGAGAGCAAGAGAGCACCCGTTAAGGGGAAGGCTCCCACGGGCAAGCCTGCGGCCAAGGGCGGAGGTAAGTCTCCCGCCCCCAAGTCCCGCAAAAAGCCATAAGAATATCCCCGCTCTGCGACACACAGGGCGGGGCTTTCTTATTCATTCGGATTGGAATCCTCCTCCATGCTCTCAAAGGGGATCTCAAATCCTCCCTCCTCAAAGGGAATGGGCTGATCCTCCCCGCCGTCGGGCAGGGTCTCCTTGGAGGTGGAGGTGACGTCGTCGGCCTCACCCGACAAAGGATTGTGCTTCATGGCCTCCTCCATGCCGCGGTTGCTGACGTGGGTGTAGATCTGGGTGGTGTTGAGCTGCTCGTGACCCAGAATATCCTTCAGCACGCGGATGTCCACGTGACCCGACTGGTACATGAGGGTGGCGGCGGTGTGGCGGAGCTTATGGACCGAGTAGTGCTTGGACTCCAGACCCGCCAGCTTCAGATACTTCTGGACCGTGACCTGCACCCCCTGGATGGAGAGGCGGGCCATGCGGTTGGAGACGAACAGGGCGCGGTCGGTACACTTCTCGTACCGCTCGCTCTTACGGACGGCGAGGTAGGCGTACAGGGCCTCGCGGCAGGCCTCGTTGAGGTAGATGATGCGCTCCTTGTTTCCCTTTCCCAGCACGCGGAGGGAGCGGAAGGAGGAGTCAATGTCCTGCAGGTTGATGCCCACCAGCTCGGCCACGCGCATCCCGCAGTTGAGGAACAGGGTGATCATACAGTAGTCCCGCTCGCGGTTGGGGGAGTCGGTATCGTTGAGCACCGCCGAGAGGAGGGCGCGGGCCTCCTCCAGGGACAGAAACTTGGGCAGGGACTTCTTCTTCTTGGGGGAGTCGATGTTGGCGGCGGGGTTGTCGGTGAGGTAGCCCCGCTGGTTGACCAGAAACTTGAAGAGGGCGCGGATGGCCGCCAGCTTTCTCGCCTTGGCGGCGGACTGATTCTCCCGCTCGGAGTCGGCGTAGAGGAGGAAATCGTAGATCTGATCGGTGGTGACCTCCCGCAAGAAGTTCAGATCCACCAACTTCACGGTCACCGCCATGAACTTCTCGGGGTCGTGGAGGATCTCGGCATCCCCCTCACAGAGGAGGTAGCGGAAGAAGGTGCGCAGGTCGATGAGGTACTGCTCCACGGTGCGCTGGGAGCAGCCCTGAATGACGGTCTTGAAGCTGGCGAATTCCCGTACCACGGGGGAGAATTCGGATACGCTGATCTCGTGGCGCATGGTGGGTTCACGTCCTTTCCTTGGGTGTTTTCCGTCCATTATTATACTAAAAACCCCGCCTTCAAAAGTGGACAAACTGTAAACTTTGCTTTTTATAACGGTTTTGTCACAACTTATCTTTATTTGGTAACAATTCCGTGGCAAAGAGGAAACATTTATTCTGTATAATAGTGCGTAACGCGTGAAACGGAGTGTGAAAGCATGAAAGCATTCTTTGAACGATATTCCTACGAGAGCGTGCGTCTGGCCCTCAACCAGATCGCCATCTCCATGTTCGGCTTCGCCCTGGCCATGACGGCGGGGAAGGCCGAGAGTGATGCCCTGCTGCTCTGGAGCAGTATCGGCTCCATCGTATTCTACTTGGCTCTGACCTACGGCACGGCCCACAAGACCGGCTCGGGAGACCGCCTGTCCATTCAGTACGGCAAGATCCCCTTCCGTCCCTACCTCGGTCTGGTCCTCTCCCTCATTGCCAATTCGGTCAACCTCCTTCTGGCCATCCTCATCACGGTGGGTCAGCTGGCGGAGATCGGTGAGCTGGAGTCCATTTCCCGTCTCATCGCCCTGCTCATTCAGGGTATGTATCAGGGTGTGCTGGCGACCGTATCCGTGGGCGGCGTGACCCTCAACGGTATCTGGTGGTCCTACTTTGTCATCACCCTTCCCGCCATGCTGGTGGCCACGCTGGGCTACATCGCGGGTGCCAAGGACTTCCACATCACCAAGATGGGCATTCCCGACCTTCCCGAATCCGACCGCCCCTCCAAGCAGGAGCTTCGGGAGCAGCGGGAGCTGGAGAAAAAGAGCCGCAAGTGATCCCCACACCCCATCGGGAATCGTTTCGGTAAGTTGCACAGTTGAAACCCGAAAAAATATTGCGTTTTTTCCAAACTTTTTTTGAAAAAGCTCTTGCAATTTCAAAAAAATTATGGTATAATACAGACTGTTGTCTTATGTTTATCATAGGTTTAGGCGTGTCATAACCTGACAGGCCCGAAATTACAGTAAGGAGGTGTCAAGTCATGGCAAAATGCAGTGTCTGCGGAAAGGGTGTTGTCTACGGTCAGAATGTTTCTCACTCCAACCGTAAAACCAATCGCACCTGGAAGCCCAATATTCGCAAGGTCAAGGCAGTCGTGGACGGTTCTCACAAGACCGTTGCCGTTTGCTCTCGTTGCCTGCGTTCCGGTAAGGTTACCCGCGCTTGATTCGTGAGGCTCTTACCATCCAACCATAGAGATTGACCACCGTTTCTCACGGTGGTCGTTTCTTTTTCTGCGTTTCGTAATGACCAAAATAAACGGGTGGCTTACCTTTCGGTGAGTCACCCGTTTTGATTCGGTTTTACGCTTCGGCACTCTCCTCGCCCTGTCGGTACTTCTCCGCCTGCATACGGAACATCTCGGCGTATTTCCCCTCCATGGCGATCAGCCGGTCGTGGCTTCCCTGCTCACACAGCTCGCCCCCCGAAAAGAGGAAGATACGGTCGGCGAAGCGGGTGGTGGAGAGACGGTGGGAGATGAAAATGACGGTTCGGTCGCGGCTGTCGGCGGCGTTCAGGATGGAGTGGTTCAGCTCATATTCGGCCACGGGATCCAGCGCGGAGGAGGGCTCGTCCATGATGATGAGGTCGTAGGGACGGACGAAAACACGGGCGATGGCCACCTTCTGGGCCTCTCCTCCCGAGAGGTTGACACCCTCCTTGTCGATCTCGCGGGTCAGAGGAGTCTCCAGCCCCTTTTCCAGAGTGTTCAGCCGTTCGGTGAAGGTGGCACTGTCCAGAGCCTCGCGGATGCGGGATTCGTTTTCGTCGGTGCGTTCGTAGCCCCCGCCCATGACGTTCTCCCCCAGGGTAGCGGCGAAGATGCGGTAGTCCTGGAACACCGCGCCGATGCGGTCACGGTATTCCTGCAGGTCATAGTCGCGGATGTCGCGGCCGTTGTAGAGGATGCGCCCCTCGGTGGGATCGTAGAGGCGCATGACCAGCTTGATGAGGGTGGTCTTGCCCGCGCCGTTGTAGCCCACGATGGCGGTCTTCTCCCCCTTGCGGATGGTAAAGCTGACGTTTTTCAGCACCGCGGGGCGTTCCTCGGCGGGCTTTTCCTCCTCGGTGTCGGTCCTTCCCCGCTCCTTGCGTTCATACTCCCTGATCTCGTCGGCCAGAGCCGTTTCCTCGTCGGTGAACACAGAACGGTAGGTAAAGCTGACGTTCTCAAAGGTCAAAGACTCAAAGACGGGGACGGGCTCGGTGCCCGATACAAGGTGATTCTCATGCTCCAGGAATTTGAAGTATTTCTCGACGTACAGGGCGTGCTTGGGCAGCTCCATGAGGGAGTCCGCCAGGTTCATCATGATGGATTGGAGCATCCACAGAGAGGCCACGGCGGCGGCAAATCCGCCCAGACCCACCCGTCCAGCGGACAGCTCAAAGACCATGATGATGATGGTGGCGTAGTAGGTGCCTCGGCGGGCGATATTGAAGCCCACGCCGTAGAGGAGGGTGAACCACTTGCCGTATTTCAGGTCCAGTCTGTTCAGCTCGTCCACGGTGTCCTTACAGTCGCGGGTCATCATGTCTCCCACCTGTGAGGTGCGCATTTCCTTGGCGTAGTCCGACAGGTTGAAGACGCGGGTGATGTAGCTCTCCCTGCGCCACAGGGGGTTCATTTTCTCCATGACCCTCACCCACAGGCGGGCGCCGAAGTAATCCACCACGATGGTGATGAGCACCCCCGCCAGCATGAGGATACCCATCCAGACGTTGATGGTCAGAAGCAGGGCGGAGATGGCGGTGGCCGAAATGATGCGGTTGACGATGTTCCACAGGCCCCGCACCACGGCGATGGCGCGGTTGTCGGATTCCCGCATGGCCCAGACGAACTGGTTGTAGAAGTCTGGATCGTCGTAGCAAGCCAGATCCATGCGCTGGGCCTTGCGGTAGAGCTCGGAATGCATTCGGTAGCGGAGCTTGTTTTCCAGAATGGGGTTGATGATGAGGTTATAGATATGGTCGGGGATGAAGACGATGAGGTAGAATACCGCCAGTCCCAGAATGAACACGGCCACGTCCATGAACTCCTCCGAGGTATCCAGGGCGTTGAACATGGCGTTGCGGAAGTAGACCGCGGCGGTGTCGATGCCTGCCCACATGAGAGACCAGAGGGCGAGGAAGATGATGTAGGAAGGGAGAAGCCTCCAGACCTTGGCCAGGATCTTGGCGTCGTAGACCAGAACCGTATGGGCGCGGCGGCGGGGCTTTTTGGTTTTCGCGGTGGTATTCATGCCCTCACCTCCTCTCGGGTCTCGGCGTCGGTCGCGCGGTAGCTTTCGGCTTGCTTGTGGAACATATCGGCGTAGTGACCGCCCCGCTCCATGAGCTCGCGGTGGGTGCCGCTCTCCACCACCCGCCCCTCCTCAAAGAGGTAGACACGGTCGGCGGGGACGGCGGAGGAGAGACGGTGGGAAATGAAGACCACGGCGCGGTCGGCGCAGGCCTGCATCATGTTCTCAAAGAGCTGATACTCGGCCACGGGATCCAGGGCCGATGTAGGCTCGTCCAGGATCACCACGGGAGCGTCCGAGGCGAAGACACGGGACAGGGCGATCTTCTGGGCCTCGCCCCCCGACAGCACCTCTCCCTTGTCGTCAAACTCGCGGGTGAGCACGGTGTCCATACCGTGGGGCATTTTCATGACACGGTCATAGGCACCGCTCTGTTTGAGGGCGTTCTCCACCACCGCGCGGTCGGCGGCCTCCCCCTCGGGGTCCTTCCGCATGGGGCGGGTGAGGATGTTCTCAGCTACCGAGAGGGCGAAAATGGAGTAATCCTGAAAGACGGGCTTGAACACCCCCCGCCAGGAGGCAAGGGTATGGTCATTCATGGGGACGCCGTCCATGGTGATGCTTCCCTCGCTCGGCTCGTAGAGATGGAGCAGGAGCTTGACGAAGGTGGACTTGCCCGAGCCGTTCTGCCCCACCAGGGCGATCTTCTCCCCGGGGGCGATACGGAGGCTGACGCCGTGGAGGGTATCTGTCTCGGCACCGCCGTAGCGGTATTTGACGTTCTCCACCACGATCTCGCCGCCCCCTGCGACCACACCCTCGGGATTGGCCTTGATCTTGGGCTCGTACTCCAGAAAGGAGCGAAGGTTTTGGATATACAGGGCGTGCTCATGGAAGGAGACCAGATTGGTGACCAGTCCCTGCAGATAGCCCGACACCGAGCCGATGGAGTTGAGCACCACAATGCAGTCTCCTACC
>JAFULU010000234.1 GCA_017483125.1 Clostridia bacterium
TCAATCTGGCCGAGATCTGCGACGGCACCATCGCCATGCTCAAAAAGCCCAACATCTCCACCGACCGTCTCATGGAGCTGATCAAGGGCCCCGACTTCCCCGGTGGCGGTCTGCTTCTCTACGACGCCGCCCAAATGCGCCAGATCTTCGAGACGGGTGTGGGTCCCGTCCGCCTCCGCGCCCGCTACACCTACGACAAGGAGGCCAACTGCATCGACATTCTCCAGATCCCCTACTCCACCACCATCGAGCAGATCATTGACAAGATCGCCGATCTGGTCAAGTCGGGCTCCCTGAAGGAGATCACGGATTTCCGCGACGAGATCGACCTGTCGGGCTTCAAGCTGACCCTGGATCTCCGTAAGGGTGTGGATCCCGACAAGCTCATGACCAAGCTCTTCAAGGTCACCCCTCTGGAGGATGCCTTCAAGTGCAACTTCAACATCCTCATTGATTCCGCCCCCCGCCAGATGGGCATCGCCGAGATTTTGCGGGAGTGGATCTTCTTCCGCATGGGCTGTGTCCGCCGCGAGCTGACCTTTGATCTGAACAAGAAGAAGGAAAAGCTCCATCTGCTGGAGGCTCTGGCCAAGGTGCTTCTGGACATTGATCTGGCCATCAGGATCATCCGCAAGACCGAACGCGAGGAGGAGGTCATTCCCTCCCTGATGGCCGGCTTTGACATCGACGAGGTGCAGGCCAACTACATCGCCGAGATCAAGCTCCGCCACCTCAACCGCGAGTACATCCTCAACCGCGTAGCCGAGATGGAGAATCTGCGGAAGGAGATCGCCGAGCTGGAGGCCATTCTGGCTGACGACCTCAAGATCAAGGCCTACATCGCCGCCCAGCTGACCGAGATCAAGAAGAAGTACGGCAAGCCCCGCGTGACCCAGATCATGGACGCGGGAGAGGTCAAGGTCTACGACCCCGAGGAGTCCGTGGAGAACTTCCCCGTCAAGCTCCTTCTGACCCGCGACGGCTACTTCAAGAAGATCGCGGTCACCCCTCGCACCGTCTTCTCGGTGGAGGATCAGAAGCTGAAGGACGGCGACGTGATCACCACGGTGCTGGACGCCGAGAATCGGGACGAGCTGGTGTTCTTCACCGACAAGTGCCAGGTCTACCGCGCCGCCGTGGACGATTTCGACTGTCTGAAGGCCGCCACTATGGGCGATTACCTCAACACCAAGCTGAAAATGGACGAGGGTGAGCGCCCCATCTACATGGAGATCCGCAAGGAATATCCCGAGGGCGAGAATTACATCTTCGTCTTTGAGAACGGCAAGGCCGTCCGCGTGCCCGTCACCGCCTACGTCACCAAGGGTACCCGCCGCAAGCTGACGGGCGCTTACTCGGATACCTCCCCCATCGTGGCGGTCTTCACCGACACCGACAAAAAGCCCATCGATATTCTCATGATCTCCTCCCTGGACCGCGCCATTCTGGTCAAGTCCACCCTGATTCCCGTCAAGACCACCCGTACCTCGGGCGGTGTTCAGATCATGACTCTGAAGCGGGGCGCGACCCTGGTCAAGGCTGTCTCGGACTTCGGGGACAGCTACCAGAACGTCAAGTCCTACCGCAAGCTGAAGGTGCCCGCCTCGGGAACGCTTCTGGAAGAGAAGAACGTCGAGATCCAGCAGATCAAGATGGATACCGACTAAAAACAGACGATCGGGGACGGGAGGCCTTCCTTCCGTCCTTGGTTTTTCGGGGTATCCAAGAAGCGGGTTTTGCATATACTATTGGAAATTGGGGTTTAGCGGTGTGTTCACGCCCGAAGGGCATATCGCGCCCAACGGGCATATCGCGCCCAGCGGGCATATCTCGCGCGAAGCGCATATCGCTCGCCGTCAGGCGAAATCAGCCTTTTTGTGAGTTTGCGAGATGCCCTTCGGGCACGA
>JAFULU010000235.1 GCA_017483125.1 Clostridia bacterium
CAGGCGTAGATCTCGGGGTAAAGCTGCATCATGATCTGCTCGGTGGGCTTGACCTTTTCGATGTCATAGGGCTTTTTCACCAGAGGGAAGAAGGGCAGGGTGGCGATGTACATGTTGTCCTGCACCTGGGTCTGGCAAGCCAGGCAGGTCTTGAGCTCGGTGTCGCCCTTGATGCGGTAGATGGTGGCACAAGCGCCGCAGAAGCCGCAACGGCAACCAACACCGCGGACCAGCTGATAGCCGGCGTACTCCATCGCACCCATGATGGTGAGACTGGAGGGAACCTCATACTTTTTGCCGTAGAGGTAAATATTGATCATATTACTCATGATTTTTCTCTCCTATTAATATTCGCCGGGCAGTTCGTCCAGCTGGTCAAAGCGGAATACGGGACCGTCCTTGCAGACATACTTGTTGCCGATGTTGCAACGGCCGCACTTGCCGATACCGCACTTCATGCGAAGCTCCATGGTGGTGTAGATCTGGGTCTTATCAAAGCCGACCTTCAAAAGGTTGGGCAAAGAGAACTTGATCATGATGGGGGGGCCGCACATCAGTGCACAGGTGTTAATGGGATTCAGACCCACTTCCTCAATGTAGTTGGGAACGAAGCCAACGTGTCCGTCCCAGCCCTCCTGCTCACGGTCGATGGTCAGGTGCACGTGGAAATCGGGGGTGTTCATCCACTCGGAGACGATCTCGTCATAGTAAACCAGGTCGTCCTTGGAGCGGGAGCCGTAAATGATATCCACGCGGCCGTACTTGTCGCGGTTGTCGCGGACATAGTTGATGACCGAGCGCAGAGGCGCCAGACCGATACCGCCGGCAACGAACACCAGGTTCTTGCCTGCCAGCTCGTCGTCTACGGGGAAGGGACGGCCGTAGGGGCCGCGGACGGTGATCATCTGACCCTCGTCCATGCCGTGAAGCCAGCCCGAAAGGCAGCCGCACTTCTTGACACTGAATTCCATGTACTCCTTGTTGGTGGGAGAGGAGGTGATCGAGATCATGGCCTCGCTGACACCGGGGACGGAGAGCATGGCACACTGACCGGGCTTGTGCTCAAAGAGCTTACCGCCCTCGGGGGCCTCTACACGGAAGGTTTTCACGTCGGGGGTCTGACCGGTGATCTTGGTCACGATACCTGCATAAGGGATCAAGGTTTCTTCCATTATTTATTACCTCCTTTTGCCAGCGTTTTCATGACCTTGACAATGTTCATGGAGATGGGGCAACGGGAAAGACATCTGCCGCAGCCGACGCATCCGAACACGCCGTCGTTGTTATCGGGGAAGTAGACCAGCTTGTGCATGAATCTCTGACGGAAACGCTCCAGCTGAGTGGGACGGGGCTGACCTGCCGACATCTTGGTGAAGTCGGAGTACATGCAGGAGTCCCAGCAACGGAAACGCTGGATGCCGTGACCGGTGTCGAAGTCGCGGATGTCATAGCACTGGCAGGTGGGGCACACAAAGGTGCAGGTGCCGCAGCCAAGGCAGGACTCGGAGAGGGAGGCCCATTCGGGACGGTCGAACACCTCTTTGGTAAGCCCTGCGCCCACACCCTCGGTGGTGAGGTCGGCCAGGGGCATTTTGGCGAGGATCTCGCGGACCTTGTCCTGCTCGGCCTTCACAGCCTTGTCATCGGTGTCCTCAAAGAGGTCAGCGGTGGCGGCCATGAGCTTTTCGCCCTTTTCGGTGTTGGCGCGGAAGACGTAGCCGTCCTCCACATCCCACACGGTGATGTCACCCTTGGGGTCGGCGGCGTCAATGCCGAAGGTGCCGCAGAAGCAGGTCTCGGCGGGCTTGCCGCAGGCGTGGGTGATAACGGTGCCGTGCTCACGGCGGTTTTTGTAATAGCTGTCAACGGGGTCGACCAGATAAACACGGTCGAGAATGTCAAAGCTGGCGGCATCGCAGGCGCGAACGCCGAAGATCACGAAATCATCGCATGCCTCGCGGGTGTCGATGATGTCGATCTTCTTGCCCTCCATTTTGAACTCCATCAGGTTCTCGGTCTGGGGGAAGAAGAAGTCCTTGGCAGAGCGGAGGGTATTGAGCTGGTGAGAGAGCTCAACGCCCTCGCTCCATCTTTTGTACTCCGCCTTGCCCACCTCGTTGTTGACGGGCAGATAGAGTGCTTCTTTTGCGGCGATGGCGGCAAAGAAGTCATACAGTTTTGCAAGGGAAAGCTTTTTCATCACTTATTACCTCCCTCATTGGGCTCGCGGTCGCCCTTGGTATAGGTACCGAGGGGCGGACGGGCATCGGGATCTGCGCCTGCCTGGTACTCGCCGTAGAACTCGTTCATATCCTTGATGAACTTACGGTTGAGCAGGTGGAGCGGGATGTGCTGAGGGCAAACGCGGGAGCATTCGCCGCAGTCGGTGCATCGGCCCGCCACGTGGAAGGCACGGATGATGTGGAACATATTTTCCTCAAAGGAGTTGACGGCCGCCTTCTGAGCCACACCCGAGTTGGGATTGTCAAAGACGCACTGCTCACAGGAGCAGGCGGGGCAGACATTGCGGCAGGCGTTACAGCGGATGCAACGGGAGAGCTCGCCGCGCCAGAACGCAAAGCGCTCGTCGGGGGTCATGGCCTCCAGCTTTTCCACCATATCAAAGCGGTTGCAATCCTCTACCACGTCACCATCCTCGCCGATGAGCTCGTCAAAGACCACGTGTTTCTTGCTCTTGCAGGAAAGGCAACGCTCGGCGGTGGCATCGGATGCCTTCACGGTCTTGTTGCCGTAAACGGTCTCTACCACGTATTCACCGTTCTTCATCTGAATACCGGTGATGCCCGAAAGGCCCATTGCCTTCAGCTTTTCCAAATCGGCCTTGCCGTAGCACTCGATGCCGATGACATAGACATTTTCACGCTTGATGCGGTGCTCGGCGATGAGCTGGTTGAAGCTGTAGGTGTCGCAGGGCTTGAGGAAGACTAAGATCTTGCCCTCACCCTTGGATTCCTTGATCAGGTACTTGGAAAGGTTGGCACCGCAGAAGTCGTTGTAGACAAAGCGGTCCTTCAGATCCTCGGCAGAACGGAAGACTGCGGGGGTCATGTCATAGGGGAATTCGCCCACGCTCCAGCCCAGCACACGGTTAACGGTACCGTCGGCCAACAGCTCCAGGGCGCGTTTTTCCATCATTTCTTGCATCTCAGATCCTCCAGTCTCTTGTTCTCACCGAGGGCTGCGACGGTGGCGCAGAACTCGTTCATGGTTTTGGAGAATTTGGCACCCTCGGCGGCGGAGATCCACTCCACACGGGTGCGCTCCCGCTCGATGCCCAGGTAATCCAGCATGGAGAACAGCAGGGTCATGCGGCGGCGGGTAAAGTAGTTACCGCTGGTGTAGTGGCAGTCACCGGGGTGGCAGCCTGCGATGATGACGCCGTCGGCACCGCGCTGGAAGGCGCGGAGGATGAACATGGGGTTCACGCGGCAGGAGCAGGGCACACGGATGACCTTCACCTCGGCAGGGTAGGAAAGACGGGCAGAGCCTGCACCGTCGGCGCCCGCATAGGAGCACCAGTTGCAGCAGAAGGCAACGATTTTGGGCTTGTATTCAGTTACTGGCATATTGCGTCAACCTCCGCCATGATTTGTTTGTTGGAGAAGCCCTTCAGATCCATTGCGCCGGAAGGACAAGCAACGGTACAAGCACCGCAGCCCTGGCACACCGCAGGATTGACCGAAGCCACGCGGCGGATGAGGGTGGTGCGGTTGGGACCGCGGAATTCCTTGTCGGAGTAGCTGATGGCGCCGTAGGGGCAGACCTTCTCGCAGGAAGAGCAGCCGTTACAGAGCATTTCGTCGGACTGTGCCACGCAGGGGTTGCAGGTGAGCTTGTCTTTGGCAAGCACGCCGATGACCTTGGCGGCGCAGGCGGATGCCTGAGAAACGGTTTCGGGGATATCCTTGGG
>JAFULU010000236.1 GCA_017483125.1 Clostridia bacterium
GAGGAGAGCGGGTTTACTTTTTCATACGGGTGTATACGGAAACCCTTGATACGCCACGAGAAATCATACCCGATGCCGAACGGAAACTTGCTCTCCTCATCCACCGCTTTGCGGTCCCCCTTCCCCGCTGGGGAAGGCAAAGAACGAGGAAACCCAACAGTTCGATAAACCCAAATTTGATAAAGGCGGTGAACATACCCACCGCCTTCTTTCTGCTTTTACTCCAATTCGTAGCTGTATACGTGCCTTCCGCGGATCAGATTGCCGAAGATATACTTCTTGCAGGCCGATTCCAACAGCACGTACAAACGGCCGTCCTTCACGAAGATCTCCTCGCTCATGGGGGTGAGGGTAATATCGTCGGTCAGAGACTCGCTGTCCAGGAAATACACGGGAACCGTAGTCCCGTTGACGGTTATGGAGGAGTCGGCATCCCCCGCCGTGACGTCCTTGTGGAGGTAGATGTGGGAAAGTCCCAGACCGTAGGAGGTGGACAGGGCAAAGCCCTCGGGGGTTTTTGTGAAGCCCTGCACCTTGTTGGTGACCGACAGAGCCAGCGCGGGGGTGAAGACCGCCCGCCCCTCTTCCTCGGTGAAGGCCACGCCGTAGACCGAATCCGTATCAAGGGGGTAGGCGCAGACCAGCGCGAAGTTCTCCCCGCCGCTGACGGAGAATTTGTGACTCGGGTCGGTGACGTACTTTTCGCCGTCGTTGAACTCACCCACCCAAAGGTACTTCTCATCCGCGAAGCAGCAGGCCGCGCGGGTCTCGCTTTGGAACTTGGTAGTCAGACTGATTTTCCCGCCGTTTTCAGTGGCAAGGATCTCCTCGAGGGACATGACCCACACGCAGTTGTCCTCCCCCTCGCCGTCGTTGGCCAGCCAGACAAAACCGCCCGCCGCCGTGATGCCGCCCGTGTGCCCCGTGTAGG
This sequence comes from Clostridia bacterium, assembly GCA_017483125.1. Lineage (GTDB taxonomy): Bacteria > Bacillota > Clostridia > Oscillospirales > CAG-272 > CAMEON01. The sequence continues at coordinate 932 of JAFULU010000236.1, forward strand.
GTGCGCCCTCCGAGGTGTACAGCTCCACGAAACGGGTGTCATCCGTGTTCTTGGCGTCGGTCACGTAAATACGGCTGGCACTCACCCCGTCGGCCATGTAGCCGCATTGGAGGTAGACCTCCCTGTCGGCCACGTAGGCGTAGCCCTGGGGCACCAGCCCGTCTCCCAGCCCGGGGATGCGGTACTCCTTGCGGGCGTTTCCGAAGAAGTCACGGAACACCAGCGGGGTGAACAGATGGAGGGCGAGGAGCACCACGGCCAGCAAGGCCGCGAGACCGCCCACACAGATCCCTACCCATTTTCCGATCCTCTGACCGACCGTCAAATTTTTCTTGTCTTTCATCACGCAAAAGCCTTTCTTTTTTCGTTATCACTTCACGGTGACGGATCCCAACCGACTCACAGAGCCGCCAGCCCGATCTCGGCCTCCAGACAGACCAGCCCGTCGGGACGCTTGGTGCGGATGAGGTAGCCCTCACCCTCCCCCTCCACAGGGGCGCGGTACACCGTCAGCGTATCCCCGAAGGCGGCCTCCCGCAGGTAGGACAGGGACAGGGAAGTCACCCATTTCCCATCCATGGAAGGGAGAAAATCGCAGATCATGTCGGGGTATTTGGTGTTGTTCATGTGGCGGTTGAAGTCCAGGTCGCTGTAGACGATGGTGCGCTGACCCGCCTCCTCCATCTCCAGGGTGTTGGGGATGCGTACCCGTTTGGGCAGAGCCGACTCGTCGGGCAGCTCCCCGAAGGGGAAGTCACGGCGGAAATCGGTGGTGCGGATCATCTTCTTCTCATGGATGTCCAGAAGCGCCCAATGGGACACCGCCAGAGCCATCATCTCGTCCCCCCTGTACACCGCGAAGCAACGGATGAAATCGTAGCTCCTGTTGTCGATGCACCAGGTGCGGACTTCAATGTCCTCATAAGCGTGGAGCGGGGAAAAGACCTTCACCATGATGCGGGAGAGCAGAAAGCCCTTGCCCTCGATATGGTGCAGGTCGTTCAGATCCATGCCGTACTCCCGGCATTGGAGGTTGGCGGTCTCCTGCATATAGACCAGGAGAGCCGAGGGACGCATGACCCCGTCGCCGTCGGTGTCGTGCCATTTGGTGGTGTAGTGGTTGGAATAGTACATGGTTTTGCTCCGTTATGTGGTGTAGATACACGCCGAGCAAGCTCGGCCGATACAAGATACAAAGATACGAAGATACAAAGACAGCAGGACACATGGAATGTATCTTGTATCTTGTATCTCCGTATCTTGTCAATCAATTACAGCGTATTGTCCGACCCCAGCACGTTGACGATCTTGTGCTTGACCATCTCCTTGATGGCGGTGCGGCCTGCGCCCAGGTAGTCTCTGGGATCGAAGGCGGCGGGCTTTTCCACGAAGGTGCGGCGGATGGCGGCGGTCATGGCCATACGGATATCCGAGTCGATGTTGATCTTGCAGACAGCCATGGAGGCAGCCTTGCGGAGCTGCTCCTCGGGGATACCCACGGCGTCGGGCATCTGACCGCCGTACTTGTTGATCTCGGCCACGAACTCCTGGGGCACGGAGGACGCGCCGTGGAGAACGATGGGGAAGCCGGGGAGACGCTTGCCGATCTCCTCCAGGATGTCAAAGCGCAGAGGAGGGGGAACCAGAATGCCCTTCTCGTTGCGGGTGCACTGCTTGGCGGTGAACTTGTACGCGCCGTGAGAGGTACCGATGGAGATAGCCAGGGAGTCAACGCCGGTGCGGGTGACGAAGTCCTCTACCTCCTCGGGACGGGTGTAGGAGGAGTGCTCGGCCACCACGTCGTCCTCAACGCCGGCCAGCACGCCCAGCTCGCCCTCGACCACCACACCGTGGGCGTGGGCGTACTCCACCACCTTCTTGGTGAGAGCCACGTTGTCCTCGTAGCTGTGGTGAGAGCCGTCGATCATGACGGAGGAGAAGCCGCCGTCGATGCAGGACTTGCAGATCTCAAAGTCCGCGCCGTGATCCAGGTGCAGAGCCAGATCAATGCCGCTGTCCTTGATAGCGGCCTGTGCCAGAGCCACCAGATACTCGTGCTTGGCGTACTTGCGCGCGCCGGCGGATACCTGGAGGATGACGGGAGACTTGACCTCACCGGCAGCCTCGGTGATGGCCTGGATGATCTCCATGTTGTTGATGTTGAAGGCACCGATGGCGTAGCCGCCCTCGTAGGCCTTCTTGAACATTTCCTTGGTTGTAACGAGTGCCATATGAAATGACCTTCCTTTCGATCCCACCCGCAAGGAGCGCGGGCAGAAATATTTTCACGGTTCATATTGTACCACAAATCCGCCCATAAATCAAGAGCCGTGAGCAAATTCACCGCCCACAAGTGAAATTTCGGTAAAATCCCCATAAATGCGTTGACTTTTATAGCTTTTTGTGGTATACTTACTGTAATTGGTTTTCTCACGACCTACCTATGAAAGGAATCCGATACCATGAAAAAGACTACCCTCAAGAATTACGCCCGCCTGCTGGCCGAGTGCGGCATCGCTGTGAAGAAGGGCGACCCCGTCATCATCCAGGCCTCCCTGGATCAGCCCGAGTTCGTGGCCATGTGCGTGGAGGCCTGCTATAAGAAGGGCGCCTCCCGCGTCACCGTGGAGTGGAGCTACCAGCCCCTGGCCAAGCTCCATTACCGCTACCGCACCCTCAAGTCCCTCTCCACCGTGGACGACATCGAGCGTGCCAAGCTCCAGTACCGCCTGGACAAGAACCCCGCCATGCTCTACCTCATGTCCGACGACCCCGACGGTCTGAAGGGCATCAACCAGGAGAAGATGACCAAGGCCTCCCAGGCCCGTTTCCCCGTCATCAAGCCCTTCCGCGACGCCATGGACAACAAGTATAAGTGGTGCATCGCCGCTGTCCCCGGTGAGGCCTGGGCCAAGAAGGTCTTCCCCGGCGTCCGCGCCACCACCGCTATCGAAAACCTCTGGAACGCCATCCTCTTCACCTCCCGCGTCATCGACAAGGACGGGAAGGACCTGGACCCCGTGGCCGAGTGGAAGGCCCACAACGAGAGCTTCCGCGCCCGCTGTGAGTACCTCAACAGCCTGGGCATCAAGACCCTGGAATATAAGGCCGCCAACGGCACCGACTTCACCGTGGAGCTGATCCCCGAGGGTATCTTCTGCGGCGGAAGTGAGCACACCCTGGGCGGCGAGGAGTTCAACCCCAACATCCCCTCCGAGGAGATCTTCACCTCCCCCAAGGCAGGCTGTGCCGAGGGTCTGGTGGTGGCCTCCCTGCCCCTGTCCTACCGCGGTCAGCTCATCGAGAACTTCTCGGTGCGCTTCGAGGGCGGTAAGGTCGTAGAGGTCAAGGCCGAGAAGGGCGAAGAGCTTCTCCGGCAAATGGTCTCCATGGACGCGGGTGCCGCCATGCTGGGCGAGTGCGCCCTGGTGCCCTACACCTCCCCCATCCGCGAGAGCGGCATCACCTTCTACGAGACCCTCTTCGACGAGAACGCCGCCTGCCATCTGGCTCTGGGCCGCGGCTTCACCAACTGCGTCAAGGACTACGACAAGTACACCCTGCAGGAGCTTCACGACATGGGCATCAACGAGTCCATGATCCACGTGGACTTCATGATCGGCACCGAGGATCTGTCGGTCACCGCCGTCACCCAGAGCGGCCGGCGGGTGGCTGTGTTCACCGACGGCAACTGGGCGTTCTGATCGGCCTGAATTGAATACAAAAGCCCGACGGTTCACAAAATCCGTCGGGCTTCTTTGTATGTTTGTAGGGAATGGCGGAAGGGGCAAATCTATCTCCGAACGCCCTCTCCGTCACGCCCTGACGGGCGCGCCACCTCCCCCATAGGGGGAGGCATGGGGGACCGCCGTTTGTAAGGCTCTCCCTATGGGAGAGCTCCCGCCGCAGGCGGGTGAGAGGGTAAAACGGTGGGGGCAAGCCCCTCCCCTACATGGATCAATATTATTCTACCACAACCGTCAGATTCTCCGCCCCCTCCTCAAAGAGCCCGTACCCGCAATCCCGCGTCTCCTCGCGGAAGGTCACGGGGCTGTTTTTCAGCGTCACGGTCAAGGGCACCGTGGGGGAGGGCTTGTAGTAGGCGGGGTAGCGCATATTCGTGAGGGGGGTGTTCTCAAAGGTGATATCCGAAAGATACGCGCCGCTCATGAGGGGGCCTTCATCGGCGGCGTAGAGGATGAGCTGATCGCACATCTCCACGAGGCAGTTGCGGAAAGCATATCCGCCGTAGGGAATCTCCGAGGGGAAGTTGGTGCTGGCGAAATGGTTGATGAGGGCGATGAGATTGTGCCGCCCCTGTTCCCGGGGAAGCTCCACTCCCTTGCCCTGCACCACCGTCTTGCGGTGGGGGTAGTAGCCGGGGCCGTATATATGGCAGTCCTCCACCAGAATATTGTGCCCGCCGATGCGGAAGGCCTGGCAGGAGGTATTGATCTCACAGTTGCGTACCACAAGATCCTTGATGTTGATGCCCGCGATGCAGTCGTCCCCCGTGATGAAGCGGCAGCTTTGGATGAGGGTGCTTACGCAATGATGCAGATGGATGCCGTCGTGCCCCGCCAGACAGGTGACGTTCTCCATGAGGATGTCCTTACAGTTATCCAGCTGGTGCATGAAGTTGCCGTTGCGCTTGATGGTGTAGTTCTTCATGACTATGTTTTGACAGTTGGTGAAGAACACGCCGTGGGGGCCTCGGAATCCCTCCTCGCCGTCGGGGTCGAAGCAGTCGCGGCCGTCGATGACCGAGTCCTCCCCCTCGCCGATGATGGCAATATTTTTCTCCCCGTAGGCCGAGATCATGGCGCGGCGGTACTCGGGCCAGGGCTTATCGAGATAATACTGGGTGATCAGCTCCATGTCGGTGCGAAGCTCCACCCCCGCGGGTACATCGAAAACCTCGTAGTTGGTACATTCCTCGGAGCCGAGGAGCTGAGCGCCGGATTCCAGGTACAGGGTAGTATCCGACCACATCCGCAGAGAGGCTATGCAGAAACAGCCTCGGGGAATGACCACCGTACCGCCGCCGTTTTTGCAGAGGTCAAGGACCTTCTGAATGGCCTCGGTCTGGAGAGCGTCGGTGTTGGGGATCACGCCGTAGTCGGTGATAACGTAGCGGTTCATAAGAGCCTCCAATAAGATACAAAGATACAGGATACGCGCCGAGCAAGCTCGGCTGATACAAGATATAAGAGAACGCTTGCTCCGTATCCTTTTTGCTTGTTCAAGACGGTTCGTGATTTCATCCGTGGGTATCATTGTACCATATTGTCACAAGAAAATCAACCCATTCCGTGAAAATCTATTGCAATTTGACGCGAAACATGGTATAATAGCCATAATGGTTGGAAATGCCGTCCAAAACCGTCTGTACCCGAAAGGAGACATATTATGCTGACCCACAACTACACCTTCCGCGCCGCCACCCCCGTCTGGGAGGTGGGTACCGCCCGCGACATGAACCGCACCGTCTGCTTCGTGGCTACCCTCCCCGCCACCAATCAGCCCGTCAAGCTGGCCGCCGCCGTGTCCTGCTCCTTCCTCCTCACCGTCAACGGTGCCTACGTCGCCCACGGCCCCGCCCGCTGCTGCCACGGCTACTTCCGCGTGGACGAGTACGATCTGTCCAAGTACCTCACCAAGGACGTCAACACCGTCGCCCTCCGCGTGGCCTCCTACAACGTCAACGCCTTCTCCTACCTCAACCAGCCCGGCTTCCTCTGCGCCGAGATCACCGTGGGCGGTGAGATCGTGGCCGCTACGGGAAAAGACGGCTTCAAGGCCTACCCCGTCACCGAGCGGGTGCAGAAGGTCCAGCGCTACTCCTTCCAGCGTACCTTCGTGGAGACCTACAAGCTCTCGGAGGGTGCATTTGACTATGAAGTGAACCCCAACACCGCCGCTACCCCCGTGGAGGTGGAGCCCGCCGTGGCAGGACACTTCCTCTGCCGCGATATCCCCATGGGGGAGGAGGACGAGCCGGTTTACCCCGTCTCGGTCATCCACCGCGGTCAGCTCTCCTACTCCGAGAAGGAGGGCTACTACAATGGCCGCGAGATCGGCGACATCGGCCCCCACTACCTGGCCTACCGTGAGTCCGAGCTGGACTACGCCTCCCACCGCGAGGCGAGCAAGTGCGATCCCCACGATCAGGTAGACGTCACCGAAGCCGCCGATACCATCACCCTCCCCGCCGACTCCTACGCCGATATCGAGTTCCCCTGCAACACCACGGGCATCTACGAGTTCGACCTGGAAGCCGAGGGCGACGGCGAGCTGTTCATCATCTTCGACGAGATCCTGCTGGACGGTCAGGTCCGCCTCTTCCGCATGGGTCTGTCCAATATCATCACGGTCATTGCCAAGGCAGGGAAGTACCGCCTGGAGTGCGCCATGCCCCACGTCATGAAGTACGCCCGCATCATGGCCAAGGGTGCTAATATGACCCTGAAGGGCCTCCGCCTCCACCATATCGCCTTCCCCACCTCGGCCATCACCGCCACCTTTGTGGGCGAGGACGAGACCATGAAGCGCATCTACAACGCCGCCATCGAGACCTACCGCGCCAACGCCGTGGATATCTACATGGACTGCCCCTCCCGTGAGCGCGCCGGCTGGCTGTGCGACAGCTTCTTCACCTCCCGCGTGGAGTACGCCCTGACGGGCAAGTCCCGGCTGGAGCGGGCCTTCCTCCAGTGCTTCATCCTCCCCGAGTCCTTCGAGTACATCCCCAAGGGTATGCTCCCCATGTGCTACCCCGCGGATCACTACGACCATACCTACATCCCCAACTGGGCCATGTGGTACGCCGTGGAGCTCTGCGAGTACTTTACCCGCACGGGGGACCGCGAGTTCGTGGACGGCGCCAAGGACAAGATGTACGCGCTGATGGACTTCTTCAAGAAGTACGAGAACGAGTACGGCCTGCTGGAGAACCTGGAATCCTGGGTGTTCCTGGAGTGGTCCAAGTCCAACGAGCTGACCCAGGATGTCTCCTTCGCCTCCAATATGCTCTACGCCTACATGCTGGAGGGTCTGGGCAAGCTCTATAGCGACGAGGCTCTGATCGACAAGGCCGCCGCCCTCAAGGCCGTCATCAACGAGCTGTCCATGACCGAGTCGGGCTTCTACTGCGACAACGCCTACCGCCGCGACGGTAAGCTGGTTCTTTCCGGTGAGCGCACCGAGTCCTGCCAGTACTACGCCTTCTTCTGCGGCACCGCCACCCCCGAGACCCATCCCTGGCTGTGGAATACCCTGGTCCACGACTTCGGCTACGCCCGCGCCGAGAAGGGCCTCTACCCCGAGATCTGGCCCGCCAACGCCTTCATCGGCAACTACCTCCGCCTGGACCTGCTGGACCGCTTCGGCCTGAAGGACGAGCTCTACGACAACATCAAGGGCTACTTCACCTACATGGCCGACACCACGGGCACCCTGTGGGAGCTGGTGGCCTCCCAGGCCAGCTGTAACCACGGCTTTGCCTCCCACGTCATCCATTGGATGAACTCCCTGGGCCTGCTGGCCCACAACTGAGGTGGCCTATGGAGCAAGCCAATCAACCCAAGCAGAAAAGAGCCCTCTTCACCCTGCGGGCGGTCATCGCCTTCGTCCTGCTCATGGCTCTCATCGCGGGACTTTACCTCGTGGGCTTCCGCTCCTGGCGTAAGGTGGCGCAGTGGGGGGAGAACAGCAACCACGAGGTGCTGATCTATGAGGAGGAGACCTACGTTTTGGTGGGACAGCTGGGCAAGAAGGGACTCAACCTGAAAAAGTACCCCATCGACAAGGTGCTGGGGCAGGTGGAGAAGGACGGCACCCTCATGACCACCGCCGAGGAGACCCTCCCCGCCGACACCGAGGAAGGGGAGACCGTCAAGGTCACGCCCCCCGACGGCACCCCCACCGTCCCCCACGAGCATACCTACATCGTCTACAGCGTCAAGGATCAGGAGGACTACCTTCTGGTGCTGGAGCTGGACGGAGAGTATTACCTTTACCAAAAGGCCTCCGAGACCGAGACCGTAGAGGAAGAGACCTGAACCCAATAGCAAACGCCCCGCCATATGGCGGGGCGTTCTTGCGTTAATTGGCATACTTCTGCGGAATCAATCCGTTTCGGTCGGCTCAGATTCCGTCAAAGCCCACCGTTCATGATACTCTTTGAAAAACTCGTCCTTACCCTCTTGACTGAAGTCTCTTATAGACGCGGTGGACATTTTGATGATGTATTCCTCGGTCGCGTAGGAATAGAATCTTCCGGGAGCGGGTACTTGAAAGTGATCTTTATTTCTGATGGAATACTTGGTATATTCCTCATGTATTTCCAATGCCTCCTGCCAAACGATCTCCAGCTCCTCGTCGGTTAATGGCCGCTCGTCGGAATAGGAGGTTTGAACACTTATCACGAAATTCGGATTATAGCGGCTGGCAATGTTATCGTAAGAGCCATTCGTGATGCTATCCGGCTCCATATACCATTCGGGCTGTTTTTCGGCAACGATTGCTTGAAGAATGTAATAGTCGTAATCCGTGTCGATGTAGTAGTATTGCAAGGAGAATTCACCGGCCGCAAAGCCTCCGTTCCAAACCCAATCGCCTACGCTGGAAACATGACATTCAGTTCCGTTGATCACGGCAGACCACTCTCGAACATTCCATTTACATTCGTAAAGGGAGGTATCCGTATATTCCTCGGAAACGGTGGCATCAGGGTCAAGTGTCTTTGCATAAGCCAAAACTTCTTCATAGGTGTGATGCTTTTTGGTATGTCCTTCAGGGGGATTATACGTGCAGCCGGACAGGAGCAAAACAGAAATCAAAAGCATGAACAGGATCAGCCGAGAGAATCGTTTCATATGATTTCTCCTTTCCGCCCCGCCTTACAGCGCCACGATCATCGCCACCAGCAGTACCACACCCATGACCATCCACGCCCCGCCGAGGTAGGCCAGCAGATACCAGCGCTTCTTGTACCCCTGCTTGGCGGAGTGGGGCAGACACAGACCCAGCACCAGAGGCGCGATGGGGGCGATGATGCCCAAAAAGGCAATGGTGAAGTAGACGAGACCCACGGGCAGATCCTCGTCGGACAGATCGGGATCAAAGAGACCGCCCATGTAGCCGCCCTCGTTCTCCACGCTGAAGTGGTAGCCGTAGGACGCACCGCTGATGCCGTCCGTGACGTCCTCCGTCAGAAGATCGGGGAGGCGGTAGAGGGTCACGGTGACGGCCTTGGTGGGATTCAGCTCACCGCGGACGTCCAGCGCGGCGGCGGGAAGTCCCTCCACGGGGAGGTAGTAAAGCTCACCCATGAGGTCGAACATAAAGCCGTAGTTGACGGCTACCATCTTGTCCCAGTCATAGAGC
>JAFULU010000237.1 GCA_017483125.1 Clostridia bacterium
GGGAGTGACACCCCCGCCGACACCACCGCCGAGGAGGTGACTCCCGCTCCCACCGAGCCGCCTACCGACGTCCCCACCGAAGCCCCGACGGAGGCTCCCACCGAGCCCCCCGTCACCGAGCCGGAGGAAATGACCATGGAACCCAAGACCACCCTGACCGTCATTGCCGACGGTAAGACCGACTACACCGTCGTGGCCCCCGCCGCCGTGCAGGAGGGGAACGCCGAGGATCTTGCCTACATGACCCGTGTCATGGATGCCAAGTTCGGCACCCATCCCGCCGTGACTGACAGCGGCACAGATAAGGTCATCTCCCTCACCTACACCGAGGGCGAAAGCCTGAATTGGTCCCTGACCGTGGATGAGGCGACCGGCAACATCGAGATCAAGGCGGGCGGCACCGTGGCCATGTCCCGCGCCATCCAGACCTTCATCACCCAGCATCTCGCCCGCTCCGAGGGGAACCTTTTGGTGGACGTGGCGGGTGACTATGCCTACTCCTACGCCGAGGACAAGATCGACAACAGCACCCTCCTCTCCTACGAGGGCGGGGACAAGACGGTTCTGGCTCCCTCGGACGACGACGGCAAGCTCACCTCCCCCGCCTGGCTGGACACCGCCGTCATGGTGGAGCTGCGCATCGACACCGCCTCCATCGGCGGCACCTTCAAGGAGTCCTACGACCTCATCGACTTCTACGCCCAGACGGGTGTGAACGTCCTGTGGCTCTCCCCCGTCTACGAGCGGGGCGCGGGCGGCAACGGCTATGGCAATATCGGCCTCCACCGCATCGAGCCTTGGCTGACGGGTACCCAGGATCAGGAGGAGGGCTGGAACGAGCTGAAGAAGTTCGTGGACTACGCCCACTCCAAGGGTGTGTACATCCTTCTGGATATCATCACCTGGGGCACCATGTACGCCTCCCCCTTGATCGAGGAGCATCCCGACTGGTACAACGGCGAGGCCTGGGGCAACGCCGCCTTCAACTGGAGCAACCCCGAGTTCAAGGAGTGGTTCATCTCCACCGCTGTGGCCAACATCGAAAAGACGGGAGCCGACGGCTACCGCTGTGACTGCGAGCCCTTCACCGCGGGCTATTCGGTCTACACCGAGATCCGCAAGCGGCTCAACGACAAGGGCATCTACCCCCTCATCATGTCCGAGGAGGGAGGCCACCGCCAGGCCGCCTTCGACTGCGAGCAGGACGGCGTGCTCAAGTACTCCGACATGACCCGCGGCCAGCTCTACCAGAACCCCGTCAACTTCTTCGTGGACGGCTACCTGGACATTGTGGACGCCACCCAAACGGGGCGCGGCCTGGGAGGTCCCACCTTCGTCAACAACCGCCGCCTCATGGGTACCTTCCGCTACTACACCAACTGCATCACCAACCACGACTACCAGGCGAGAAACGTCAACGGCAACCGCTTAAAGATCGGCTACGCCGCCATCTACGCCCCCTACATCCCCCTGTGGTACATGGGTGACGAGTTCGGCGTGACCATGAAAAACAAGGCCGTGCTCTACGACGTGTCCGTGGACTACGGAGCCGTGGGCACCAAGGACGGGAAGACCCTTTTCCACGAGGACGTCAAGCGCATGATCGCCATCCGCCGCGCCTACCCCGAGATCTTCGCGCAGTGGCCTCTGAACCACAGAGACGCCAACATCGAGGAGGTCAAGGCCGAGGGACTGTCGGTGCTGCAGAACTACTGCCGCTATGCGGGCGGTAAGATGATCATCGTGCTGGGCAACAACGAGCCCGAAAACGACGGCATCTGTAAGGTGACCATCCCCTTTGACAAGCTTGACAAGGCTTACGATAATTATAAGGTAACGGATCTGCTGACGGGTCAGGTCATCGCCGTGGGCCGCGCCGATACCGTCAACAACTTCTCCGCCATCGTGCCCTACGAGTATTGCGGCGTGTACATGGTGGAGGGGATCGAGTGAAGAAGTGTACAATAGGAGGTAATCATGACAGAGCCACAGAATTGATTTGTAGCCCCTTTTTGAAAAGACCAAAAACAAATAATATTGTTTTTGAAAGGAATAGGTTATATTATGATGATATGTTTGTCGAATAAAGCAAAGGGAGCGTGTGACGGTTTTCGATACCGAATCATGTATTTGTTTCCTGTTATTTGCTTGCTGATAATGTATCGTAAGCAAAATTTTTACGGGGAGTTTCTGATGTACCTCGTTGTGACAATCTCCTCGGCGATTGCAGTAATGCTAACAATCGAGTTCTTGTGTTTGCATAAAGTAAAATATGGTATGCAATTAGCTTGTATATTCGCGGTATTTACTGTCTTTATTGTTCACATGGTGACCTCGTATGCTATTCTAAAGGCATGTTGGTTTGCGGATGGTTTTGGAATACATGATTTAATCGCTTTCACGCCATGGACTCGCTTGATAGTTACACCCATTTGGATGTCTTTGCTTTCGATTTTGGTTAATCAATGTTTTTTTGCTATGTTTCAAGAGCATCCTATGCTTTTGTGGGGAGGATGGGTTTTGAGTATAATTTCTAGTTATTCTATTATGACATTGATGGATATAACTGGGCTACGTAATTATTCCCCGTCCATTCAATTGGGTGATTGGGTTGAAATATCTATTCTTGTGATTATAGCCATAGGTATGTTTGTTTTAAGTTCTAAAATGGACAAGAGAAAACTCAAGCATAACTATGCTGTATAAATAATGCATTTTTTAAAAGGAGAATTTTATCATGGCAGAAGAAAAAATGGACGCGCTTCTTGACTACGCAGGTCAGAAGGTCGAGACTGTTGTTGACACCAACAGAAAGCTCCGTGTAGGCATCATCGGTTGCGGCTGGATCGCAGACGCCCACGTGGATTCCTACAAGCGCATGGCCGACGTGGAGATCGTAGCCGGTGCCGACCTCATCCCCGGTAAGGCCGCCGCCTTCTTCAAGAAGCACGGCGTGGAGGGCGTCAAGACCGATTACGCCTCCCACAAGGAGATGCTGGACGATGAGTCCCTGCAGCTGGACGCCGTTTCCATCTGCACCTACAACCGTCAGCACGCAGGCCCCGCTATCTACGCCCTCCAGAAGGGTGTCCACGTCATGCTGGAGAAGCCCTTCACCGTCACCCTGGACGAGGCCATCGAGGTCATGAAGGCCGAGAAGGAAAGCGGTAAGATCCTGTCCATCGGCTTCCAGCCCAGACTGGATCCCAATATGCAGATGATTAAGAAGATCGTGGAGTCCGGCGAGCTGGGCCAGATCTACTACATCCAGACCGGCGGCGGCCGCCGTCGCGGTATCCCCACTCCCTTCCCGGAGGTCACCTTCATCCGTGACGAGACCGCAGGCCTGGGCGCTCTGGCCGACATCGGCTGCTACTCCCTGGACATGGTCCTCAACGCCATCGGCTATCCCAAGCCTCTGACGGTTACCGGCTACAAGTCCGACTTCTTCGGTAAGAACCCCACCACCTACCCCAACAACCCCGAGTACGCAGAGAAGTTCGGCGTTGACGACTTCGCCGCTGCCTTCATCCGTCTGGAGGGCGGTATCATCCTGGACTTCCGTATTGCCTGGGCCATGAACATCAACACCCCCGGCGACACCATCATCCTGGGTACCCAGGGCGGTCTCCGCATCCCCTCCACCGACTGCTGGAACGGCACCGTGGGCGGTCCCATGACCATCTACAAGACCATCGGCGGCATCAACTACGAGACTCAGGTCCCGATCATCAACGACGGCGGCCCCAGCCTCTTCGACCGCAAGATCCGCTCCTTCCTGGACGCCTGCAAGAACGGCGGCAAGGCTCCCGTGCCTACCTCCCAGATCATCTACAACCAGGCCATCCTGGACGGTATCGCCAAGTCCGCAGAGCTCGGCCGCGAGATCGAGATCGAGATTCCTCAGGTCTGATCTTCATATCGCTTTTTCAAGCCCTTCTCCTTCGGGAGAGGGGCTTTTTCACAGTTTTCCTTCCTCCAAACTGTGCAATTCGTCAAAAATCCTCGGCTCCCGTCGATCCGCCTTGACAATCTTTCCTTCAACTGATATAATAATCCCATAGACCAATCCCCGAAAGGAGATCTCCTATGAAAAAGAAACTGTCCCTCAGCCTGGCGGTTCTGATGCTGGCCTCGGCTCTGATCACCGCCCTCCCCCCGACCGTCTTTGCCGCTGACCCCGCCCTGCAAAAGACAGCTCTGGAGCTGTACGTGGGGGAGACTGACAAGATCGAGGTACAAAACGCCGCCGCCGCGGTGACGTGGTCCTCTGCCGACGCAAAAATCGTGGAGGTCGCCGCCGACGGTACCCTCACGGCCAAGGCTGTGGGTCAGACCACGGTCTCCGCCAAGACGGGGGGCAAGACCCTGACTTGTACCGTCTACGTGGTGGAAAAGGAGTACGACTTCAATGATCAGATCATGATCTCGGCTTTTTGGCCTCCGGATCCCGAGCATACCACCGAGGAGCAGTATCAGCTCATGGAGGATGCGGGCATCAACCTCATCATGGGTTCGGGCAACGGCTGTGACTCCCCCGCTCAGCAGGCCAAGATGGCCGAGCTGGCCTACAAGCACGGCATGAAGCTCATTCTGTCCGATGGCAATTTCGGTGACGCCCTTTTGAATCAGAAGAGCTCCGTCATCCGCGAGAATGTGGAGAAGTGGCGCAACGTCCCCGCCGTCAACGGTTACTACCTCAGGGATGAGCCCTACGATCCCAATATCTTTCTGGATGCCTACGCCGCCATCAAGGAGACTGACCCCAATTCCCTGTGCCACCTGAACTTTTTGCAGTACGCCGCCTACGCCAACGTGGAGCAGTGGAAGGAGGTGCTGGATACCTGGTGCAAGAACTGCAACGGGACGGGCTATCAGCTGGATTACATCATGCACGATCTCTACCCCTACCCGCTCAACAGCACGGCTATGCACCGCGAGGGCTTCCTTAAGAATCTCCGCGGAATGCACGACGTGGGGCTGGCCAATCACGTGAAGACGGGACTCTACCTCCAGTCGGTCTGCCAGCAGGTGTCCTTCCGCCGCCCCTCGGGGCCGGAGATCCGCTATCAGGCCTTCATGGCTCTGGCTTACGGCTACAAGCAGCTCTCCTACTTCACCTGGTTCACTCCCGTGGGCCGTGACGAGCCCTTCGCCGACGGCATTATTGCTCCCGACGGTACCCCTAACGCCCACTACGAGGATGTGAAGGCCATCAACGCCGATATCCACGGTCTGGGTACGGTTCTTGCCCGTTGCGATGCCATGGAGATGTACCTCAACGGCACCACGTGGGGCGAGCCTGCCATCCCCGAGGGCTTTGTGGTGCAGCCCGTGGATCAGGTCAACTATACCGTATCCCGTATGCGCCACAAGGACACGGGACGCAACTACCTCATGGTGGTCAACAACGATTACGGCAAGGTGCAGACCGTTACCGTGAAGCTTGATGACTCGGTTACGGCGGTGGAGCTGGTCAGCAAGGCCGACGGCTCCCTGTCGAGCTATCCCGTGGAGAACGGTCAGGTCACCGTTGAGCTGGCCGCCGGCGACGGCGTGCTGTTCGCTCTTCCTATCTCCTATCAGGTAGCCTCCGACACCGAGATGGAGGATCAGCCCTGCGACACCTCCCCCAATACCAATCTGGCCCCCGCATCCGGGATCTACACCTACACCGATGCCGATGCCACTGCCCGCTCGGGTCACGTGCTGGCCGACGGGAAGCGGGGTATGAGCGCGGAGAGCTGGAGCTGCGAGAACCGCAAGAATCAGCAATTCATCGTGGTGGAGCTGCCGGAGGAGCTGGAGATCAACCGTTTGGATCTCTACCCCACGGGCAGTCTGGAGGCCTACGGTAAGAAAATGCCCAAGACTGTCACGGTCTGGGTCTCGGATGATCGGGAGGACTGGACCCGGGTGGCTCAGGTCGCGGACTACGAGACCCCCGCGGACGGCCGTGCCATGACCGTGACCTTCGATACGGTCAAGACCCGCTATATCCGCCTGACCTTTGAAAAGACCAACCGCGGCTCCGTGGAGCTGTCCGAGCTGGAGATCTACCACGATACGGGCAAGGTGCCGCCTGCCATGACCCTGGCGGATCAGATGTTGGTCCGCGATCAGATCATCGACTATACCGAAGGGGAGAATCTGGCTCTCCGCAAGAAGACCTACTACCGCAGTGCTCTGTCGGGCTGGGGCTTCGATCCCTCCCAGATCAACGACGGCAACCACGGCACCTCCTACTCCTCCCAGATCGGGGAGAATATGCGTACCGCCAACGCGGTGGAGTATGTCATCATCGACCTGGGGGACATCTTCCGTATTGATGAGATCGTGCTGGTGCCCGGCGGCGTCTTCTCTCCCGATTACGAAATGCAGGTCTCTATGGACGGCGTAACCTGGCAGACATACGTCTCCCGCACCGGGGACACCGGGGATGAGATCAAACGCTTTGCCTCCGAAAACGGTGAGGCGGTGGGACGCTTCGTCCGCTACTACGCCACAAAGCTGGGTATTTCCCACGAGCGGGACGGCTACCTGCTCCAGTTCAGTGAGCTGGAGGTCTACGGTACCCCCGTCTGCGACCGCGAGGCCCTGAAGGCCGCCATCGCTCTGTACGAATCCGAGGGCTGCGACACCGCCGCCGAGCTCTACACCTCGGCCAAGTCCTACGCGGAGCTGGAGCATCTGACCCAGTCCCGCGCCGACGATCTGACCGCCAAGCTCCTGGCCGTTGCCGCGCCTACGCCTCCCGAAACCGAGGTGCCCACAGAGGCAGAGACCGAGTCTTCCGCGGAGCCCGGACCCGACGCTCCCACAGAGACCTCCGACAGCCGTGAGACGGCCGACGGGGAGGGGACCGAGGCTCCCGACGGCACCGCCGAAAAGGGCGGCTGCCGTTCCGCATTGAGCGCGGGAGCCCCTGTGACACTGTTGGCCGCCGCGTGGATTTTGCGCCGCCGCAAGGAAGAGAACTGACTGCGTATCCCTTGAAAAGGGCCCGTTTCGGCGGGCTCCTTTTCCTTTTTTTCAAGGCGTTTTATCAAAATGCACAAAAAGGCAACGACATTTTTATGACAAACTGCTGACGACTCCAAACCGAAAAAACTTTCAAAAAACCGCTTGACAAATAAAATCAAAAGTGCTATAATATGCAAGCTGACCGCGAGCGCCCATCTGATGGACGAGCGGGAGCGGCAAAAAATACCGCAAAAATTTTTGAAAAACTTTTCAAAAACCTCTTGACAAACCGAAAAGAGTGTGGTATAATAACAAAGTCGCCCACAAGCGACTTGCGAGGAACACCTCGCGCGGATCATTGACAATTGAACAACAGGAGATTAAAGTACAAGCAAAGCTTGTGAAGAGAATCTCGAAATTTCTTTGAAAAAAGAATCTCGAATCTATCACGGATTCGGGACATACTCAACAAAGTATAAAGAGCCAAACAAGCTCGACAAAGTAAGATTTTAACCGAAAGGTTCAAATACAATTTGCTCGAGAGTTTGATCCTGGCTCAGGATGAAAGCTGGCGGCGTGAATAACAAATTCAAGTCTAAAGAGGTATCAATACCTAGTGGCGGACGGGTGAGTAACGCGTGAGCAACCTGCCCTTGTGTGGGGGATACCGTCTGGAAACGGACGTTAATACCGCATAACGTAGCGAGATCGCATGGTCTTGTTACCAAAGATTTATTGCGCAAGGATGGGCTCGCGTTGGATTAGATAGTTGGTGAGGTAACGGCCCACCAAGTCTGCGATCCATAGCCGGACTGAGAGGTTGAACGGCCACATTGGAACTGAGATACGGTCCAGACTCCTAC
>JAFULU010000238.1 GCA_017483125.1 Clostridia bacterium
ACCGCTCTAACAAATCTCACCATTGGTTCTTCAGTTGCTGAAATTGGAGAAGGAGCTTTTTTGAATTGTTCGTCTCTGGAATCAGTGAGCATACCTGGAAATGTAATTGTTATACGTTCTCTGTCTTTTTCGGGATGTAGTTCTCTAAAAAAAATCATATTGAATGATGGCATTAAAACCATCGAATCACAAACCTTTTCTGGAACACCAATTACTGAATTGATTATTCCCGATAGTGTAACAAGCATAGCCGTATACACCCACTCCTACTACCCAGATAGAGCAGCCTTTGCTAATTGCAAATATCTAACAAAGGTTGTCATCGGCAAAGGGATTACTTCTCTCGAACAAAATGTTTTTTACGGCTGTTCGAGTATTAGTCAAGTATATTACACTGGGACTGAGGATGAATGGAATAATATATACTTTCATAGCGGTAATGATTATTTAAAGAAAGCCCCTATCACCTTCAACTACAAACCCGAATAAACAACCGCCCCACCCCCGCAGTCGCGGAGGTGGGGCTTCCTGTATTCAGTTTTCGCTCAATTCTTCCCCACGATCTCGCTCCCCTTCCCGCTCTTAAAGATGGCGTTCGCGGGCACAGCCCCCCGCACCGAGGAAAGAGGATAGATATTGGAGTGGGAGCCGATCACCGTCCCGGGATTCAGCACGCTGCCACACCCGACTTCCACGAAGTCACCCAGCATAGCGCCGAATTTCTTGCGTCCCGTGGGGATGGGATCGAAGTCCCCCTCGTAGCCCACGGCGGGCTTGACTACGACCAGGCTCTTGTCGCTCTTGACGTTGGAGGTGATGGAGCCCGCCCCCATGTGGGACTTGTAGCCGAGGACGGAGTCACCGACATAGTTGTAGTGGGGCACCTGCACCCCGTCGAAGAGGATGCAGTTCTTCAGCTCGGTGGAGTTGCCCACCACACAGCCCTCCCCGATGAGGGCGGACCCGCGGATGAAGGCGCAGTGGCGCACCTCGGTGTTCTCCCCGATGATGGCGGGGGCACCAATATAGGCGGTGGGAGCCACCGTGGCGGACTTGGCGATCCAGATATCCTCGGCGGGGTGGTCGTAGCGATCGGCGGGGAGGGTCGCGCCGATTTCGCGGATGATTGCGGGAATGTCGGGGAGGATCTCCCAGGGGTACTCGGTACGCTCCAGCCAGGGGCGGGCCAGGGTGTGGGTGAGGTCGAAGAGGGCCTGGGTACGGAGGCAAATACGGTTGTGATCTTTCATTTACTTATCCTCACAGGTCAGCTTCTCGGCGCGGATGACCCCCACCATCTCGTCGATATACGCCTCGCAGGTCCCCTCGTCGGCGGCCTCCACCATGACCCGCACCACGGGCTCGGTGCCGCTCTTGCGCAGGAGCATACGGCCGTTATCACCCAGGCGGGTATTGCACTCGGCCAGCTTTTCCTGCACCGCAGGATGGTTCAGCACCGCGTCCTTGTCGGGCACGCGGAGATTCTTGGTGATCTGGGGGTACATGACCACCGCCTCGGCCAGCTTGGAGAGAGGGAGCTTGCTGTCCACGATGCGCTCCATGACCATGATGGCGGTGAGGATACCGTCTCCCGTGGTGGCGTACTTGCGGAGGATGACGTGACCCGACTGCTCGCCTCCGATGACGTGACCGTTCTCGGTCATGTTCTCGTAGATGAAGCGGTCGCCCACGGTGGTCTGAACGTAGTCGATGCCCGCCTTGTCCAGGGCGCGGTAGAGACCCATATTGGACATGATGGTGGTGACCACGGTGTTATTCGCCAGCGTCCCCTGCTCCTTCATGGCCTTGCCCAGCACGTAGAGGATGTGGTCGCCGTTGATCTCGTTGCCCTTCTCGTCCACGGCGATACAGCGGTCAGCGTCACCGTCAAAGGCAAATCCCACGTCCAAGCCCTTCTCCACCACCAGCTTCTTCAGGCGGTCGATGTGGGTGGAGCCGCAGTCCACGTTGATGTTCAGACCGTCGGGCTCGGCACCCGTGACGTAGGTTTTCGCGCCCAGGGCCTCAAAGACCGCCCGACCGATCATCCACGCCGAACCGTTGGCGCAGTCCAGCCCCACGCGGAAGTCCTTGTAGGAGTTGGCGGCCAGGGAGATGAGGTAGCCCACGTAGCGGTTGCGCCCCGCGGCGTAGTCGATGATGCGGCCCACCTCGGCACCCGTGGCGGCGGGGAGGTCACCGTTCCACATCTCTTCCTCGGTCAGCCCCAGAGCGGCCGCGCCCCCGTCCAGGTAGGCCTCAATGACCGCGATGGTGTCGTCGTTGATCTTCTCGCCGCGTCGGTTGACCAGCTTGATGCCGTTGTCCATGTAGGGATTGTGGGAGGCCGAGATCATGACCCCGCAGTCGAAGTCCTCTCGCTCGGTGACGAAGGAGACGCTGGGAGTGGTGGTGACGTGGAGCATATAGGGATCCGCCCCCGAGGCGGTCAGTCCCGCCACGATGGCGTACTCGAACATATAGGAGGAGCGGCGGGTGTCCTTACCCACCACGATGCGGGGACGGTGAGCCGCTACCCGCCGATCCGCGGGCAGGGAGAGATCGTGCTCCTTGCAGTACCAGCCCAGAAAACGGCCCAAGCGGAACGCGTGGTCGGCGGTGAGGGTGACGTTGGCTTCCCCGCGGAAGCCGTCGGTGCCGAAATATTTTCCCATATATGTGTTTCCTTTCTGAAAAAAGCATTTTCACTGTATACAGTATACACTTTTCTGATTACCAGTATATAACGGGTATGTGAAGATTCATTGAACAAAAACGGGTTTTCGGCTGAATCCCATCGCAAAAAACGACTCCCCGACCCGTTTGGATCAGGGAGCCGCGCAAAATCAGTAGCCGAAGCTGAAATTCAGGGAGCCGATAGGGGCGGCGTCGCCGGTGGAGTAGAGGTTCAGGGGATCATGGATCATATCCTGCACGTTGTCGGTGACCTTGAACTCCACCTGATAATGGTTCTCGGAAAGCCCCAGAGCCTCCAGGGGGATGCGGATGATCATGGCCTTGCCGAAGACGTTCACGTCGGCCTCGCCCACGCTCTGCATATCGGCGGGGGACTTACAACGAAGAATTTGGCTCTTGTTCCCATCGACCTCGTAGTTGACCACGAACTCGTAGCCGCCCATGAGGTCGCCCTCGGCACCCGCGGTCTTGAGCCAGAGATTCATCCAGCCGTGGTCACCTTCGGTATGCGCCGTGATGGCATCCGCGCAGGTGATACGGAAGTAGAGGTACTCGCTGTCCCGCAGAACCGTGACCGTGTCGATATCGTTGCGGCCCGTGGTGTCGGTGTAGACGGTATCACCCGCCATGGCCTTGTAGTTGCGGTCTCCGCACTCCCCCGTGAAGTCGCGGTAGGTGGCCTTCGAGGTCTCCCACACAGCGGTATCGTCCTTGGTGATGTCGGGGGTGGCGGCGGGGTACTCGTAGTGGACGGCGGGGGCGAAGTTATCGTTATGGATGTTCATGACGGTCATGAAATAGCAGTAGTCCTTCATGCCGTTGGAGCGGGAAGGCTCGATATCGCGGGAGTACTCGGGGCAGTAGGTATCGCAGGTGAAGTAGTCCTTATCCCCCGCGCGAAGCTTCTCGGCCACCCACTCGTTCCAGCCCGTGAGGAAGACAAAGCGGGCGTCTTCGGCTCTCTGCTCGGGAGTCATGTTCAGTACGGTATCCCACTGGGCCTGGAAGTTGAGATCCTTGCGCCAATCGTCGTGGTCGTTCTTGCCGGTCCACGTTCCGTTGGGGCGATGGCTGGTGGGATGCCAGCCGCGGCCGCGGGAGCCTCGGATATCGGTCATATTGACCGTCACGTGCTGGGAGGTGGAGAGGTTGATCCAGCCGTCCTGGGAGCGCTGGGGGTAGACGAAATCAATCCAGGGGGCGCCGTTCTCGTGGAGGACCTCCTCGGTGGGCCATTGGGTCACGCGGAAGTCGAAAAAGCCCGACAGCTCCTGCTCCAGCTTATTGTTGGACTTGGCGAAGGCCGCGATGACGTTGTCGGGGGCCACGATCATGGGCTTTTCGGGATCGTTGGGGGTGAACCACAGGCTCTTGTATGCCTCTTTGGAGTAGAAGATCTCGTAGACACGCTTGATGACACCGACGTCGGCGTTCAGATCGTGCTTGCCCAGATAGTAGACCACCTTGGGGACGTCCCAGCCCTGGGCCTGGTACTCCAGCAGGAGCTCGAACAGGATCCTGGTCACGTTCTCATACAGGACGTTGTTGGAGGTATCCAGCACCAGGAAATCCACCCCCGCCATGGTGAGCATCTCGATCTGCTTGCGCATGACCCAGGCGTCACAGCTGTGGTAGTAGCCCCACACGGGCTCGCCCCAGAAGTGGGCGGATCCCACGGGGGTGATGAAGGTGTCGAACTCGGTGAAGGCCTTGTGGTAGGTGGAGTCGAAGGTGATCTTGTTGATGTCGTAGATGCCCGTGTGGTTGGAGTGCTGACCCAGGGTCAAAAAGTAGAACATACCCACGTAGCGGTCGTCGTTGACCTTGCCGTCCACGGGGTTGATGACACGGCCGAAATCGTCGGTGCCCGTGATGTTCAGCACCGAATACTGAGCGGCGGTGAGGTTGCGGTCGTCGGGGACTCGCTCCACCGTGGGCTCGGGGTCGGTCTCGGGCTCGGTGTCACCCTCCGTGGGGGCTTCGGTGGGGGTCTCGGTAGGCGTTTCGGTGGGGGTCTCGGTCACGGGATCGGTGGCGGCGACCGTGGTGTCCTCGGGCGTCTCGGGGGTCTTGTCACAGGCGGCCAGGGGGGAGACGACCATCAGAAAGGCGAGGAGCAGGGTCATAATCTTGGTCAAGTGCTTCATGGTTCAGTCCTCCTTTTTCTTGAGTGCTACGGCAGAGGCCGCGATCAGGATCACCGCAGACAGGGTCATGACGGTGGCACCGCAGCCCTTCTTTTCGGGAGGGCAGCCGACGATCTCCGCGGTGGTCTCAGAGGCGGTCGTATCTACCGCGGGTGCCTCGGTCACAGGGTCGGTGGGAGTCTCGGTAGGCGCTTCCGTAGGGGGCTCGGTAGGTGCCTCTGTAGGAGGCTCGGTGGGGGCTTCTGTGGGTGCCTCGGTATTGGGATTCTCCACCACCGTGACGGTGTAGGTGGCGGTCATGTCCTTGACCGTAACGGTAACCGTGGCGGTGCCTGCCTTGGAGAAGTCGTAGCTGACCATCTCCTCCAGGATGTGCATGGGCTCACCGCCCTGGCTCATGCGGATGAGCAGGGTGGTCATGTCGATGCGCTCTCCCACGAAATAGGTGTCCTTGTAGCCATCCACGATCTGAAGGCCCTCGCTCTTGACGCAGACCTCGGCTTTCTCGTTGAGGTAGAAGGAGATGGGCTGAGTCACCAGCGTCCCCTCCACGGGGGTGTACGTGTCGCGGTTGGTGCCCGCCCAGTTGCCCCAGTCGTCCTGATGCCAGTTCATCCAGCGGAAGCCGGGGAGGACGACGAACTCCAGATGTTCATTCTTGATCTTGGCCAGATAATCGGGATCGTCCACGTGGAAGATCAGGGTGTTACCGTAGAAGTTGAAGCGGGCCACGTTGCCCTTCTTCACAAGCTCGGTGACGGTCTCTCCCCCGATGGTGACGAGGTCGCCCAGGGTCTTGCCGGGGATGGCCGAGGGGCAGAGATCCACGGCGGAGATGGCCTTCAGGGACTCGGAATCCTTGCGGTCAAAGCGGACATGGAGGGAGGTACCCTCGCTGCCCATGTTACCGGTCTGGACCCCCGTGATGCCCGCCTCACCCGAGGTGAGGAAGGAGACGTCGCGGTCCAGAATCAGATGGGACAGCTCACCGCTGATGCCCGCGGGAGAGCCCGCGCACCAGACAAAGCCCGCCTTGACGGTGACCGCCACGATATCCTCGGGCCCCAGCTTGCTGTGATCGTCCATGTGGAAGACCAGATTGGCGCGGAGGGTGCCGTCGGGCTGATCGTCATAGGTGTAGCAGGTGCGCACCAGAGCCAGATCCCCCAGATGCTCCTTGATCTGGCGGATGGTCTTGTTCACGTACAGCTCCCCGTCCTTGACGTAGGAGAGGAGGATGAGGTCGGTGTTGTGGTCGATATTTCCGTCCCAGGCATCCTTGGTCAGGCCTTGGGTGCCGCCGGGGACGATGAAGCTGACACGGCCGAAGGTGACGCCGTCGGGGCGGAACTGCTCCCCGTGCATGGGGGTCATTTCCACCGCCTCGGCGGCGGCGGGGAGGACCGACACCGAAACCAGAGCGGTCAGAAGCAGGGCGGCGGCCATAAGCAGGGCAAAAATACGGAATTTCATAAACACTCCTTGGGGGATTTTTGGGGTAGCTGCGGTTCAAATTTGGGTTTATCGCTCTGCGCTAAACCCAAGTGAAATGCGCTTACGCGCGTGAAATATGCGCTGAAGCGCATGTGAAATACTCGCAAGCGAGTGTGAAATTTGCCCTTCGGGCAAGTTGAGGTGCAAAACCTTCGGTTTTGTCCATTTTAATTAAATTGAAACCCGTAGGGTTTCTTCCGACACCCGACCGAAGGGAGGATTTCACACGCAAAGCGTATTTCACGCCGCAGGCATTTCACACGCGAAGCGTATTTCACTATTGCAGTTTATCGGAACGATAAACTACAATTTTCCAATCAGGACTCCGGCGAGACGATGCCCTCACGGTAGGCGTCCAGCAGGGCGCGGAGATCCGCCATGCGCTCGATGATGCGCTTACCGTAGTCGGTGTCTCTGACCAGCATACGGTGAGGCATCATCTCAAAGATGACGTCGTCGGTGGCCAGGATGTCGCGGTTCTGACGGACGGCCGCCGTCTTGCCCTCGAAGGGGGAATGGGACACCAGGCGCAGGCCCTTGGAGGTGTAGATCAGGGTGTAGCCCGCGATGCCTGTGCGGTCGTGGTAGGCGCGGCAGAAGCCGCCATCGATGCGGATGTAGCGGCCCCTCGCCTTGACGGGAGGCTCCCCGATGGCGGCGCGGACGGGGACGTGGCCGTTGATGATGTGGCCCGTCTTTTCGTCCAGACCGAACTCCCGCAGGATGAAGGCGGCGGTCTCGTAGCTCTCCACCAGCTCGTAGTAGGGATTCTTGGTCTCGGTCCAGGTCTTGCGGTCCGCCACGAAATACCGCTCGAAGGTGGTCATCCTCTCCCGTCCGAAGAGGGGGGACTGGCGGCCGCACCACAGGTAGTACATGAAGTCCAAAGCGTCCTGACTATGCTCGTAGAAGGCGGCGCGGGCGGTCTTGTCGCAGAAGTCCATGTAGGCGCGGCCCTTGCGGGTGACGCCGTCGAAGGAGGTCACCGCGTCGAACTGCCCGTCGGGGGTCATGGGAACACAGCCGTGGAACAGGAGGTTGCCGTTGCAGGTCTTGTAGAGGGCGCCGTCATTGTATAGGAACTCGATGTGCTTCCGCAGGGCCTTGCTGTGACGGAAGGCGTGGGTCAGGGAATCAATGAGGGACTGCTCGGCGTCGGTGAGGGCGTAGGGGTCGGCGGGGTCGATGGTGGGGAAATGGCCGTCGTTGAGGGGATAGGTCTCCCCGTTCAGGGTGATGGTATTGTTCTCGTAGTCGATCTTATCCAGCACCAGCCGATCCTCCATACCGAACTCGGGATGGCGGCGGATGAGCTGACCCTCCAGCTTGAAGAGGATGATGGCGATGGCCTTGTGGGCCTTGGCCAGATTGTCCATGCTGTTCTTGACGTAGTAGGCGTCGTCGGGGTTGCGGGGCATGAACCAGGTGGAATCGCGGTAAGTCTCCTGGGCAAAGCCGATGAGGTCGCGGAGGGAGATGCCGTAGGTGTTCTCCACGATGGAGAGGGTGTTGTACTGGAGAGCCGAGTTCAGCACCGTGGCCACGCAGGCGGGAGAGCCCGCGGCGGCGCCCATCCAGACGATATCGTGATTGCCCCACTGGATATCCACGTGGTGATGCTCCCGGAGCATATCCAGGATGCGGTCGGCGTGGTTGCCTCGGTCGTAGATGTCACCCACCACGTGGAGGCGGTCCACCGCCATGCGCTTGATGAGGTTGCACAGGGCCACGATGAAGGCCTCGGACTGGCCTACCTCGATCACCGTGTCGATGATGTTGCGGTAGTATTCCTGCTTATCGTGCTCCTCGCCCGAGGTGTGAAGCAGCTCGTCGATGATGTACTGGTAGTCGGCAGGCAGGGCCTCCCGCACCTTGGCGCGGGTGTACTTGGAGGCCACGGAACGGGCCAGATCCACCAGACGGTACAGGGTGATGCGGTACCACTCGGGGCCTACGACACCGCCTCCCCGCAGCTCCTCCATTTTCTCGGTGGGGTAGTAGATGAGGGTGCAGAGGGTGCGGCGGGACTCCTCGGACATGGTGCGGTAGAACAGGGTGTCCACCTTCTCGCGGATGACTCCCGAGCAGTTGTTGAGGATATGCTCAAAGGCCTCGGCCTCGCCGTGGAGGTCGCTCATGAAATGCTCGGTGCCCTTGGGAAGATTGGACAGGGCGTTGAGGTTCACCAGGGTGGCGCTGGCCAGAGCGATGGAGGGGTACTCGGCGGCAAGCAGGCGCAGGATCTTGAGCTGTTCTTTGGTGTGGGTGGTTTTGGGGTTGTCCATGGGTTCCTCCGTTTATGTAAGAGTGGGGGGGAGATGTAAGATACAAGATATGCGGAGAATGGCGGGGTATGCCCGATAAGCCTCCCACTCCGGGGGAGGTGGCGCGCCCGCAAGGGCGTGACGGAGAGGGTGTTTGACTTGGATTTACCCTCTCAGTCGCCTGCGGCGACAGCTCTCCCAAAGGGAGAGCCTTTTCTGCCCGTGCGCCCCTTCGGGTCATTTTTCATACCACGCGAGGTTATAGATCCGTCCTCTCTCCACGGTAACGTGGTCGCGGACGATCTCCTCGATGGCCTCGCGGATGTGGTACACGGCGTCCCGCTCGGAGGCCGACCACATGGAGGTCAGGTTGTGGTGACCAAGACCCTTGGTGAAGACGGTGGTGGTCTCCCCGTCAAAGCCCGAAAATTCCTCGGGATTCCAGGTGGGGATGTTGTCAAAATCCCAGACGTCCAGCAGGGTCGTGAGCTTTTGCACCTCGATCACCGACAGCTTGATCTCCTCCTTCTGCCAGACGGCGTAGCGGGGGTGGACGTCGGTGTTGAAGTGGGTGAAGAACAGGATACCCGTACCGTCGGTGAAGACGTAGATGTCATAGAAGTAGGCACCGTGATGGACGGTGTAGTCCTCGCTCTCGGGGTCTCCCTCCTCGGTGTCGAAGGACACGCTCTGGATGCAGCGGATGGCACCGTCAACTTCCTTGTGCCGTCCCTGCGCGTACAGATCACAGTAGAAATCCGACGTGAAGGGATCGGTGGGGATCCCCGCTCTGGAGCAGTCCTCACCGTAGAATTCCCACTGCAAATTATTCCGCCGCTCGATCTCCTCGGGGGAGTAGTAGTCCAGATAGCAGTCGGCGGGGAGGGCATCGCCCAGGATCGCGGCGGGGAAGTCCTGCTCGTACACGGTGCCCTTCCACCCCTCGACCCAGCGCGCGTCATAGGTCTCGTTCAGCCCGCTGTAGAGATCCTTATTCCAGTACAGCACGCCGTCCTTCATGTACAGGGACATATAGAAAAGTCTGTTGTCGGGGAGGGAGTAGACCGTGTAGTAGGTGTCCTGCCCGTCCTCGGTGTAGTGGCGGACGATCTTATTGCCAAAGAGCTTCGCGATGGAGCTGTAGGTGTACTCATGCTCGCTATCCTCCAGCCAAAAGCATCGCCACGCAATCGTATCGGAGTATTCGCGCCCCTCATACTCGTATTCGTAGTAGCGAACGGTGGATTCATCGTACACAAAGGGCGTCTCGTTGTCGATGACGATCTCATCCCCCCTGACGAAATCGGCGGGAAGCTTGTTTTGGCCCGAGCAAGCGGGCAGACACAGCAGGGCGGACAGGGTCATGAGCAGGGCCAGGGTCAGGCATAGGATTCGTTTCATAGCAGTTCTCCTTTTTTCAAAGTGGGGCCTCTACTCTATAAGACACCGAAAAACCGAAAACCTTACACCCTTTCCGGAAAATTCACAATAATTATTCCTTCCAGGCCGGAATCTCGTCCTTGAAGAGCTGATAGAACTCGGCGTTGGTCACAAGGACAATGGAGTCGTCGGTTTCGGCGGCCTCGGCGATGGTCTTGATCATGGTCTCGAACTTATCCCAGGTGTTGAAGATGTCCAGCTCGTAGCCGTGGCCCCAGACGTAGAACAGCATATCCTCGGTGCAGTCGGCGGCGATGAACTCGTTCAGCAGGGTCAGGGAATCGGCGTCGCTGAAGCCGCAGGTGGGGTACCAGGTCATGAAGTACTGAGGCAGGGAGAACTTGCCCAAGCCCATCTGGGTGTTGCGGGTGGTGCAACTGCCGTAGCGGACGCCCGTGGTCTCCAGGATGGTGGTGATGTTGCCCTCGTTCCACTCGGTGTCGCCCCCGGGCCAGGCCATGCCGATGGGCTTATAGCCGAAGATCTTCTCAATGTTCTCGGCGTCGTTCTTGACCTCGCGGGTGCCCTGACGCTCGGACAGGTTCTTGAGGGAGGGGTGGGTGCGGGTGTGGCACTCCACGTCAAAGCCGTCGTAGATGCCCGACTCCAGCTCGGCGCGGGTGTAGCGGATGTGGGTGACGTCGGGGCGGTTGAAGGCCTGACCGACCCAAGCCCAATTGGCGCCGTACAGGCCGGTATTGATGTAGAAGGTACAGCAGTCCACGCCGTACTTTCTCATGATCTCCATCATGCGGGCATCCTGGGTGATGCCGTCGTCCATGCGGATGGTGATGTACTTCTTGGGGGTGCCGTCACGGACAACGCCGTGATCCAGTCCCGCCTCGGGGGCCTCGGTGACTTCCTCGGTGGTCACTTCTTCGGTAGTTTCTTCCACGATGGTTTCCTCCTCTGTGGGTGCTTCGGTGGGGGCTTCGGTGGGTTCCTCAGTAGGAGCCTCGGTGGGAGCGGGGGTGTCCTCGGCGGTGGTGTTGGGGGTGTCGGCGGGATCGCAGGCGGTCATGCACAGGGCGGTCAGGGCGGCGATCACGCAGAAGGCCAGGATGAGCGTCAGATACTTTTTCATGGTAAACCTCACTTATTTTTGGGTGGATCAGATGGTCTTGACCACAGTCTTGAAGAACTCCAGCTCCTCCCCCGAGGGGCCCTTGACGAAGGCGACGCGGAGGGTCAGGCGCAGGGGATGGGAGTCCAGGGGCACCTCGTAGGGGGGCTTGACCGAGGTAGCGCCCGCCTCCAGGGCGATGCGGTAGGCCTCGTCCACGTTCTGGGCGGAGAAGGCGAAGTGCAGGAAGGGGTTACCGTCCTCCAGACCCGCCACCTTGTCGGTGTTCAGATCGGGCTTGGCAAAGAGCTCCACCAGGGAGCCGTCCCCCATGTCGAGGAGGGCGATGCGGGTGTCTCCCGTCCCCCACTGGGTGTAGACGGTGAGGCCGAGAGCCTTGTAGAAGGCCAGAGACTTGTCGAAGTCCTTGGCGGCGATGGCCATGTGGGCGTAGCCCAGGCCCTTGATGACGTTGTTGGACATGGTGATATCTCCTTTCAGATTTGGGATTATCGGGGGAATCACGCGCCTGTAAGGGCGCATATCGAGCCGTCTTACGGCATATCGAACCGCGAAGGCTTCAGCCGAGCGGTATATCGAGCACCCTTCAGGGTGCATATCGACAAAAAGTAATCAGTCGATATACGCCTTACGGCGTTCGATATGTGTGGCATTTCATGCCGCACTCGATATTCCGCACGGGCTTCGTCCGAGGCGGATCGATATGCCCCCTTCGGGGGCGAGACGGCCTTTCGGCCTAAAACACCACCTTCTGCCGCAGAGCGACCGCCACGGCATCGGGGGTCTTGTAATACTTGATCAGGGGCAACAGCTTATGCCCGTCGGCCTCGGTGACCGCCTCGGGGAGCTTCCAGCCCGACTCGGCCTCCACGGCGGGATCAATGGTGGGCTCGGCCAGCAGGATATCCCCGCTCATGTAGCGGCCGAATCCGTCGCGGGTGGGAATGAGGTTCCCCTCCCCGTCCTCGTCGGTCTCATACCACAAGAGATCGGTATGGGCGGAGATGAACCACAGACCCTCGGCAAGGCGCATGGTACAGCAGAAGGGAGCCTCGTAGCCCGTCATGTACTGGTCGGTGACACCGGGGAAATCCCCATAGGGGAGATACACCACCGAATCCGTCCCCGCGCCGCCGTTGGGACGCTGGGCGGTGGCCAGGCCGTTGTGGTAGATGCGGGCGGCCATTTGGCGGTAGGGCTCCTCTCCCGTGATCTCGTAGAGGGTGAGAGCCACCATGACCGAATCCACGATGGCGCAAGGCTCGGTCCAGGTGTTGGGTCGGCCCCACCAGTTGAGGTTCTGGTAGGTGAGATCCATACCGCCCCCCACGGTGTAGAGGTCGTAGATGCCCTTGGCGCGGGCCAGGTAGGACTCGTCAAGAGTCTCGCTATACATACGGAGCATACCGCGGGCGGCGGTGAGGGTGCAGTGGGTCTGGGCGCGGAGGGTGACCTTGTCAATGGCGGAGTAGACCTCGATCATCTCGTCCAACAGGGATTTCACCCGCTCGTCCTTTGTGATCTTGTAGACGTGGGACAATCCGTCGATGGCCATGAAGGCACAGCCCACGTCGGTGGAAAGCTGCCAGCCCTCCAGCAGGGTGGCGGAGTGACCGCTGACGCCCCCCTCGTTGAGGTGCTTGGGGTCGCGGTGGATGGGGTAAGTACGGTAACGCCCCGCCGTGGGGAGGAAGAGATGCTCGGTGACCGACTTCAGCGCGGTCAGGGAGAACTCGTCCCCGAACTGCTCGTAGTGCTCGCAGAGT
The DNA here is from genome assembly GCA_017483125.1 of Clostridia bacterium. GTDB lineage: Bacteria > Bacillota > Clostridia > Oscillospirales > CAG-272 > CAMEON01. The sequence goes on from JAFULU010000238.1 coordinate 12,893, forward strand.
CCCCGCAGATACCAGGAATGGCCCGAGAGCTGCTGCTCGTGGATCACGGGATCCTGCTTGGGGTCGAAGTAGAGGTGCTCGTTGGTGTATGTCGGGAGGGACTCCATCAGGGCCTCCATGCAGGGGTTACGCTTCCCCGTCATCTTGTAGTGGCTGACGAAGGCCAGAAGGGCGCGGCCCTCCTTATCTCCGGGCCAGTCGGCGCAGTACTCCTGAAAGACGGCAGGCATCTGGTAGTAGTCCCCCAGGAGTCGGTCGTAGGAGCGGGCAATGCGCTCGTCCAACTCGGTCTGATCGAATGTATGCTTGACCAACATATGTATGATCTCCTATTTATTTGTTAAAGGTTTTTGGAGATTCCTAAGAACCTTTTTGCAAAAAGGTTCTTAGGCCGCCGGAGGCCGTTCTCCTCATTCCAGGCAGGCGTAGACGTCCTGCTCGAAGTGGATGGAGGTCTGGGAGCCCGCGCCGCCGTCGTAGCGGGAGTTCTTCATGTAGACCGCGGTGATCTTGTTGACGGGATCCACCCAGAAGTGGGAGCCGTAGGCGCCGCTCCAGCCGAAGGTGGTCACGGGGAGCCAATGGCGCTCGTCGGTGATGACCCGCACACCCAGGCCCCAGCGCTCCCAGGCAGGCATGACCTCAAAGGGAACCCAGGGGGTGCCCATCTCGCGGATCAAGTCCTCGGGAACCAGCTGAGTGCCGTCGGGGAGTCTGCCGCCGTTCACCAGCATCTCGGCGAATTTGACGTAATCGGGGAGGGTGGAGCACAGCCCCGCGCCCCCCGAGAACCACGTCAGGGGGAAGTTCTCAAAAATACAGCCGGGCTGGGTGGCCCCGTCCTCGCTGACTCCAACGCCATCCTCCTCACGGCGGTTGTGTATGATGATGAAGCGGCTCCACTGATCCTCGGAGGGGGTGAAGGTGGTGTCCTTCATGCCCAGAGGCCGGAAAATTTCCTTGGTGACGAACTCATCGTAGGGCATCCCCGAGGTCAGCTCCACCAGGCGGGCGCAGACGTCAAAGGCGGCGGTGGCACTGTACATCTGGGCCTCGGTGGGCTGGAAATCCAGCTTGAGGGTAGAGAAGTAGTTCACCACGTGCTCCAGATCCTGTCTGTCCGCCTCGGTGCCCAGACCCTGTCGGTTGCCCAGCTCCCCTGCGTGGAGGCCGTTCTGGTGGGACAGAAGGATGCGGGGAGTCAGTAGACGCTTGGCGGGCTCCTTGGCCACCACTTGGTCGTCCTTCAATTCACCCACCCACATATCCGCAAACTGCGGGAGCAGGTCGGTGACGGGCTGATCCAGGCCCAGCTTGCCGCGGCTGACCTGAATGAGGACGGCGATGGCGGTGATGGGCTTGGTCATGGAGGCCAGACGGAAGATGGTGCCGTCTCCGTTCTCGGCGGTCAGGGGGATATCCTGCCCGTAGCTCCACTTGCCGCTGTAGGCCTTATAGATCTCTTTCCCGTCCTGCATGACGCAAAGACCCGTACCGCCGATGCGGCCGTCGGCCATGTCCTCGGCGGTGCGCTTGGCGAGCATTTCGGTCAGCTTCTCTCGATTCAGATATTTCATGGCGATCTCCTTTCGATCTCCCAAAAATCCCTACACGGGTACAGTTTAATTGTATCACAAAAGCTTTACTTTGTCAATGGAATATGGGCATAATGCCCCGAAAGTCCGCAATAAAAAAGAAACGGACTCCCGAGGGAATCCGTTTCGGTTGGGTTGGATCGTGTCTCTGCCGATCAGCGGGGATTCTGCAGCTTGCGCAGGATGTTGGCGATCTGTCTGTCGAACTTCTTGCTGTTGGCCTGGTAAGAGGAAGTGAAGGTATTACCCGAATTGAGGGCGGCCTGCTCGAACAGACCGTTGAAGCCCAGATCGGTGAAGTACATAGCCATATCGTAGGTACGGTTCAGGAAGATGAGATCCAGCATCTCGGAGGACTCCACGTCCTGGACGTTACGGGTGGTCAGCATGGTGTCATAGTAAGCGGGACGGACCAGCTTCTGGGACAGAAGAGCGTAGGTCTCCAGCACCATGGAGAACTGCTCCATGTCACCCTTAGCCACCGTGGTGGGGATGGACAGGGTAGAGCCGATGGAGTGTCTCCAGGTGGTGTAGTTAGCCTGGGCCTTGTCGTACTTGGGCACGGGCACCACGCCGTACTCGCGCTCCATGTTGGCGTTCAGACCGCGCAGGTAGCTGGCGGCCTCACAGTAGAACAGGGAACGTCCCTGAATGAAGACGTCGCGGGAAATACCCTCGCTGCCGTGAGGAGCCACGTAGGTGGAGTTGTTCTCCTGGATGATGGAACGGGCCATATCCAGCACGTTCAGAGCCTGCTCCATCTTCTTGTCCAGCACCAGCTCGGGAACGTCCATGTCGCGGCTGTTCTCCACGTACTTCAGACCGGCACCGTAGAAGAAGGTGTTACCGATGGAGCCGGGGGTAGAGAAGCCGTAGGTATCGTTCTCGTCCCACTTACCGTCACCGTTCTCGGTAGCCAGCTGGCTGACAACGGAATTGAAATACTCGAGAGTCCAATCGCCCGCCTTAACGGTATCGTAGGGGTTGTCGATCTTGTACTCGGTGCGCAGCTCCTTGTTGAACATGAACACGAAGGTCACGTCATCGTCCACGATGTTGAAGGAGCCGTCCATGAAGAATACGCGGCCATCCAGAGCGAAGTCCAGCGTACCGGCATCCCACCACTCCTGCTCCAGATCCATGTCCAGATCCAGGTAGTTGTATAGATAGCCGGAGGTAGCGTTTCTGGCCGCGGTGTCGGCGGTGGTGGTAATGAGGTGGAAGTCACCCGTACCGGTCTGAACCTCCGCCATGATGGCGCTGCCGATGGAGGGGTTGGGAGTGGGAACCAGCACGAAGTTCAGGTTGCAGTACTCCTCAAAGAGGGTATTGCGCTCAAAGACGGCATCGTTGATGACACCGCTTCCGGTCTCGTCGCCGTTCTCGGGCTCGGCCTCCACCTCCTCGGTGTAGCCGCCGATGTCGTTGACGTAGATGATACCGAAGTCGTTTCCGCCCCAGTCCACCTCGGCGCGCAACTCGGTCAGGGCATCCTCAACGGGATCGGTCACGTTCTCGGTCTGCCCCGCGGTGGTATCGCCGGTCTCCTTTTGGGTGTCCTCGTTGTTCCCGCAGGCGGCAAAGACGGACACCACCATCAAAAGAGCCAGAAGCAGGCTCAGAAGACGGATTTTCTTACTCATAGCTTGTTTTCTCCTTTCAGCTGGAAGGTATGTGTTTCGCACTTTTCATTGTATCATATTTTTCCTGTTTTGTCAAGAACAAGTATCTCCGTACGGTGTTGACTCCTTGCACAAAAAGAGAACCGAGCCGTAAAGGCCCGGTTCTGTTGCGGAAAAACTGCTTGGATCAGTCCTTCTCCAGCTTGCGCAGGATGGTCTTGAGCTTTCTGTCGAAGCTCTTGGCGGCGGCACTGTAGGAGGAGGCGAACTTCTCGGAGTTTGCGTTGTTGACGTTGGACTTGAAGACGTCGTAGAAGCCCAGATCGAAGTAGAAGGCCAGATCGTACACGCGGTTCTGGAAGATGAGATCCAGCATCTCAGCGGACTCGGCGTCCTGGACACCGCGGCTCTTGAGCATGGTGTCGTAGTAGGCGGGCTTCAGCTTCTGGTGGGACAGGATGGCGTAGGCGGACATGATCTGACCGATGACCTCGGCGTCCTTCTCGGGGATAGCGGAGGTGACCGAGAAGGCAGAGCCGCTGTCGTGGGTCCAGGTGCGGTAGAACTCCTGAGCCTTGTCGTACTTCGGCACGGGCAGAACGCCGTAGTTGCCGTCGGTCATCTCGCGGTTCAGCGCGGACAGATACTGGGCAACCTCGCCGTAGAACAGGCCGCGGCCCTCCTTGAAGGCAGTCAGGCCCTTGATCTCCTCACCGGGAGGAGACATGAAGGAGGCGTTGTTGTTGTGGTAGATGGCGCGGGACAGCTCCAGGACGTTCAGAGCCTTCTCCATGTTGCTGGAGGAAGACAGGAACAGCTCGGGATAGTCAACGGTCTCGTCGTTGATGACGTAGCGCAGGTCGGAGGCCAGGAAGAAGGTGTTACCGTACTCCCAGGTGTTGATGAAGCCGTAGGTATCCAGCTCGTCCCACTTGCCGTCGCCGTTATCGTTGGAGATACCCTGAATGACGGTGTTGAAGTGATCCAGGGTCCACTCCCATGCCTTGACGGTGTCATAGGGGTTGGGAACCGTCTCGGAGTAGGTCTTGCGGAGATCCTTGTTGAAGATCAGGACGTAGGTCACGCCGTCGTCGCGGGTGTTGGTGGAGCCGGTCATGAAGTAGACGCCGTCAGCCAGCACGAAGTTGGCCGTACCGCTGTCCCACCACTCGCCGTCCAGGTCGATACCCAGGGCGTTGAAGTCGTAGAGGTAGCCGTTGGTCGCCAGAGCAGCCTGATCGCGGAGGGTGGTGTCCATGAACTGGAAGTCACCCGTGGGAGCGGAAGCCTCGGTGCGGGCCATGTTGGAGACGTCGCCCTCGATGTTGCCGTACACCAGCTTGCAGCGCTCCTCCAGAAGGGTGTTGCGCTCGTAGACCGCGTCGTTGATGATCTGGCTGGCGCCGCCATCCTTATCGACGGTCTCGTTGACGCCGTAGTTCTCTTCCTTCTGGGCACCGCCGTACAGAACGGTGAATTCACGGCCGCCGTAGTCGATGTCGCCCAGAGCGTCCAGAGCGGCCTGTACGGAATCAGACGTCTCGCCCTCGTCTGTGGCCTCTCCCGAGGTCTTGTCCTCGGTACCCTCGTTGGTATCGCCGCAAGCGACAAGACCCGAAAGCAGGATCAGACCGGCCATGAGCAGACACAATAGCTTGGTCAGTTTGGTTTTCATGTGAAACCTCCTTATAAAATAATGGAAACACACCGCGTGCCTTGGCCTGTAAATCAACGGAACCCACAAGGAAAGCGGCGCGTATATGGGCAACCTGCACAAGATCGCCTCGATACCTCATTATTATAGCACAAAATTGCGTACAAGTCAACCATCAACGGTCATTTTTTTTGTTTTCGGTGAAATCACCAAAAAATCCCCTCCGCGAAAAAGAAAACCGCCCCCGACGGAGGCGGTTGAGACTCAGTTTTTCGCGTGGGGACGGATGAGGGTCAGGGTCTCGATGCGCTTCAGCCCCAGGGAGCGGAGGAAGGCGTCGGCTTGGGCCTCCAGCTCGGGCTGCTCCAGCCAGGAGGGGGCGTGGGCGTCCCAACCCAGGATGACCTTGTTGCCAACGGCGGCGGCCTCCTCCCAGAAGACGGGATGGGGGTAGTGGCGGTGAGTACCCAGGCCCAGAAGATTGTACTCCAACGGCACCCCGCAGGCCTTTGCCTCCCGGCAGAGGCGGCGCATTTCGGCGCGGTAGACAGACTCCTCCCCGCGGAAGTTGAGGATATCGGGGTGGACCATGCAGGAGAAGGCCCCCGTGTTCAGTCCCTCGGCGCACTGATCCACGTAGTGGGAGAGCACCGCCTCGCTGTCGGTGGCCGCGCCCGTGTAGGTGCCGCCCTTCTCGAAGTCCAGGAAATGCTGACCCATGACCAGATACTCGTAGGGGTGAGGCTCCAGCAGGCGGAGCAGATCGTTGAAGAGGGTGGGCAGGTACTCGGCCTCAAAGCCGACGTGGATATCGATCTCCCCGCGGTACTCCTCCTTGAGGGCGCAGAGGGTCTGCACGTAATCGGCGGTCTCATCGGGCTGCATCCGCATTCCCGAGCGGAAGTCGGTATAGGGCTGGGGGACGTGGTCGGCAAAGCCGAAGATCTTGAAGCCCTCCTTGAGGGCGGCCTCAATGTACCGCCGCTCGCCGGTTTCGGCGTGGTTACAGCGGTGGGTGTGGGCGTGGTAATTGGTTTTCATGGGGGTAGTATGCCTCGGTTTCTTTGAATGTATGTAGTGAGAACGGGTAAATAGCCCGTAGAGACCGCCAAAAAAGCCGTCTTATCGTTTACTCATATCCAGCTTGACCGCGCCCGTGGGCACCAGACGGTAGCCCTCCTCGGTCTCCTCCACGCGGCAGCCCGTCACAGGCAGGGCGTAGTCGTAGCCGTTGTGGGTGTAGCGGAACTCGCCGTCCTCATAGGCGACCGTAGTCTCGTGGGGGACACCCACCGAGTAGGTCAGGATACCGCAGCCCTCGAAGGAGATGCCCTTGGGAGAGAGGTAGATCAGGCCGTGGATACCGTTCTCGAAGCGGAGGATCACCTCCATGGCCTGTCCGTGCTCCACGCAGGTAAAGCCCCTGGGGCGGACGGTGAATTCCACGGACAGGGCGCAATCCTTCCCTTCCTTGCTCCAGATGCGGCCATCCACCATGGGGAGGTTATCGTAAACCGCGTCCCAGGCCTCGCAGGGGCGTTCGGTGAAGCGCTCGGTATAGCGGTCGTCAAACTTGTTGAGGTCGCGGATGAAGAGCTTGTTTCCCTGCTGGAAGATATTCACGCGGTAGTTGGCGCAGCTGTACCACACAGAGCGGCAGACCTTGGCGGGGTCGGAGCCGTCGTGAGCCCAGTCCCCGTAGGCGGTCAGGGCGGTGGCGGGGGTGACCGTCATGCTCGCCCGCATATCCGCGCCGGTGTCCCCCAGCTTCTGGACGGTGAGAAGACCCTGATCGCGGTAGGCGGCGATCTTCTCGGCCTGCATACGGTAGCCGTTCTGAATCCACTCCCAGCCGAAGCTGTTCTCCTGGCCCGTGGTCATCTGGGAGAAGGTCAGGCAGGGATTCTTGTAGTAGGTCTCCAGATACCAGTCCACCACGTTGGGATCGGCACCGGGGCCCCAGACAGGCTCCATGGTGGGACAGCCCGAGAGCTTGTCGGCGTACTTGCTCTCGTCAAAGCCATAGATGGGGTCGATACCCAGCATACGGAAGACGGGGGTCCTGCACCCCGCCTCGGGGGTCCCCGCGGGGCAGAGCATATTGTTGCGGGAGGGGTAGTAGCCGCCGCTGTAGTAGCCGCCCCAGAGGGTGTAGGCGTCCACGCCCCACTGCTCACGGCAGATGCAGATGGCGGAGAGGTCGTACTTGTCGCTCATGTAGTTGACCGAATGGGTATCCAGGAGCCAGGAGCCCGCCACCTTGGGGTAGAAGCCAAAGGTCTCCTTGAAGAGGCGGAAGGCCTCGTCGATGAGGGCTTCCCTCTGCTCGGGGGTGTATGCGGGGAGGAAGCCGGGGTTGACGAACCAGTCCCAATCGTAGCCGGGACGGCCTCTCCACTCGATGCCCACGGCCTCGGTGAGGGGGCGGCCCATCTCGAACCACAGGCCCAGCTCCATATGCTCGTCCAGCTCGGCCTTCATCAGCTCCGCCATGTCGGGGCGGATGAGGGCGTCGTACTGGAGAAGGACGGTATGGTCGAAGCCGTAGCTCTTGTTGATGGCGATCTCCTCCTTGATGGGGGTATAGAGATCCTGCCACGGCTGGCGGGGCTCACAGCCGCGGACGAAATTGACGAGGTTCATGATGCGCTTTTGCATGAGGGTGTTCCTTTCTGATTGGGGGTATTGAACTGTTTGGCAGAACGGAAAAGGTAATTTGGGGGTGACGGGCGGCCACACAGGGCTACCCCTACATTCCAAAAAAGATCTTGTCAAACAAAGAAATATGCTTGTAGGGAGCGACGCCCTCGTCGCTCCTAAAACCGAAAACGGGCGGTCTCTTACGGGGAGCTGGTCATGATCCACATTTCAGGAGCGACGGGGGCGTCGCTCCCTACTCGGTCACTCTCCAATTCTCCACGAACTTGAGCATGACCTCGGTGGCCGTCTTGGCTGCGGCGGCCAGGAAGGTGGGGTAATCGGCGAAGGCGTTCTCGTCCCCGCCGTCGGAGATGGCGCGGAGGATGCCGTAGGGGGTGCCGTTCACATAGCAGACCTGGCCGATGGCGGCACCCTCCATCTCGCAGGCGATGACGGGCTTGTCGGGCGTGTCAAAGCTGTCCTTGATGCGCTCCTTGTCGGAAGTACGGCAGATGAACTGATCCCCCGAGGCAACGGTACCCCGCATATAGGGGACACCCTCACTGCCCACGGCGGCGGCCAGGGCGGCGGTGACGGTGGTGTCGGTGGGGATGTAGATGATATTGATGCCCGAGATCAGCCCCACGGGATCTCCGATGGGGGAGGTGTCCATATCGTGCTGGACCACCTGCTCGGCCAGGGCGATCTGCCCGATGGAGAGGGACTCGGAGAGGGTCCCCGCCACGCCGCTGTTGATGATGCAGTCGGGGGCGTACTTCAGAATCATGGTCTGGGCGCACATGGCGGCGAAGACCTTGCCGATGCCGCACTTGGCGCAGACCACCTTTTTGCCCTTCAGGTCGCCGTAGACAAAGGTCATGTTGCCCACGGTCTCGCACTCGGTATTGGTCATGGCGGCGCAGAGTGCCTCTACCTCGATCTGCATGGCACCGATGATGCCGATGGCGGCTTTCTTGATCTCGTTCATAGCTTTACGTCCTCCGTAAGACGGTGTTTTTTCGGGAATATTGTACCACAGCGGGGGCGCTTTGTCAAGATTTTCGAGGGGCAGAACAGGGAAAAACCCACGAAATCACGGTAAAATTTCCACTTTTCGGTCCCGCCCCATTTACAAGGGCGAGAAAATATGCTACAATACCTTCATAGGAAACCACCCCGAAAGGAGTCTTCATATGAGCATCGCCGTATCCAAGGATTCTCTGTCCAACCGCCGTCTGTACCTGAAGAACCGCCGTACCCTCATCAGCTTCTCCGAGGAGGGTCAGCTTGAGCGCGTTACCCTCGGTCAGAGCCTCTGTGAGAAGTCCATCGAGGCCCTGAAGCCCGATCTGGTCTCCATCGGGGATCACGCCCTGCGCCTGAAGGCCGCCGATACAGACGGTCACCATCCCCGCAAGATGAGCTTTACCTATACCGCCGCCACCCCCTTCTGCCTGTCGGACGCCCCCCTGCTGACCTTCGCCATCTCCCCCTACGACGGAGAGCGGGACAGCCAATACTTCTCCGACGTGGCCGAGAACAAGTACTTCGTGGAGAAGCCCGACCCCCTGCTGGTCAGTCAGTCCTATATCACCGTCACCCTCATGGGCGGCGGCCGCGAGGCCTCCCGCACGGTTCAGCTTACCAATTACGGATTTAACCGCATCTACGCCAACTTCGCGGGGGAATCTGTGGTCTCCTCGGTGGAGGCCATCCGCTTCGACTACCTCATGGACGAGGAGGTCCCCGAATGGCAGAGAGTCATTAAGCTGGATACCGTAGAAGCCGCCATGAGCGTGGACTTCACCTTCAAGGGCAAGGGCATGGAGGTGCTGTTCGAGGCCGAGAACGGCACCGTGACCCATAGGGACGATACCGTGACCTACACCTTCGCGGGGGAGTCCTCCCTGACCCTCCCCGACCTCACCGACGGAAAGAATACCGTCTGCGACGTCTTCCTGCCCATTAAAAATACTCTGGTGCTCCGCATGGACGCCACCACCCCCGCCGTCGGTCTGACGGTGCAGTTCAAGACCGACGGCGAGAATTTCTTCTCGGCTGACAAGCAGAAAACCTTCGCCTTGGGAGGGCTGGATACCCCTCAGACGGTCTACCTCAACCTCTCGGACTGCGAAAAGGCCGTGGGACGGCTGACGGGCATCCGTCTCATTCCCCGCGCAAGCACCGCTGAGGCCGTGACTCTGCGGCTGTGGAAGGTGGCCTTTGAGCAGGAGAAAAAGATCGGGCCTTCCGCGGGTCGTTTCCTGTCCTGTATCGCTGATACCGAGGCCGAGAGCATCACCTTTACCTGTGAGCTCGACCCCGCCTATATGAGCCGCGAGCTGGCGGTCTACGACGTGTTCCCCAGCGATATCCACCCCGATCTGGGTAAGCTGGAGTGTGTGGCCCGCACCCGTATCGAGTCGGCCACCGTCACCCTGACCGCCCCCCTCATGCGGGGCAACGTCACCCGCATCGCCTCCCAGTTTCTGGGTGCCGTCCTGCCTCCCGTCTGTGACAGCTGTGTAGACGAGGATTGGACGCCTCTGGCCGAGCGCACCGTCATTGAGAACTGGAAGGACATCTGCGGTGAGAACCCCTACGCCTTCGAGCTGCCCGACTATACCGTGTCTGTTCTGGACTTCGGTGCCAAGGGCGACGGCTTCACGAACGATACCGACGCCATCCAGGCCGCCATCGACCACGTGAGCAACGCAGGGGGCGGTACGGTGGTGATCCCCGGCGGGGTGAATATCCACAGCGGTATGGACATGGGCCGCCGCTTTGTGGTGACCAACCTGTATATCCGCAGCTTCGTGGAGCTTTGGGTGGAGGAGGGAGCCGTCCTGTGGCAGGCCGACGACATTTCCTACTATAAGATGCTTCCCCGCTTCGGTCACAACGTCTCCATGACGGGTGTCAACTGGCCCGCCAACCACACCTCGGGCAATATGCCCCTGCTCTACGCCTTCCGCGAGGAGCGCTTCCGTCTGACGGGCGGCGGTACCGTCCGTATGTGCGACACCGAGAGCGCCAGCGAGGACGGCTACTTCCGCTTCATCGGGGACAACGTCTGCATCGGGTGCTGTGACCGTATGCACGTCTGCCCCATCGGCATCGTAGAGTGCGACACCTTTGAGGTCAGCAGTCTTACCGTCATCCGCTCCAGCGGCGTGTACATGAGCCTCCCCCGCAACCACCACGGCTACTTCGCCAACCTCCTTCTGGACGAGGCCAAGTGTACGGGTGCCGACGGTATGTGGCCCTCGGCCTCGGAGGGTATGCGATTCACCCGCATCCTGCTCAACACCAACGACGACGGCATCTGCCTCTCGGCCAACTACAACGACCCCCGTGATATGCTGTGGAACTTCACCCACCCCGGCACCGAGCGCAGTACCCGAGACATCGAGCTGTCCCACTCCCGCTTCAACTGCTACGTCTTCACCGCCTCCGCCATCTCCTTCTGCGTCTGGGGCACTGATACCCCCGATCTGGAGCGGGCCGAGGTGCGGAATATCCACATCTTCGACACCTCTCTGGAGGGCCGCGTCTCCATCGGCGGCTGGACCGACAACCCCTACTACGGTGTCTTCCCCTTCGACAACTCCGAGACCGACGATTTCTCCCCCGTCAAGGACGTCCGCATCCACAACTGCGAGCTCCGCTCTCCCCTGGGTCTGGGTGCACTCCGCATCCTGAATCTGGAGAACGACCTGGGCATCAAGTCCCCCTCCCAGTTCGAGCGGGGTGACTTCCTCCGCCGTCCCGCCGAGCGCAACCCCGACTGGCGGCTTGGGCTCTCGGGCTGGTCCTACACCACCCGCGAGGCGGTGGATCAGATCATTTTCTACGGCAAGGCCTGCGCCGTCCTCACCCCCGTCCGAGGCAAGGTCTGCGACCTGTGGCAGGGCCTGTACCTCACCGAAGGCACCCACACCAGGCGCTTTTCCTACAAGGCAAGCGGAAACTTCACGGCTTTCGTCCGCCGTGCCGAGGACCTGACCCGCCCCACGGGTGCCGCTCCCACCCTGACCACCCTCCACGAGGAGACCATCACCTGCGGTCTTGACGGCTACCTCCCCGGCCGTGACTGGCAGACGGCCGAGATCACCTTCACGGTCCCCGAGGACGGTCTGTACCAAGTGGGCGTTGCGGGAACCCTGCGCGAAACCGTCGGTCTCTACGCCACGGATTTTTCGCTGGACGCGTGACCGCACAGTCAAGTCTTGGTCAAATTGCCCAATTTGTCGTCCCTTTGTCTATGGAAATTTCACGGATATTTTCAAAAGAAATTTTCAGAAAACCCTTGCAAAATCAAGGAAAATGTGCTATTATATAGGAGTATATGTGTGGCCTTACCACATACCCTCTCAGATGAGGTAAGGTTGGAGCATAAATTTATGCTAAGAGGAGGACAAACTCATGCCGAACATTAAGTCTGCAAAGAAGCGCGTGAAGGTGACTGAGACCAAGACCCTTCAGAACAAGATGTTCCGTTCCCAGATGAAGACCGACATCAAGAAGTACCAGGCCGCTCTGGCCGCCGGCGATATGGCTGCCGCTCAGGAGCTGTACAAGGCCGCCGTCAAGAAGATCGACGTGGCCGCTTCCAAGGGTATCATCCACAAGAACGCCGCCGCTCACAAGAAGAGCGCATTCACCAAGGCTCTCAACAGCCTGAACGCTTGATTGCGAGCTAAGACGAACCAAAAAACACCGCTACGGTCTACTCAAGCCGTGGCGGTGTTTTTTTACCCGAATCATCGGAAATTCGGTGTGGAACACGGGTGTCATGACAAAAAACAAATCAAGAACGGGAGTCACCGCGTGGGGCCTCCCATTTTGTATCTTGTATAGGCGATTGCAAAACGCTTCAAATCTGGGTTTGGCGGTGAGGTTGAAAATGAAGCCGTAGGGACCGGCGTCCCCGACGGTCCGCAAATATCATTGACCTTGACCCGACAAAGATTTTGGGGCAAACGGTGGCGGACCGTCGAGGACGCCGGTCCCTACATTCAAGGGGGATCTCACCGTCACGCATCCCGCGACTCGATGATGAACACCCCGCCCTTCTTCACTGCGATGAACGCCACGTTCCCCGTGATCTCGTTGGAGACGGCGAACTGGTTGCGGCGGCGGAGGGTGGCCTTCTTCAGGGGGTACTTGCACCCCTCGATGTCTACCCCCTTGACCACCTCGTCGACGGCGATGATCGAGAGATACCTGTAGGGACTGCGGGCGATGAGGGTGGAGGTAGACTTCATATAGCGGGCGCGGCTCTGGCCGTCGGTGACGGTGCCGTAGACCCCGCGGGCGTGCAGATCCTCCAGAATGGCCAGGGTGGACAGGGTGTGATCCAGCCGCCCCGAAAGGCCGCCGATGATGATGATCTCCTCGGCGCCGCGGTCTATGGCGATCTCCACCGCCAGCTGGGTGTCGGTGTAGTCCTTCTCGGCGGGGACCTGTTGAATTTCAAAGCCGCCGTCACGGGGCACCGCGCCGATGGAGTCGAAATCCCCTAAAAGCAGGTTGATGCGCTCCCCCAGAGCCACGGCGGTATGGTAGCCCGAGTCGGCGGCGATGCAGAGATCGTCGGCCTTGGGGTGCTCGGTGATGTGTTCGGTGCGGACGGTGCCGCCGGTGTAGATGAACGCGCGCATGGGGGCCTCCTTGGGATGGATTCCGTCACCGAAAAAGCCCCATAAAAAGCAAAATCCCCAAGGCTTGCGCCTCGGGGGTATTTGGCGGAGAGGGAGGGATTCGAACCCTCGTTAGGGTATTAGCCTAAACACGATTTCCAGTCGTGCGCCTTAGACCAGCTCAGCCACCTCTCCATGGGTGTCGTTCTGGCGACTGGACTATGATACCACAAAAAAAGAGATTTGTCAAGGGGTTTTGGAAAAGTTTTTCGATTTTTCTCAAAAATCTTTCGTCGAAGACCAAACCTCAACCCACCGCCCGTCGCGCGGCCTCCAGGATCGGCGCGGGATCCTCACAGAGCACCAGAAAGACCCAGTTCCCCTCAGCGGCCACCCAACCGGACGAGACCACCTCCCCCCACTCGCTCCCCGCAAAGCCTCGCGCAAGGGTGTCCAGCCGTCCGCGGCAGAGGGCCGCCACCGTCCGCGCCGTGTCCCCGTCGGCACAGCGGAAGACCCCCAGCTCGAAGGGGTAAGGGGCCACCGAGAGATAGAGGGCGGCATCCTGCACGGGCGGATTGTCGGTGGAGTCCCCGCCCAGAAGACCGCGGGCGGCCTCGCCGTAGAGAGCGGAGAGAAAGGTCTCGGTCAGGTGGTGGGGGGAGGCGGCGGGAGCGGCGGTGAGGCGGATGATGCCGTCGGGGAGGGTCTGGGCGGTGTCGGTCACGGCGGTGAGGGCGGCGGTCAGCACCTCCGAGGCGGCGGGGGGCGGGTCGCTTGTCCCGCAGGCGGAGAAGAGCAGGGACAGGATCAGCAGGAGTACGAGGAAACGCGGATGGCCCATGACGGCTCCTTTCTGGAAATGCAAAATTCAAAAGGCAAAATGCAAAATCAAGTACGGAGAGAGCGGGGAGGACGGCCCACAGGCGGCGCATAAGCGGCGCATAGGCGGCGCCTGTGGCGCTGTCACCGCATTTTATGCGCGCGGGGCGGAAATTATCGCAAAAGCCCTTGCGGAAATCTTGCTGATGTGGTACAATAAAAGGGTAAGAACGCCCCCAGGCGCCGTTTCCGTCCCCGCGCTCTTGATTTTGCATTTTGCATTTTGAATTTTGCATTTATTAGGTAGGAGTTTGCCATGAAAAACCCCATGATGCCCGACTATATGTTCCGCACCTTCGATGAGATCACCCCCGCGTTCCTGCGGGAGCTGGGGGTCAAGGCCATCCTCGCGGACATTGACAACACCCTGGCCCCCTACGAGCAGCCCGAGCCCGACCAGCGCATCAAGGGCTGGATCGCCTCCCTTTCCGAGGCGGGCATCGGCATCGCCTTCGTCTCCAACAACGATTGGGAGCGGGTCAATCGGTTCAACGCCACCCTGGGGGTCCCCGCCTACGCCAAGAGCGGCAAGCCCTTCAAGAAGAATCTCGTCAAGGCCATGAACGATCTCGGCGGGACGCTTGAGACCACCGTCATGCTGGGGGATCAGCTCCTGACCGACGCCCTGGCGGGGCATAATCTGGGGGTCAAGTGCCTCATCGTGCCGCCCATTCGGGACAAAAAGAACGCGTTCTTCAAGTTCAAGCGGTGGCTGGAGAAGCCTGTGGTGAGGAAGTTCAAGAGGAAGAACGGGATTGAGTGGTGATCTTCTCACGGTTCGGTTGAGGCGCGTTGCCGAAATGGTTGATTGAATTTTCCATGCGGTCGTTGTATGATATAATTACAGGATACATACACACCGTAAGAAAGGAGACCACCATGAGAACTGCCGCCATTTGCCTCGCAATTCTCATCCCCTCCCTCGTGATCGTGTTTCTCGTCAATATCCCCCGCATAGAACGGATCCGGGAGCTGGCCTCCCACCGCTATATCTGTCCCTCCTGCGGCAGTCGGTTCCGCGTGAAATGGTTCCGTCTGTTTTTCGTGCGGTGGCAGGTAGAAACCACCGACAAGGCCACTCTGACCTGCCCCGTCTGCAAGACCCGCGACCTCTGTCGGCGGGAGGATTCCATTTACGAGGAGGGTGAACGGGTATGAAACAGTCAACCGCCGTTTCGGTCATTAAAATCAGCAGTATCGTAAGCATCGCCGCCGTGGCCATCACGGTGCTTGCCACCATACTCTCCAAAAACGCGATCTGGTGGCTCACTATCACCGGGCCTTTGTATCAGGCCGCCCTGCTGATCGCCGCCTTCTGGGGGTGGTCCCCCGAGGACCGCGACCGCCTCGCCCTTTTGATCGTGGGGATCATCCGTCTCGTGGCAACGGCGGGCATGGGCTTCTCCGCCCTGCTGGCCATGTTCCGTGAGGCGTCCCTGATCCAGGTCGGGTCCCTCTTGCAGCCGGCCGCCGCCGCGCTGTTCGTGGTCGGGGTCATACTGTATGGGAAGGAAAAGCGGGAGAGAGAGTAGACCGATACCGAAAAAAAACAGGTGTTTCCCCGACGGAAGCACCTGTTTTCGTATGTGTGCGGTTTACAATTCCTTCTGCATGATGAAATACCGCCCGTCCGGCTCGCTTGACAGGTCGCGGATGACCGCAAATCCCGCTTTTTCGTAAAGGGATAGTAAGGCGTTGAACCGTTCCTTGTCCGGCTCCATCCGCTCCAGGGGGTAGACCTCGGCGTGGGTGTAGCCCTGCTTTTTGGCGAATGCCAGCGCATGATCCAACAGCATTTCCTCGATCCCGCAGTTTTGGAAGAAGCGGGAGACCGGGATCTCCACGATGGAAAGGATCTTTGCTCCCTCGGGGGCGGTGGGGATGGCGCGCTCCTCCTCGGGAAGGGGGAGAACCTTGTACTTTTCCTTGACCCCGCAGTTGCAGTAGGCCAAAATGTCATTTCCGACATAAGCGGCGTAGCCCCTCATGACACCGCTGCCCACCAGCTCCTCCACCGCGGCCTTGTAGAAGCCCAGCATGGCTTCTCCGGCATAGCCTGGATAGCGTTTCATCCATTCCATGAGGTCTTTCTCATGGTAGGGCAGATCAAAAGCGATACTGAAATTGGAATAATTGGATTCGCATATATGCCGCTGGCAGAATCGGAAGTAGGCCAGCCCCTCATGGCGAAACAGGGGACGGCAGTCCACCTGCTCCTCCACGATACGCCGCCGCAGATCCAAGACGACAGGATCGGCCAGCAAGGGTGCTTGGGCATCGTCCATGATCAAACCGAGAAGGGCGCCGTGGAGATTCACTTCGTGGGTCAGAAGATCAAACAGCGGCGCGCGGTAGGGATGGTTGCCGAAGGGGATCCCGTCATATTTCTTGGCCGCCTCGTAGGCATTAGTCATGGCAGACACAAATCCTTCGGTATTTCCTTCCTCGCGGCACAGCTCGGCCTCCCATACGTATGTGGAGGGGAGGCAGTTGGTGTAGAGGACATCCTCGCCAAGCAGGGTATCCAGCAGGGTGCGAGCGGCCACCAAAGCCTCACGGCTATGGTTGGCAAACAGCCTGCCGTACAGGGCCATCATGTCCCGACGGAGCTTTTTCTGCAGGTAACGGCGTTTTTCATCCCCTTCCAAAAGCATGGCCAGCTCCTTTTGAGGATCCTTACAGGCAGCCGCCAGTCTCATGGCCTCCTCGCGGTTCCCCAGCGCAAAGAGGGTCTCCGCCAGCATGGAGGCGTAGGTCTCATCTTCGGGGTGTTCGTTGTGTAGCTCGCCAAACCGAATGGCGGCGCGGTTGAGATAGCGATCTCGGTCTATCTTAGATGTGGAACGCTCGCCGAGGATCTTCTCATCACAGGCGAGACGGTAACGGAAGGTCTCATCGTCAGGGAACTCCTTCAGGGCATCCAAGGAGACCAGCAAGGTAAGCTCCTCGCCAAACGGGATCGCCTTTTGAAATCTTTCCTCCAGCTCTTTGCGGCGGTCGCCCCCCAGCAGCTCGTTGACCCCGATCCCCAGCACCTTGGAAATGGGCAACAGCTGGGTAATATCCGGCATGGTCTGCCCCGTCTCCCACTTGGAGATGGCCTGGGGGGACACGCCGACGGCTTGGGCCAGAGCCTCCTGGGTCAGTCCCCGCTCACGGCGGAGGCGGCGGATGGTAGCGGAGACGGCGGCGGGATTGGTCGCGGGGGTGGGAGTGGGCATGGCGGGTCCTCCTTTTTTGGTGTGGGTCTGGGTCTATTATAGCACAGGATGGGAGAATTGGCAAGTGAGAAAACGGATATGGGGGGACAACCGGTGGTTGAGGCGGGCAAATTGCAGTTTAGCGGGGAGCTTGAGAATGCAAAATGCAAAATGCGAAATGCAAAATGAATGAAGCCTTTTGCTTCGCAAAAGCCTATTTTATGGTAAGATTTTCCGATTAAACACCCGAAAAGCATTGCCCTGTATGGAATATCCATAGTCGAAAGCCGTTATCGTACCGCCGCTTCGTTCTTGATTTTGCATTTTGCATTTTGCATTTCGGTCGCAGAGCGATAAACCCAAATTTGAAAATCTTTCCCCACCCTATTGCAAAATCCCGCCCAATCTGTTAAAATAGTAGGAGAAACAAATCCCCTTTGGCGGGAGCCCCCCGCCGGAAAGGAACGTATATGATCGACTTCAAGACTGTCACCACCCCCACCTTCGGCCCAGGCGGCAACGGGGAGTGGTTCAAGCAAGAGGGCGGGAAAGCCACCATCCAGGCTCCCGGCTGGCTGAAGCAGAAGGGTCTCGACGCCTACGAGTACGAGGCGGGCAAGGGCATCACCGCCGGTGAGGGCGCCCTCGCCGCGATTGGACTGAAAGCCCGCGAGCACGGTATCCTCATGTCCCTTCACGCCCCCTACTTCATCTCCCTGTCCTCGGTGGAGGAGGAGAAGCGCACCAACAGCATCGGCTACATTCAAAAGTCCCTCTGGGCCGCCGAGCTGCTGGGTGCGGACACCATCGTCATCCACAGCGGCAGTGCGGGCAAGATCTCCCGTGAGGAGGCCATGCGGCTGTCCTGCGACACCCTCGCCCGCCTCATGGAGACGGTGGGGGACACCCCCATCCGCCTGGGTATTGAGACCATGGGTAAGCGCAACCAGCTGGGGACTCTGGACGAGGTCATCGAGCAGTGCAAGGTGGACCCCCACTTCCATCCCGTGGTGGATTTCGGCCACCTCAACGCCAGAGGGGTGGGCGGTCAGTTCCCCGACAGGGACAGCTACCGTCGGGTCTTCCACACCATCGCCGACCGTCTGGGCGCCGAGTACGCTACCCACCTCCATTGCCACTTCTCCAAGATCGAGTTCACCGACGCGGGAGAAAAGCGCCACGTCACCTTTGAGGACACCGTCTACGGCCCCGCGTTCGAGCCGCTGATGGAGGCCATCATTACGGACGGTCTCTGCCCCCGCATCATCTGCGAGTCGGACGGGACCATGGCGGAGGACGCGCTGGCGATGAAGAAGTACTGGACCGAGCGCAGGGGAGAGTAAGACAAACAAAAAGCGGCATCCCCGCCGCCGTGAAAAATTCCGAAAAAGTATTGACAAACCAAGCAAAGTGTGGTATCATAAAGGCGTAGGAGCTACCGGCAACGGTCACTTCCTCACTTGCGATACAGATAACCGCACAGATTGGTCGTCAGGGCGGTTATCTTTTTTTATTGTAAATATCCATTATCAGACGGATCACAGCTATCAGAAGCGTGCAAAACAGGAAAAACAGTTCCCATGTCATGACCATGTATATCACCTCCCCCTTTGCGATGTTGGACAGGGCATCGGGAAAGGCAAAAAAGATTTCGACTTCCCCGAAATAGAGGAAGCGACCGCCGCCGTTCAGGCAACTCCTACGGGACACCTTTCGGTATCCGCTGGGTATTATACCACAATTCACCCATATTGTCAACCGCTTTCGACACACACCACATCAACAGAACCATGAAACTCACCGACTTCAGGACCCTCACCCCCATCGACTACGGCTGGTCGGGGGACCGCAAATACCGCGCCGTCACCCCCGACGGCACCCCCTATTTCCTCCGCGTCACCTCCCGCGAGCGGGGTGACCGTTTTGTCAAGCTCTTCGACCTCCAGAAGACCGTGGCCGCCACGGGGATCCCCATGTGTCAGCCGATCGCCGTGGGAGAGTGCGATGAGGGGGTCTACGCCATCCATTCCTGGGTTGACGGGGTGGACGCCGAACCGAACGTCCCCAAGCTACCCACCGAGGTGCAGTACCGTCTGGGCCGCGACGCGGGGGCGTATCTGACCCGCATCCACTCCATCCCCGCCCCGCCCGATCAGCCCGATTGGGAGGCCCGCTTCAACGCCAAGATCGACCGCAAGATCCAAATGTACGCCGATTGCCCCATCCGGTTTGAGGGCGACCGTCACCTCCTGCGCTACATCGAGGAGAACCGCTACCTGCTCCGTAACCGCCCCCAGACCTTCCAGCACGGGGACTACCACATCGGCAACATGATGCTGACCGACGCTGAGACCGACCCCAAGATCGTGGTCATCGACTTTGACCGCTACGACTTCGGCGACCCCTGGGAGGAGTTCAATCGCATCGTCTGGTGCGCCCAGGCCGCGCCTGTCTTCGCCACGGGGCTGGTGGACGGCTACTTCGGGGTGGGCGAGACTACCGCCGTCCCCATGGAGTTCTGGCGGCTGTTGGCGCTCTATATCAGCAGTAATATGCTCTCCTCGGTGCCGTGGGCCATCCCCTTCGGGGAGGGGGAGGTGCAGACCATGCTGAAGCAGGCGGGGGACGTGCTGGGGTGGTACGATGATATGAAAAATCCCGTACCTGCGTGGTACGACGCGAACCTATCCAAAAAGTAACTCCACCTCTTTTGTAGGGGAGGGGTCTCCCCTCCCGCGCGTCCAATACAGCGCCAATGAGCGACACGCCAATCCATCCAACACCAAAACAACAAGGAGATAAAAACCATGTCCCATCTTACCAAGCTCCAATCCGCCATGAAGGCGGCTCACACCGAGGCCATCGTGGTCTCCTCCGAGATCAACCAGCGTTACCTGTCGGGTCTCAACTACACCGACGGCTTCGTGGTGGTCCTCCCCGAAAAGGCCTTCCTGCTGGCCGACTTCCGCTACATCGAGGACGCCCGCACCCAGGTGGACGCCTCTGAGTTTGAGATTATCATGCCCGACCGCTCCATGCTGGCCTACGTGGCCGCCATTCTGAAGGACTACGGCGTAAAGGTGGCTCTTTTTGAGGAGGCGACCCTGTCCTACTCCCTGCTGGAGAGATTCAAGAAAACCTTTGAGGGGGTGGAGATGCAGAGCGGCGCGTCGGCCATGATCGACGGTCTGCGCCTGTACAAGGATGCCGCCGAGATCGAGAAGATGACCCGCGCTCAAAAGCTGACCGACGACGCCTTCGCCCACATCCTGAACTTCATCAACCCCGACCGCACCGAGATAGAGGTGGCTCTGGAGCTGGAGTTCTTCATGCGTGCCCATGGCTCCGAGGGGACCGCCTTTGACACCATCGCGGTGTCGGGTACCCAGTCCTCCCGCCCCCACGGCGTGCCCCGCCCCGTGAAGCTGGAGCGTGGCTTCTTCACCATGGACTTCGGCGCCCGCGTGGACGGCTACTGCGCCGACATGACCCGTACCGTGGTCATCGGCAAGGCCGACGAGGAGATCAAGTGCCTCTACAACACCGTCCTCCGCGCCCAGACCACCGCCATTGAGTCTCTGAAGGTCGGCCTTCCCTGCGCCGAGGCGGACAAGATCGCCCGCGACATCATTGACAACGCCGGCTACAAGGGCCTGTTCGGCCACAGCCTGGGCCACGGCGTGGGACTCTACATCCACGAGTCCCCCCGCTTTGCCGCCTCTGTCCCCGCCGACGTCCTCCTGGCTCCCGGCCACGTGGTGACGGTGGAGCCCGGCATCTATATCGAGGGCAAGTACGGCTGCCGCATCGAGGATATGATTGCGGTCTTGGAGGATGGGACCATTCATGACTTTACCAAGAGTCCTAAGGAATTGATCGAGCTGTAAATTGGGGTTTATAGGTCTACTGTCTGACGGAAGAGGCGGTGACACGATCCACCCTCATCCGCCTCCCGCCGCAGGAGCTGGTCGGCACCTTCCCCCGCGGGGAAGGCAAGATCTTTATGTTTTTTGTTATCCAAAAACTTATATGTAT